>NZ_BAAAQM010000026.1:0-129349 GCF_039531675.1 Catenulispora subtropica
CGATCTTCTCCAGGTTCTCCGACTCGTTGTACGTCGGGATGATCACCAGGACGCTGAGGTTCTTGTCTGTGGACGCAGATGTCACGTCGGCTTCGCTCTTTCTGGTCTGGTCGGGGACGGCGCCCGCGTCGGCGGCGGCGGCCGGCTCGGGACGGAGTCGGGCGGTCGCCACGGCGGTGACGACGGCCACCACCGACGCGAAGATGGAGAGGTTCAGGTGCTTGCTGGTGTCGATGCCGTCGAAGTACGCCCCAGCCCCGAACTGCAGGATCGCCACGGACGTCAGGAAGAGCGTGGTCCAGGCGAGCGCCTTGCGCTCGCCGGCGGCCCGTTCCCGGCGGCGGGCCAGCAGCCGGACCGCCACCGCCGCCGGCAGCAGCCAGAGCAGCAGCAGGGGGATCAGGCCGGTGTCGCGGAACAGGCCGAGCGTGCTGGTCACCGGAGTGAACCGCTTGTCGACCTGGTTGGGGTTGTTCTGGATCTTGCCGGCCTGGACGGCCTTCTGGTCGACCTGGGCGTAGTTGCCCAGCGGGATGGCTTGGTTGTCGTGCGTGACCCAGCAGGACCCGGTGTAGGTGGGGCGGACGTAGAAGAAGGCGTTGGCCGCGTCGTTGGCGACACGGATCGCCCGGTCCGGGTGCGTCAGCAGGAACTTGGACGTGTTCCCGGTCGACATCGCCTTCTCCAGCGCCGGCTCGGCCGCCTTGTCCCGGGCCACGTACTTGACGCTGTCCGGTTTCGAGTCGTACTGGCCGGTGCTCTGGACGCTGATGTAGAACGGCTGGCACCACGCGGTGCGTCCGACCTGCGCCTGGTAGTAGAACGGGACGCCGAGCGCCTTCATGTCCGCGGCCGGGTCCGGGCTCACGTACAGCAGCTCGTTGAACAGGAAGTCGGCCTTGGTCTGCAGCGTGAAGTGCGGGTCCTGCCTGGGCGTGAACGCGTAGGAGCCGGCCAGCAGCACCACCAGCGCTCCGACCGGGATCACCCGGGCCCCGATCCGGCCCCGCAGGAACGCCACCCGGATCGGGAAGGCGAGCATCAGCAGCGCCAGCGGTGCGATCAGCACCAGCATCTGGGCCTTGGACGTGGTCAGGAACAGGCCCGCGCCCAGGGCCAGTGCCAAGCCCGCCCAGCGGGACCGGCCCTCCCGGAACAGCAGCAGCAGGGCCGGCAGCAGGAACAGCAGGCCGATGACCGCCGAGATCTCGCTCAGCGGGGAGGCGGCGAAATCGATGAAGCTGGCGTCGGCCACCACCACGAGCAGCGCGCCGCACAGGAGGTAGCGGAACAGGCGGCGGGTGCGCAGCACCGCGAACAGCAGGCCGATCGCGATGCCGATGAGTACGCAGGCCACCGCGGCCATCACCCGGAGGTCGAGGGCGGTGTCGCCGAACTGGTTCTTCAGGCCCAGCCACCTGGTCAGCTGGTTCCCGACGTTCAGGAGCAGCAGCTGGCTGGAGGAGTACGCCGGGTGCGGCAGGTCCACCCCGAAATAGTTGTCGGTCGCGCAGTTGTAGCCCGACTTGTGGATGTACTGCCAGGTCACCCACATCCGCATGGAGTCGGTGTTGGCCACCGACTTCAGGCTCAGGTGGCACAGCAGCCGGCTGCCGTCGTAGTTGTCGGCCACGCCGACCGGGGCCGGGAACATCAGCCGCGCGAACAGCAGTACGGCCGCGCCGAACGCCACGGAAACCGGCTCCACGAAGCCCCGGGACAGCAGGGTTCGTATTCGACCTGTTCGACCGGACGGGCCGGCGGGCGCGACCGCGGTGGTCGCCGTGCCTGCCGTCTCCTGGCTCGCAGTGGACAAGGGAACCTCTTCGGGGCCTGCGCTGGTCAGCTTTCCGGGGCGAAAGGGGCGCGCCGTCATCGGCGGCGACGAGAGCGCGCCAGTAGACCATACCCGGTCGTCACCGTGGAGGATCCCACAGCCCAGATGGGCGGCGCGCCAGTCATGAGCACTCTGTCACCTACCGCTATACCCTGATCACGCATCGACAGCCCGAGTCTCCAGCAGTGTCGGGCCGGCGCCGGCGCCGGACGCCGTGGCTCCGGCGGTCGGGGCGGCGACGCCCCGCATGACGCCCAGACCCATCATCGCGGCCACCACCGCGGGTCCGGCCACCGATCCGGCGACGGCCGCCGACACCGCGCCCGCCGGCCACACCAGGACCACCGTCATCACGGCGGCCCCGGTGCCCCAGGCGAGCGGGACCAGGCGCTGCCGTCCCAGGCCGACCAGCGCCGGCTGCAACACGCTGACGGCCATGATGCCGCCGGTGCCCGCGCCCATCACGGCCAGTGACCACGCGGAGATGCCGTGCGCGTGGAAGAAGGTGGAAAGCACCCACGGTCCGAGCGCCGCCAGGCCGACCGCGGTGGCCAGGGACAGGCTCAGCATCGCCGCCACGCCGGCCAGCACCGTGGTGCGCACCTGGTGGGTGTCGCCCCGGGCGCCGGCCGAGGTCAGGCGGGGCAGCAGGAACGCGGTGACCGGGCCGGTCAGCAGCACCGGGATCCGGGTGAGGCTCGCGGCCTGCACGAACGCGGCGGCCGTGCCCGAGGCGTGGCTGAGCCGCGAGCTGGCGACCAGGGCCGGCAGGTTGGCCACGAGCTGCGTCAGCAGGCCCGCGCCGACCAGGAAGAGGAGGCTGGCCGAGACCCAGCGGGCGAGGCCGGCGGCGGGGGCGGCATCGGTGGAGTTTCCGCCTCCGGCACCGATACCGGCAGTGGCAGTGGCAGTGGCAGTGGCACCGGCAGAGCCTTCGGCACCGACGCGGCCGGACGCGACCGGAGCGCCACCGTCACCGAGCGCCTGCCGCAGGAACGGCCGCAGCCGCCAGAACCCGACCGAGGCGGCGAACAGCAGCCCCAGCGCGTAGACGTAGCTGTACGACAGCATCGAGCCCGCGCCGGCCGCGGCCAGCGCCAAGCACGGCAACAGCCGGGTCCCGCCCTCGGCGAGCAGCGTCAGCCCGTAGTTGCCGAACTGCTGGGTGCCGCCGAGCAGCCCCCGGGCGCAATACGACAGCGACGCCGTGCAGGTGCCCAGGAACACCGCGCCGATCAGCGGCCACTCGCCGTGCAGCGGACCGGCCACCAGCAGCGGCGAGAGCGCCGCGATCAGCAGCAGACAAGCCGCCAGCAGCAGCGCGGTCTGCCGGAACGCCCGGCGGACCACCGGCTGGAGCGGCGAGCCGGTGGCCGAGGCGTGGCTGACCGAGCGGCTCACCTCCTGCTCCAGGCCGATGAAGATGCCCTGGCCGACAGTGTTGACGACCACGTAGAAGGAGGCCGTGGCCGCTTTGTGGCGGTCCGGCAGCGTTCCGGCGAGCGACAGGAACTCGTAGCCGGCGACGGCGACCAGGACGAGCGAGCCGCTCATGGCCACGGTCGGGCTGGTCAGCAGCCGGCGTATCGCGGTGGGGTTCACGCGCCGGGCCGCCTCAGTCCGCCAGTCCGGCCTTGAGTGGCGCGCCCTCGGTGAAGTACGGCGTCAGCCGGTTGTCCACCAGGCTCAGCGCCGAGCCGATCGCCATGTGCATGTCCAGGTACTGGTACGTGCCCAGCCGGCCGCCGAACAGCACGTCGGCCTCCCGGTCCGCCAGCTCCCGGTAGGCCAGCAGCTTGCGCCGGTCCTCGGGGGTGTTGATCGGGTAGTACGGCTCGTCGCCGGGGCCGGCGAAGCGCGAGTACTCGCGGACGATCACCGTCTTGTCCGCCGGGCTCTCGCGCTCCGGGTGGAAGTGCTTGAACTCGTGGATCCGGGTGTAGGGCACGTCCTCGTCGGCGTAGTTCATCACCGAGGTGCCCTGGAAGTTGCCGACCGGCAGCACCTCCTGGACGAAGTCCAGGGTGCGCCAGCCCAGCTCGCCCTCGGAGTGGTCGAAGTACCGGTCCAGCGGCCCGGTGTAGACGATCGGGGTCCCGGCCGGGATCTGGTCGCGCACCTCGAAGAAGTCGGTGTCCAGCCGCACCTCGATGTTCGGGTGGTCGGCCATCTTCTCCAGCCACGCGGTGTAGCCGTCGACCGGCAGGCCCTCGTAGGTGTCGTTGAAGTACCGGTTGTCGAACGTGTACCGGACCGGCAACCGGGTGATCACCTCGGCCGGCAGCTCGGTCGGGTCGGTCTGCCACTGCTTCTTGGTGTAGCCGCGGATGAACGCCTCGTAGAGGGAGCGGCCGATCAGCGAGATCGCCTTCTCCTCCAGGTTCGCGGCGTGCGCCGAGTCGATCTCCTTGGCCTCGTCGGCGATCAGCTCGCGGGCCTCGTCCGGGGTCAGCGCGCGGCCGAAGTACTCGCTGATGGTGCCCAGGTTCACCGGCAGCGGGTAGACCCGGCCGGAGAAGATCGACCACACGGTGTGGCGGTAGCCGGTGAAGGCGGTGAACTGGTTCACGTAGTCCCACACCCGTTTGTTGGAGGTGTGGAACAGGTGCGCGCCGTAGCGGTGCACCTCGATGCCGGTCTGCGGCTCGCGCTCGGAGTAGGCGTTGCCGCCGAGGTGGTCGCGCCGGTCCAGCACCACGACCCGCCTGCCCAGCTGCGAGGCCACCCGCTCGGCCACGGTCAGGCCGAAGAACCCGGAGCCGACGACGACCAGGTCGGCTTCGAAGGCGGTGGTCACGAGTTCTCCTTGGAAGTCGAGGGCTTGGCCGGGCCGAAGGCGTGGCGGGCCAGGTTCTTGATGCCGGCGGTGTGCTTCTTCTTGATGGCGGCCGGCAGGAAGGTGGCGGCGTTCAGCCGCGAGGAGATGTGCCGGCGCCCGGCCTTGGCCGCCTTGTGCCAGCCCAGGGCCTCCATCTCGCCGGCCATCGTGAGGAAGTAGTCACGCTCCTCGACGAACCGGGTGCCCTCCAGGGCGCGCCAGGAGGAGTCGCTGGCGCTGTGCCGCCGGTACTCGAAGCACACCGTGGGGTCGACCACCATCGAGCCCCCGGACTTCACCAGGTCCAGCAGCAGCGCCAGGTCCTGCACCACGTTCAGGCCCTGGCGGAAGCCGATCTTCGTGACCCGCTCGCGGCTGAAGCACAGCGAGGGGAAGTAGGTCCAGTTGCTCGCCAGCAGGCTGGCGGCCAGCTCCTCGCCGGAGAGCCGGGTGGGCTCGGCCACCTTCGGCATGTAGATGCGCTGCTTGGCGGTGTCCACCAGCGGCCGCACCGGGGTGTTGTGCTCGTCGATGACCTGCACGCCGGGCTGTACCACGGCGGCGTCCGGGAAGGTCCGGTAGGCGGACAGGACCACGTCCACGTAGTTGGGCCGGTACAGGTCGTCGGCACCCATGATGGCGACCAGGTCGTACTCGGCCAGGCCCAGGCACTTGCGGAAGTTGCCGTTCGCCCCCAGGTTCTTCTCGTTGCGCTCGTAGCGCACCCGCTCGTCCTTCTCGGCGAGCTCGGCGAAGTACCCCGGAATCGTCTCGTCGGGGTATCCGTCGTCGACGACCGTGAGCCGCCAGTTCGGATTGTTCTGCTTCAACACACTCTGCACGGTCTGCTTCAGCAACCCGGGATCGCCGTAGAAGGGCACGAATATGTCGACTTCGTCTGCGGACATGGTGTCACTTTCGGTGGGGGGCTGCCGGTCTGTCCGGCCGGGCTGGAGGCGGGGGCCCGGAGCGGCGAACATATTACCCGTCAGGATCGGCGGCCCGGGGCGGATGCGTGTGCTTCTCCTCGCTCGGGAAGTGCCGAGCCGACGTGGATCCGGTTGCCGGTGATCGCGAGAGCTCACGCGGGGTGGCGGGAATCCGCCACCCCGGTGAAGGCTGGGTCGCTCCGGCGGTCTCAGCGGGTCCAGGAGGCCCAGGCCGACTCGACCATGTCCCGCACGTCCAGCCGCGCCGACCAGCCCAGCTCGGCCCGGATCAGGTCGGCGGCGGCCACCGAGCGTGCGGGGTCTCCGGGCCGCCGGGCCTCGACGACGCCGCGCAGTTCCGGGTCGCCGACCACCGCGCCGACGGTCGCGATGATCTCGCGGACCGACACGCCCACACCGCGCCCGGCGTTCACCACCAGCGCGGTGGCCGGGTCCGCCGCCAGGCGCCGGACCGCGGCCACGTGGGCCTCCGCGAGGTCGGAGACGTGGATGTAGTCGCGGATGCACGTGCCGTCGGGTGTCGGGTAGTCGTCACCGAACACGCGCGGGGGCAGGCCGGCGGCGATGCGCTCGAAGACCATCGGGATCAGGTTGGCCGCGCCGCGGTCGCCGAGCTCCGGCGTGGCGGCGCCCGCGACGTTGAAATAGCGGATGCTGACGTGCGCGAACCCGTGGGCGGCGGCGGCCGCGGCGATCATCTGTTCGCCGACCAGCTTGGTCAGGCCGTACGGGCTCAGCGGCACGCACGGTGTCCGCTCGGTCACCCGGTCCACGTCCGGCATGCCGTAGACGGCGGCGCTGGAGGAGAAGACCAGCGCACCGACGCCGTGGTCGGCGATCGCGGTCAGCAGGACCCGCAGCCCCTCGACGTTCTCGTGGAAGTAGCGCAGCGGCTCGGCGACCGACTCGTCGACCCGCTTCTTGCCGGCCAGGTGGACCACGCCGCGCACGCCGTGCTCGGCGATCGCGGCGTCCAGCACCGCGCGGTCCAGGACCGAGCCGACGACCAGCGGCACGCCGTCCGGGACCCGCTCCTTGAGGCCGGTGGACAGGTCGTCGAGCACGACGACGCTCCGGCCGTCGGCCCGCAGTGCCGCCACGACGTGGGCCCCGATGTAGCCCGCGCCGCCGGTGACGAGCCACGTCATCGGGGCAGACCCCCGGAGAGCACGGAGGGCTGCTCGGACGGGTCGGGCTTCCGGGGCTGCGGGGCGTGCCCGGCCGGCAGCGCCCGCTCGTCCGGAGTCTGCGCGTTGCTCAGCGCGATGCTCCGGGCCAGATCGGTGAACCGCCGCTCCAGGTTGCGGAAGCGCAGGAAGGTGTTGACGGAGAAGAACGCGAAGGCCACCACCAACAGATACAGCAACAAGTCCGCGCCACGGCCGACCCCGACCTTGTGCGCCAGCCATGTCGTGTCGTCCGGGCGCAGCACCGCGTCCAGGTTGACGAACAGGAAGACCACGAAGCCTATGCGCTTGAAGGCCTGCGTCCGCACCGAGTGCGAGCTGCGCACGAAGAAGGCGAACAGCACCAGCGCCGTGGCTATCAGGACGATCTGGATGACCATGTGTCTCACGCCCCCCGCTGCCGGATCGACAGGTCGAACAATATGTTGACGCCGTTGATCAGCGACTGGCCCTTGGACCGCGAGTACTCGGTGTACAGGATCGTCACCGGCACCTCCCTCACCTTCAGCCCGGAGCGGGCCAGGAAGCCCACGATCTCCGAGGCGTGCGCCATGCCGTTCATGGTGATCCGCAGCTTCGAGGCGGCCTCCCGGTTCAGCACCCGCAGGCCGTTGTGCGCGTCGCTGAGCTTCAGCTTGCGCGCGGTCGGACTCAGCGCCACCACGGTGCGCAGCACGACCCGCTTCAGCAGCGGTATCTGCTCGTTCTGCTGCAGGAACCGCGAACCGAGCACCACGTCGGCGCCCTCGGACCGGGCCACCGCGAGCATCGCCTCGGCGTCCTCCACCCGGTGCTGGCCGTCGGCGTCGAAGGTCACCAGGTACCGCATGCCCGGCTGGGCCAGCGCGTAGGAGATGCCGGTCTGCAGCGCCGCGCCCTGCCCCAGGTTCACCGGGTGCCGCACCAGGTGCGCCCCGGTCCCGGCGATGCGGGCGGCGGAGTCGTCGCGGCTGCCGTCGTCGACGCACACGATGTTCGGGAACGTCTCGCGCGTGCGCTCGACGACGTCGCCGATCACGGCTCCCTCGTTGTAGACCGGTATCACGATCCACACGTCGTCGTAGTCGGTCATCGCCGCGCACCTCCTTCAGGTTCTGGTCGGTTCGGTTCCCCGTGGCGTCGCCGTCCGGTACGGGGGCGACGGTCGACATGCTACTTAAGAGGACGGCCGCCCAACGGGCTCCGGTCGGCAGGCCTCCGGGTCGTCGCGGCGGCGACCGGGCGGTGTCCCCATCGCACGACGCGCCGCCCCCGGAGACCTGGCTCCGGGAGCGGCGCGCGGTGCGTCGCGGTGCGGACGGCTAGATCGTGCC
Organism: Catenulispora subtropica; assembly: GCF_039531675.1. Classification (NCBI taxonomy): domain Bacteria; kingdom Bacillati; phylum Actinomycetota; class Actinomycetes; order Catenulisporales; family Catenulisporaceae; genus Catenulispora; species Catenulispora subtropica. Next base: position 8,106 of record NZ_BAAAQM010000026.1, read on the forward strand.
GTTCTCCACCGCGGTCACGATCCACGGGATGACCTCGTCCAGCATGGTCTCCAGCGAGGTGGTGGCCTCGAAGCCGAGGATCTCCTTCGCCTTGTCGGTGGACGGCACGCGGCGCTGCACGTCGTACTCGAACGGGTCGTCGGAGACCAGGGTCATCGGGACGTCCGGGCCCTTGATCTTGGTCCAGATCGCCTGCGCCAGCTCGGCCACCGAGTGCCCGGCCGGGGTGGACAGGTTGAAGTCGTCGTTCAGCGCGTCCGGGTGCGACATCGCGGTCACGATGCCGCGCGCCAGGTCGCCGCCGTAGGTGTAGTGGCGGATCTGCTCGCCGGTGCCCAGGATGTGCAGCGGGTCCTGGCCCTTGACGATCTTCTGGACCAGGTCCGGCACCACGTGGCTCATCGCCAGCTTCACGTTGCCGGACAGGATCTCCTCGTCGCCCAGCGCGCGGGACTCGCCGATGCCGACGCAGTTGAACGGCCGCACGATGGTGTACGGCAGCTTGTACTGGTCCCACGCGGCCCGCGCGAAGTACTCCACGGCCAGCTTCTGGAAGCCGTAGGAGGACAGCGGCGGGGCCACCCGGCGCTCGGAGCCCTCCACCGAGGGCCACTCGGTCGCCGACTCGAACACCATCGAGGACGACATGTACGTGACCTTCTTCAGGCGGCCGGTGCCGCCGGCGTGCGCGGCGATGGCCGCGTCGCAGGAGGACGCCATGATCCGCTCGTTGGTCGCGAGCAGGTCGTACGCGTAGGTGTGGAAGTAGGAGATGCCGCCGATCAGCGCCGCGCCCGCGATGAAGTGGTCGCAGTCCGAGAGCAGCTCGGTCATCAGGGGCGTGTCGCGGACGTCACCCTCGTGGAAGGTGTAGTCCGGGTGGTCGTCGTACGACTTCACGATCTTGCCGTACTTCGAGTAGTTGTCGATGCCGACGACCTTGTAGCCGCGCGAGAGCAACTCCTCGACGACGTAGCCGCCGATGAAGCCGGCCGAGCCGGAGACGAGGACTTTCTCAGACATGGTTTCGCTTTCTGCAGGTCAGTGCTTGGTCTTGGAACGGAGCTGCTCGACGGTCAGCGGCTTGCCGAAGGCGAACCGGTACCAGCGCAGGTACTTCGGCAGCCACTTGCGCAGCTGGAAGTTGGAGTCGCCCTCGGTGCGGTCCAGCCAGATGGTCGGGATCTCGGCGACCGGGCGGCGCAGCCGGCGGGCCTTGGCGGCCAGCTCGATCCCGATCTCGAAGCCGTCCCGGGACTCGATGCCGACCTCCCGGACGAAGTCCGTGGAGTAGGCCTTGAAGGAGTTGGTCGCGTCCCGGGTGCCGACCCGGGCGAACCAGGCCAGCGAGCGGCCGGCGGTGCCGGACATCAGGCCCTTGAGCAGCGGGCCGCCCACCTGCTGGCCGCCGGCCATGTAGCGCGAGGCGGCCGCCACGGCGACCCCCCGCTCCACCAGCCGGGCCAGGTCGTCGATCTGCCGCGGGTCGTCGCAGCCGTCGGCCATGGTGACCACCGCCGCCGGGCTCTTGGCGTTGTCGATGCCGTACCGGATGGCGTTGGCCGGTCCCCGGCCGTAGGTGTTGACCAGGATCTTCAGCCGCGGCTCGGCCTCGGCGTAGCGCTCTATGACCGGCACCGTGAGGTCGTCGGCGCTGTCCACCACGACCAGGACTTCGCACGGCAGCGTGACCGCCTCGAAGAGCCGGTCCAGGACCGGCAGGATGTGCTCGCCTTCGTTGTAGGCGGGGATGACCACCGAGACCTTCGGGTTCGGTGCAGGTGTCATATCCGTACTCCGTTGCCGAGGATGTTCCAGATGTCGGCCACCGGAACCTCGGAGCGCAGGTCGCGGTACTCCGGGTGCGGGGCGCCGATGATCAGCAGGTCGGCCTTCTCGAGCACTTCCTCCAGGCTGACCAGCGAGGCGTCCGTGGTCACCAGCGGGTCGGTGCACAGCACCGCTCCGGCCTTGAACTTCAGGATCCGCTTGAGCTTGTAGGACAGCGAGGAGCGGATGTCGTCCGAGCCGCCCTTGAAGGCCATGCCGAGGATGCCCACGGTCATGTTCTTCAGGTCGTACTGCGAGTCCAGCCGGTCCACAACATACAGCGGCAGGCCCTCGTTCGTGGTCATCGCCGCGTAACCGAGCGTGAAGTTGTTGTTGTGGAACGCGGCCAGCTGCATCGCGTCCTTGAACAGGCACGGCCCGGCGGCGAACCCGGCACCGGGCATGTCGGCGGCCCGCGGGTAGTCCTGGGACAGGCCCTGCCGGATGCGCTCGAAGTCCAGGCCGCGGTCGTTGGCCATCATGTAGAACTGGTTCACCGCGGCGAACTTGATGTAGCGCCAGGTGTTGGTGAACAGCTTGGCCAGCTCGGCCTCTTCCGGGCTGAGCGGCACGATCTTGTCGGTCAGCGTGCCGAACAGCGTGGCGGCCCGCCGCTGCGAGCGCTCGGTGCGGCCGGAGACGATCTGCGGCAGCTCGAACAGCTCGGTCATGGCCTTGCCCTCGGCGATCCGCTCGGGGCAGAAGGCCACGTCCACGTCCACGCCCAGGCGGGCTATCATCCGCTCGACCAGCTCGGTGACCCCGGGGTACACGGTCGAGCGCAGGATCAGGATCTGGCCGTCGCGCAGGTACGGCGCGCAGGTCTCCAGCGCCCGCGGGATCGCGGTCTGGTCCGGGTTCAGGTGCTCGTCCACCGGCGTGCCGATGACGACGATCACATGTTCGGCGGCACCGACCGAGGCCGGGTCGGTGGAGGCGGTCAGCCGGCCGTCGGCGACCACGCGCTTGAGGACCGGCAGGGCGCCCGGCTCGTCGAACGGCAGACGGGCGTCGTTCACGGCGGCGACGGCGTCGGCGCTCACGTCGTAGACGTGCACCGCCGAACCGCGGTCCGCGAGGGCGATGGCCAGCGGGAGGCCGACGTGGCCACCCCCGCCGATGACGACGACGTCGCGCTCGAAAGCGCTCGAGGAAGTGGAATCAGGCATCGATGTCATTCCTGGAATGGCCAAGGGCAGGCTGGATGTTCGACTGCGGCACTCTACATGGCGCTAGACCGCAATGAGGCCACTGGTCGCGAAGCTGTGGCCCGGTGCCGTGCCGGTCGAAGGGCGGCATCGCTTTTTGTCCGGTTTCGTCCACTGCGAATGGCGTAGGAAGCCCTCGGCCTGGGCCGGAGCCGTGACGACTGCCTGATAGTCTGCCGCAGATCGCCGTACGGGCGGCCGGGGGGACTGCCGAAGCCCGTTTTCGTCAAGGAGTGTCATGGCGCCGCGTGTGGAAACCGCGACCAGCACCGCTATATCAGACCCGGTCGCCGGTGTCCGGCGGATACCGGGGGAGTCGTCCATGACGACCGTCGCCCGGCGCCTGGACTCGGTACGGATGGCGGTTTCCCGCCACACCACCGACCGAACGGTGCTGTGGGTGCCCTTCGCCGTGCTCGCGGCCGTGCTCATCGCGCGCAACGGCTGGGTGTTCTCGCGGTCTGTCCACGAATACGGCGACGAGGCCCTGAACTCGATCCTGGCCCGCCAGGGCAAGCACCTGTCGCTGCTGTTCGGCAACTACTCGCGGGTCGGCTTCCACCACCCGGGCCCGGCGTTCATATACCTGCTCACCGCCGGCGAACTGCTCTTCCGGGACCTGCTGCCGATCACGCCGCGGCCGTACAACGCGCAGTTCCTCGGCGCGTTGCTCTTCGAGTCCTTCATCCTGGCGCTGAGCGTCCGCGTGGTGTGGCGGCAGCTGCGCTCGCCGGCCGTGGCGCTGCTGGTGGCGGCCGTGCCCTTCGTGTTCCTGGCGTATCAGACGTCGGTCAGCGGCAACGACATGATCGCGTCGACCTGGATGCCGTACCTCTACATGCCGCCGACCATGCTGCTGCTGGTGTCCGGGGCGTCGGTGACCACCGGGAGCCTGCGCGAACTGCCGTACATGGTGTTCGCCGGGCTGCTGCTGGTGCACGGCCACGTGTCCTTCTTCGTCATCGTGGGCGGCATCGTGGCGACCACCCTGGCCGTGCCGCTGCTGCGCCGCTGGCGTACCCGGCGGCCGCAGTTCCGGGTCGAGCGGCGGCCGCTGGTCATCTCCGGAGCCTGGGCGGCGCTGTTCGCGGCGCCGATCCTGGCCGATCTGATCCTGCACTGGCCCGGCGAGTTCAAGAAGTACATCGACTACAGCACCTCGTCCAAGGCGGGCCACCACACGCTCAAGCAGGCGGTCGAGTACATGGACGCCTACTGGTGGCACGGCTCGCACCCGTTCTATGTCTTCGTCGCGGTGGTGCTGACCGCCGCGGTCTGCGCCTGGACCTTCCCGGACCCCGACGTGCGGCGCTATTTCGTCGGCGTCGTGATCCTCAGCTGCGCGGCGTCGGCCCTGATGGTCTACTACGCCCTGCGTGGTATCGACGACATCACGCAGACGTACATCGGCCTGTGGTCGAGCATGACGGTGCCGCTGCTGCTGATCGTCATCGGCGTGCGGCTGTGGGTGGCGTGCACGGCCACTCCGAGCGCGCTGCCCCGAGGCGCGATCGTGGCGGCGGTGCTGGCGGCCGGCGTCGCGGCGGCGACCGTCCCGCAGATCACCAGCAACTACAACCCCGACCCGGACGTCGCCCAGGTGCTGTCCGGCCTCGAGCAGCGGGCGGCCGGGCGGATGCTGACGATCGACGTCGGCCCGAACATCGGTCCGGACGTCCCGGGCGTGGTGTTGGAGGCGGCGCGGCGCGGCCAGCCGGTGTGCCTCACCGACCCGGCGCAGGCGCTGTTCGTCACGTCGAAGTACGTGTGCTCCGGTCAGCAGCGGCATGAGGGATACCTGGTGTACGCCCGGCAGCCGGCGAAGATGGGGCAGAACCCCACTGCCCTGTCGGTCCTGGGCCAGACGGAGTTCTCCGCCCGCATCTGACCCGGGCTACGATCCCTCAAATCTCCGACCGCACGCTCGTGCCCTGCCAAGCCCCCGAGAGGACACCATGAGCGAAATAGCCGTGAAACGGCTCGACCAGGATGCCGGCGACGCCCCCGACGGAGAGGCCGCGGCGACAGGCCCGACGCTCGTCCACCGGGCCATCACCCTGATCGCGGCCTCTGGCGTCTTCTGGGCCGTCTTCCAGATCTTCCCGTTCCAGTCCGCGGTTCCCGCCACCGGTGTGTACGTGGCCCTCGGCGCGGTCGCCGCGCTGGGCGTCGCGGTCACGTCGATGGCCGCGAAGGACGTGCGGACCCTGAACCGGGCGAACCACATCCTGGTGGCCACCGCCGCGTTCGGCATCATCTGCTACGCGGTCGGGATCATCGTCTCGGGCATCTCCTACGGCACGGACGAGGAGATCTTCGTCCAGTGGTCGGCGCACCTGCTGGGCCAGGGCAAGAACCCGTACGGGGCGGACCTGACTCCGGCGTTCCACCACTACGCGATGTCGAGCCAGTTCTACACGAAGCTGCTCGACGGCACCTACACCCACGGCCTGGACTACCCGGCCGTCCCGGTGCTGTTGAGCTGGGCCGGGAACAGCGTCCTGCACGACTACCACACCGTCGCCTTCGTCTGCTCCGGCGCGCTGGTGGCGGCGCTGCTCGTGGCCTACAAGCTGCTGCCGCGCGACTACCGTGGCGTGGCCACCATCATCTGCGTCGGCTACCCGATCCTGATGGACCACGCGCGCGGCGGCATCGTCGGCATCATCATGCTGCCGTTCCTGATGGTGGCGGTGGCCGGCTGGGAGCGCATCGGCCGCGGCGGCCGGCTGGACCGGCGGGCCTGGATCGCCGCCGTGTGCTTCGGGTTCGCGCTGTCGGTGCAGCAGCTGTCCTGGATGCTCGCGCCGTTCTTCGTGACCGCGATCTTCCTGGTGCGCTGGCCCGAGCTCGGGGCGAAGGCGGCGCTGCGGGTCACCGCGCTGTTCTCGGTGATCTCGGTCGCCACCATGCTGGTGATCAACTCGCCGTTCATCATCTGGAACCCGGGCTCCTGGCTGGCCGGCGTGACCGAGCCGCTGCGGCAGAAGGCGATCGCCGAGGGCGAGGGCCTGGTCGACATCCCGATCAGCCTGCACTTCGGCACCGGCGATCTGGGCATGTACTCGCTCGGGGGCGCCGCGGTCTACGCCGGGTTCTTCGTCATCTTCGTGCTCTACTTCGACAAGTTCCGCCCGGCGTGGGTGGTGGCTCCGGCCATGGCGCTGGTGTTCCAGGGCCGTCCGCTCATCGAGTACTTCGCGATCCCGGCGCTGGTGTGGGCGGTCGTGCTGCTGACCGCTGACAAGGACCAGGAGGACTCGCCGCGGCCCTGGCCGCTGCTGGCCGCCCGGCGCCGCCTGTGGATCAGCGGGGCGGCGCTGCTGCCCGCGACCGGTCTGTGGGTGCTGGGCCTGACGTCGCCGCAGCCGCTGAGCCTGAAGATCGTCAAGGTGGCCACCAACGGGCCCCTGAACCAGATCGACCAGATCACGGTGCAGGTGAAGAACAAGACCGGCGACGCGATCAACCCGCACTTCATGATGACCAACGGCTACTCCACCTCGTTCTGGAACGAGGTCTCCGGGCCGGAGAAGGTCCCGGCGCACGGCAGCGCCGAGTTCGTCATCTCCACTCCCGGCATGGGCTCCAGCCCCGGCGTCGGCGGCGACTTCACCCTGGCCGCCGTCTCCGACGTCCCGGCCTCGGTGAGCTACGCGCCCAAGACCGCGATCGCCCGGTACAGCACCAGCTTCCTGGACGACCTGGGCCGGAAGTACGCGGCGGGCGACACCGCGGTGGTGGACGTGCAGCTGCGCGACCGGCACAGCCGGCCGTCGAAGACCAAGGGCGTGCAGGTCATGCTCAACCAGGTGGACTTCAGCGCCAGCGGCATCACCGGCAGCAACCTGAGCATCAACGGCGGCCCCGCGGGCAACCCCGCGATCGCGCTGACCGACTCCGAGGGCGTCGCGCACTTCCTGGTGAAGAAGGGCAACGACAACCCGACGGGCCTGGTGCACCTGCAGGCCTGGATCCGCCAGTCGGGCTCGATCCCGACCTACGGTTACAGTGCGTTCCTGACGCAGCAGTGGCCGTGACCTGCTAGGACGGTGGCGGGGTGGTCACTCGGCAGGCCTGGTGACAACCCCGCCCCCCGCGAGGTACCGTCACTTCTACGGCCGAGCGCACTCCGCGCCCGACCACCTTTCCAACTCGGATCGTCCGGCACGTTCCTGCCGGTTGAAAAGGAGAGCACCATGGCTGGTGTCGTCTATCAGGACGCGTCCTGCGTCTACCCGGGCGCCGAGCGCCCCGCCGTCGACAAGCTGAACCTGGAGATCGCCGACGGCGAGTTCCTCGTTCTCGTCGGCCCCTCCGGTTGTGGCAAGTCCACGTCGCTGCGCATGCTCGCCGGTCTGGAGGAGGTCTCCAGCGGCGGCATCTTCATCGGTGACCGCGACGTCACCCACCTGCCGCCGAAGGACCGGGACATCGCGATGGTGTTCCAGAACTACGCGCTGTACCCGCACATGACCGTGGCCGAGAACATGGGCTTCGCCCTGAAGATCGCCAAGGTCGACAAGGCCACGATCGCCAAGCGCGTCGAGGAGGCGGCCAAGCTCCTGGAGCTGACCGAGTACCTCGGCCGCAAGCCGAAGGCGCTGTCCGGCGGTCAGCGTCAGCGGGTCGCGATGGGCCGCGCGATCGTGCGCGAGCCGAAGGTCTTCCTGATGGACGAGCCGCTGTCCAACCTGGACGCCAAGCTCCGGGTGCAGACCCGCACCCAGATCGCCTCGCTCCAGCGCCGCCTGGGCATCACCACCGTCTACGTCACCCACGACCAGGTCGAGGCCATGACCATGGGCGACCGCGTGGCGGTGCTGAAGGACGGTCTGCTGCAGCAGTGCGACACCCCGCGCGCGATGTACGAGAAGCCGGCGAACGTGTTCGTCGCGGGCTTCATCGGCTCCCCGGCGATGAACCTCATCGAGGTGCCGATCGTCGACGGCGGCGTGAAGTTCGACGGCCTGACCATCCCGGTCTCCCGTGACGCCCTGGGTGTGGCCTCCGGTGGCGGTGCCACCACGCTGACCGTCGGCGTGCGGCCGGAGTCCTTCGACTTCGTCGGCAGCGCGGACGGCGCCATCGCGGCCACCGTGAACCTGGTCGAGGAACTGGGCGCGGACGCCTTCGCCTACTGCTCGGCGCAGGTCGGCGACCACGACGTGGACCTGATCGTGCGCGTCGACGCCCGGGCCGTGCCGATGAAGGGCGACACGCTCTACGTCCGCCCGCGGGGCAGCGAGACGCACCTGTTCTCGGCGACCTCGGGCGAGCGCGTCGACGCCTGACGCCACGACTTCCGGGGCCACGTCCCCGGACCGCGCGGTGCGCGGATACCATGCCTTGCAACCGAGGCGGGGTATCCGCGCATCTGTTCATTGACGGCCTTCGGCCGGGCACCCGCCCCGCCGAACGCCGGCGGACCTACTGGAGTGGACTGGGATGAGTGCGGACACCGCCGTCGCCGAGGACAAGAAGACGGTGCCGCAGCGTCGGCGGCCGCCCTTGCCCCGGCTGCCCGACGTCGAAGGTCTCGTGGCCCGGCTGATGAGCCGGGAGGTGTTCGGCGTCCAGCTCGGCGTGCTGTTGGCGATCCTGCCGGTGTTCGTGCTGTCCATCGGGTTCGGGCTGGTCAGCCGCCAGGGCTGGAACCACCCGCCGGACAGCCGCTACTACCTGCCGATGATGGCCAAGGACATGGGGCACCCGTGGGCCGAGGCCGTGCGGATGAACCGGGAGATCTCGCCGAACCACGTGGCGCCCTGGTTCTTCGCGGAGAACGACCCGACCTGGCAGATGGTGCGCACCCGGCTGCTGTACCCGGTGCTGTCCATCCCGTTCATCTGGATGTGGGGCCTGTCCGGCGGCTCGATGGCGATCCCGGTCCTGGGAGACATCCTCTTCCTGTGGGCCACCGCCCGGGTCGTGCAGCGTCTTTACGGGCCGGCGATCACCATCATCGTGGTCGGCGCGTTCAGCACCGTGGGGCCGATCTTCGGTTTCGCCTGGGCCGGCACCGACACCCTCGGCATGGGCCTGGCCGCGGTGATCGTGGCGAATCTGCCGATCGAGCGCCGCATCGGCAAGGCGAACCTGGCCTGGCTCGGCATCGCCTCGGTGTTCATCGCCCTGACCCGCCAGGTCGGCGTGCTGGCCCCGGCGATGGCCGGCGCGGGCTGGCTGTGGGCCCTGGCGCGTGAGCGCACGTGGCGCAACCGCTGGCTGGGCTCGCTGGTCGTCACGTCGGCGGTCACGCTGTTCCTCCAAGTCCTGACGATGATGCTGGTGAAGACCGACACCGTCGGCGTCCTGGGCCGTGGCCAGACCACGTACTGGGGCATCTTCCGGCAGTTCGTGCACTACCTGAAGATCGTCACCCAGGAGGCGGTCAGCTACATGTGGAACGAGCAGCACGTGCTGCTCGGGCTGTTCGTGGCGGCCGGCGTCACGCTGGTGGTGCGGTTCAAGTCCGACGCCGCCGCGGTGTTCCTGGGGGCGGCGGCCTCCACCTACCTGATCACCGCCGGCCTGGGCTTCTCGACCCTGATGCGGTACGAGATGATCATGTTCCCGGCGACCGCGGTCGCGGCCGGCGGGCTGGTGCAGCTGATGCTCGGCCAGTACCTGCCGGGCGCGGTGCCGCGTCAGGCTGCTGAGAGCGCGGCGGTCGCCGCCCGTGCGGCGGGCATCGAAGCCGACGCCGACGGCGCGGACACGCCGCTGCCCCGGCGCGGCACCGGCCGGCTCGGCCTCGGCCTCGGCCTGGCGCGCAGCGCCCCGGGCCGCTTCCTGGGCCTGGACCAGCCCCGCGAGGAGCGCTGGAAGCCGCACCTGATCCTCGGCTCGATCGCGCTCGCGATCGTCGTCGGCATCTCCGTTCCGGGCTCCTGGCGGTCCACGCCGACGGCCCCGGCCCAGGACTCCTACGCCGCCGCCCAGGGCGGCACGCCGTTCGCGGTCACGCCGCTGGCCAAGCCGGACGCCATCACCAGCCTGGTCTGGGCCTTCAACCAGGCCACCGAGGTGGCGAACGGCCACGGCATGCTCGACGGCTCCTTCGACTGGGTGCACGACACGCGGTACCGGCCCACCGGGCCGAAGGACCCGGGCTGGGCCACCCGCGACAAGGACGGCACCACGATCATGCACATCAACGCCACCGGCATGGACCAGCCCGCTGAGATCGCCTTCGGCAACGCGGTCACCCTGAACCGGACGGTGAACAAGGACACGATCCACCTCCTCAGCCGCAAGACCAGCGAGTACGGCGAGGACGTGGTGTTCACGGTCGAGGACAAGTTCGGCAAGGTCCACCAGGGCCGCGCCACCACGCTGTACCCGATCTGGGAGAAGACCGCCCCCGGTCTGGTGACCGCGCTCATCTTCGACTCCTGATCCCCTCCGCCCCGCTCGCGAGGACCCGGTGTGCTTCGGCCGCCGGGTCCTTCGCTTGATCACGAATAGGTCTCGGTGGCAACGCGAACCCGCTCCCGCCGCCTTCTCTATATGGCAGGCGGTTCTCGGAGGTCTCGGAGACGGACGGGCGGGGAGCATGGCTGAGTCGGTCGGACGGCGGAGGGTGCTGGGATACGGGCTCACCACCGGCGGGTTGGCGCTCGTCGGGGCCGCGGCGGCGATGGAGCCGGGGACGGCGTCGGTCACCGCGGCCAGGCCGCCGAGCGAGGCCCTCGCCGGAGTGGTCTCCGAGACGGTTTCCGGGCGGGTGGGCCGGTCCCTCGCGCGGCCCCCGGAGCCGCCGGAGCCCGAGGCGTTCGACGTGACGCCGGCCCAGCGGGTGCTGGAGCGGCTGCTGCCCGAGCACGCCGGACAGATCCGGTTGCACGCCGCCGCGGCTGACGACGGCGTCGACCGTTACCGGATCTCCGCACCGGCGCAGCCGTCGGATCCGTACGCCGTCGTGGTCGAGGGCACGAGCACGTCCGCGCTGCTGGCCGGCGCCGGCTGGTACCTCAAGTACGTCGCCGGGGTGACGGTCTCGCTCCCCGGCGACAGCGTCGCGCTGCTGGCCGAGCGGCTGCCCTCGCCGTCGACCGTCCTCGCCGGCGCCGCCGCGGTGCCGCACCGGTTCGCGTTGAACGACACCGAGCACGGCTACGCCGGCCCCTACCGCTCCTGGGCCGACTGGGAGCGCACGCTGGACGTCCTGGCGCTGCACGGCTGCAACGAGGTGCTCGTCGCCGCCGGCCACGACGAGGTGTACCGCCGCGTCTTCGCGGAGTTCGGATACCGGCCCGAGGACGTGGACGGCTGGATCCCGGCCCCCGCCTACCAACCGTGGTGGCTGCTCGGGAACGTGCAGGCGCTGGGCGGCTCGGCCGATCCCGCGACCCGCCAGGCCGGGGTCGACGTCGTGCGGCGGATCGTGGACCGGCTGCGCGAGCTCGGCCTGACGCCGGTGCTGCCCGGGTACGCGGGCCTGGTGCCCGGCGGCTTCGCCTCCCGCAACCCCGGCGCCGCGGTGATACCGCAGGGCGACTGGGGCGGCTATCAGCGTCCTGACTGGCTCGACACCCGCGATCCGCTGTACGCGCGGATCGCGGAGTCGTTCTTCCGCCACCAGGCCGACCTGTACGGGCTCAGCACCGCGTACAAGATGGATCTGCTGCACGAGGGCGGCCGCGCCGCGGGCGTGCCGCTGGGCGCCGCCGCCGTCGCGGTCATGACCGCGCTTCAGACCGCGCGCCCCGGCGCCGCGTGGGTGATGCTCGGCTGGCAGGACAATCCGCGGCGCGAGGTGCTGGACGCGTTGCGCGGGTGTGCGTCCGCGGTGTGCGCCGGGCAGCGGGTGCTCGTCGTCGACGGCTGTTCCGACAAGTTCGAGACCTTCGACCGCGAGGACGATTGGGGCGGCACCTCCTACGCCTTCGGCACGATCACCGACTTCGGGGGCCGCTCACTGCTCGGCGCCAACGCCGCGGTGTGGACCGCCCGCTTCCCGAAGGCCTTGTCCCGCCCCGGATCGGCGCTGTCCGGGACCGCCTGGCTGCCCGAGGCGTCGGGCCACGATCCGGCCGCCTTCGAGTTGTTCACCGAGCTGGCGTGGCGCGCGGATCCCGTCGATCTCGCCGACTGGTTCGAGCGGTACGCCGCGCGGCGCTATGGCCGGCCGGATGCCGCCGCGGCGCAGGCGTGGCGCGTGTTCTCACAGACCGCTTACTCACTTCCGGCGGGCAAGTACACCCAGGCACAGGACAGCCTGTTCAGCGCCTGGCCGGACCTCTCGGCGACCACCGCGGCATCGGGCGGCCCGGCCATGCGTTACGACGGCGCGGCGTTCCAGGGCGCCGTTCTCCGGCTGCTGCAAGCGGATCCGGCCCTGCGCGCCGCCGACGCCTACCGGTATGACGTCGTCGACTTCACCCGGCAGGCGCTCGCCAACCACGCGCGGGTGCTGCTGCCGGAGATCAAGGACGCTTACGTCACCCGGAACCTCGACGGCTACCGCCGCCTGACCGGCCGCTGGCTGGACGCGATGCGGCTGCTGGACACGCTGCTCGCCACCGACGAGCGGTTCCTGCTCGGCACCTTCCTGCGGTCCGGCGGTTACGACGCACGTTCGCTGATCACCACGTGGGGCGACCGGGAGGCGTCCAAGGCGCTGCGCAACTACGGCGGACGCGAACTGGCCGGGCTGGTGGCCGACGTCTATCTGCCGCGCTGGCGCAAGCACTTCGCGGCGTACGAGACGGTGGTCACCGGAGCGGTGGAAGAGCTCGCGGCCACCGACTGGTTCGCGATGGACGACGCCTGGGCGCGCGCGGCCACCCGCTATCCGACGGCCGCGACCGGCGACCCGTTTGCGGCGGCGAACGCCGTCGCGGCGTTCCTGACCGCCTTCTGACCTGCGCCTCCCCGCCTTGAACTGCACCGTAGATGACTATTGACGGTCCATCAGATTCGGCATACCGTCCGTTCGGACCAGCGGACCGTGCGTTTGTACCGACAAACGAGCCGAACGTGGAGGCGCAAGGATGAAGCTCGACCTGCTGTACGAGATCGACGTGCCCAAGCCGTGGGCCAAGCCCCACCCGTACGGCCAGCGCGAGGCCGAGCAGCGTGCCTACCGCGAGGCCCTGGAGCAGATCAAGCTCGCCGACAAGCTCGGCTTCCACACCACCTGGCACGTCGAGCACCACTTCCGCGAGGGCCGCTCGCACTCCCCGGCGCCCGAGGTGATCATCGGCGCGCTGTCCCAGTGCACCGAGCAGATCCGGCTGGGCTTCGGCGTGACCCTGATGCCGCACGCCTTCACCCCGCCGATGCGCGTCGCGGAGAAGGTCGCCACCGCCGACATCCTGTCGCGCGGCCGCGTCGAGTGGGGCACCGGCCGCTCCACGCCGATGGAGCAGACCGCGTTCGGCGTGGACCGCGAGAACTCCCGCGAGCAGTGGGAGGAGGCGATCGAGGCGGTCGTCGGGATGTGGGAGAGCGAGTACTTCGAGTACCACGGCAAGTACCTGGACTTCCCGCGCCGCATGGTCACCCCGAAGCCGGTGCAGGACCCGCACCCGCCGTGCTGGATGGCCGCCACCTCCGAGGGCTCCTCCGCGGTGGCCGGCGAGAAGGGCCTGGGCCTGCTGTCGTTCTCGATCCTGCAGCCGATCCAGAAGATGGCGGAGCACATCCGCCTCTACCGCGCCGCGGCCGCCGACCCCAAGCCGATCACCCGTGTCACCACCAACCGCGTCGCCGCCTACACCCTCGTCCACTGCGAGGAGTCGATGGCCAAGTGCGAGGAGTCGGGCATCTGGGACTCGGTCTGGTGGTGGTACAAGAACATCGCCGAGTTCACCGCCGAGTGGGAGCTGCCGCACTTGTCGCAGGAGGAGCGGGACAAGGTGTTCCCGTACCTGATGCAGCAGGCCGACGGGAACTTCGACCCCAAGTCCTTCAACGACCACGACATGATCGTGGTCGGCGACCCGGAGCAGTGCTACACCAAGATGCTCAAGTACGCCGAGCTCGGCGTCGACCAGCTGATCTGCTACGTGCAGTTCGGTTACCTGCCGCACGAGTCGGTCATGAAGACCATCGAGCTGCTGGGCAAGGAGGTGCTGCCGGCCCTGGCGAAGGAAGGGGTCGACGCCACCCTCAAGCCCGCCTCCTGATTCGTCGCCGGAAACCGGACGAGAGGGCTGAACCCCGATGACCCGCACCGATGACACCGAGGTCCCCGACTACGCCGCGCGGCTGCGCCTGGACGCCAAGAACTTCGTCGTCCTGGGCGCCGGCCAGGGCATCGGCCGCCAGGCCTGCCACGCCCTGGCCGCCGTCGGTGCCCGTGTGTTCTGCGTCGACCTCGACACCGGACTCGCCGACGACATCGCCAAGGAGGTCGCCGGCATCGCGTGGGCCGGCGACGCCGTCGACCCGGCCTCCGCCGAGCGGCTGTATCAGGACGCGGAGACGCAGCTGGGCCGCATCGACGGCATCGTCGACATCATCGGCATGGCGAAGTACGCCGGGCTGCTCGACACCGACCAGGACAGCTGGGACTGGCACCACGGCATCGTGCTCCAGCACGCGATCAACGCGGTGCGGTTCGGCGCGCCGCGGATGATCGCGAGCGGCGGCGGGGTGATCACCGTGGTCGCCTCCGTCTCCGGCATGCAGTCCGCGCCTTCCCACGGCGCGTACGGCGCGTACAAGGCCGCCCTGATGTCGTTGGTGCGCACGACGGCGGTCGAGCTGGGACCGAAGGGCGTGCGCGTCAACGCCGTCGCTCCGGGCCTGGTCATGACCCCGCGCGTGTCCGGCTACCTCTCGGAGGCGGAGAAGGAGAGGGGCGCGCGCAACGCCCCGCTGCGCCGATCCGCCTTCCCGCCGGACATCGCCGACGCAATCTTGTTCTTGTGCGGAGGCCTTTCGTCGTATATCACTGGGCAAACGATCGTCGTTGACGGCGGAGTCTCGGCCAAGTTCGGGTACTCCTTGCCCGGAGAGGACTGATACTGAACCGATGACGGCTCACAACGGCGTGGGTGGCAACGCGCGAACCGAGGTATCGAACGCCGATCGGAGCCAGCGCGGGGGTGCCTCGCGGCCCGCGTCCGTGGAGCCCTACTTGGCCGGCTGCGCCTGGCCCTCCGGCCAGGGCGCGCCCTATCCGCGGGCCGATCCGAAGGACTTCTCCCGGCTGCCGATCGACACCTGGGGCACCGCGACCGTCCCGGTCGGGGTGCGGCTGGAGTTCGCCGGGTCCGCGCGGGCGGTGCAGATCGCGTACCGGACCCGGACCGCCGACCTCGGCTACCGCGGGGACGGCGCGGGCACGTTCTTCGCCGCCTACCAGGGCGAGAAGTTCATCACGCATGCCGACGCCATGTTCGGCGAGGGCATGGCGATGCTGGACCTGTCCGACGCCGACGAGTCGTCGCCGATCACGGTCTACCTGCCGGAGGGCATGAAGCCGGAGATCGTCTCGCTGCGGGCCACGCAGGGCGAGCTGCGCCCGGTGGCCAAGCAGCCGCGCTGGATCTGCTACGGCGACTCGATCGCCGAGGGCTGGACCGCGTCCGAGCCGGCGCTGGCCTGGCCGGCCGTCGCCGGCCGGCTGCACGGCCTGGACGTCGTGAACCTCGGCTACGCCGGGGCGGCCCGCGGAGAGATCGTCTCGGCCGAGCAGATCGCGGCGCTGGAGTCCCCGGCCGTCATCTCGGTGAACCACGGCACGAACTGCTGGACCAGGATCCCGCACAGCGCGACGATGATGATGGCCGGCATGGACGCGTTCCTGCGCGTCGTGCGCGAGGGACACCCGGACGTGCCGATCGTCGTGTGCTCCCCGGTGCTGCGCCCGGACGCCGAGGAGACGCCCAACAAGCTGGGCGCGACGCTGGGCGACCTGCGGGAGGCCATCGAGGACGTGGTCCACAGCCGCCGCGAGCGCGGGGACCGGAACCTGCACCTGGTCCGGGGCGGCGCGGTGCTGCGCCCGGAACACCTCGCCGACGGTATCCACCCCGGCGACGAAGGACACCGGATCATGGCGCGCGCGTTCGGGGACCGCATCGCCCAGCTCGCCCAGACAGCACAGCTCGCCCAGACAGCGCAGATCGCCGCGAAAACAAAGGGATAGAGGGGGACCATGGCGCGTCCGGCCCCGGCGGTGGACCGCACGGTGGCGGTGCTGAACCTGCTCGCCGCGCACCCCGACACCGCCTTCTCGCTGTCGGAGATGTGCCGGCGGCTCGACATCAACAAAGCCACCGCGCACGCGATGCTCACCGCACTCGCCGATTCCGGCTTCCTGCTGCGCAACCCGCGCGACAAGTCGTACACCCTCGGCCCGGCGCTGATCGCCCTGGGCTCCGCGGCCGCCGCCCGCCGCCTGGAACTGGTGGAGTTCGCCCGCGCCCCGATGCAGCACCTGGCCGCCGAGACCGGCCTGCAGTGCGTGGTGTCCTCGGCGATGGGCGAGGAGATCGTGTTCCTGGCGGTCGCCGGCGAGGTGGTGCCGTTCGGGCCGCACGTCCGCGTCGGCCAGCGCATCCCGCTGTCGCCGCCGATCGGCACGGTGTTCATGGCGTGGTCGCTGCCGGATGAGGTGGACACCTGGCTGGACCGTGCGGCCGGCAAGCCGCTCAGCGAACCGGAGCTGGAGCGCTTCCGGAACGGCGTGCGCGCGGTACGGCGGCGGGGGTACTCGGTGGGCCTGGAGCCCGACGTGCTCGGCGTGCGCCTGGGACAGTCGCTGGACGACCACGAGGCGGTGCCGCCGCTGCTCGCCGAGCTGTCGCACACGTCGTACCTGATGGACGACTTCGGCGCCGGCGCGCACCGGATCGGACACCTGGCGGCGCCGGTCTTCGGGCCGGACGAGCGGGTGGCGATGGTGGTGACGCTGTACGGGTTCCAGAAGCAGCTGAGCGGCGCGGACATCGACAAGCTGGCGTCCCGGCTGACGGCGACGACGCGGGAGATCACGTTCGCGGTGCGGGGACGGCATCCGGACCTGCGGGTCAGCGGGCTGCTGGACTGAGGGCTTCGAAGGAGACGGCTTCGAACGAAGCGGCTTCGAAGGAGACGTGAGGAGCGGCGTGCGGATGGGGATCCGCACGCCGTTCTCGTGTTCCCAGCTCTCAGTTCCCGGAGGTTGCGGGTGCCTTCGGGTCGGCGAGGACGGGGAACGGTGTCGGGGTGGCGAGCGCCTTGCTCAGGTCCGCCGCGAGCGCCGTGCCATCGCCGAGGGTATGCCGAGCGACTGACCCTCGCCGTGCAGCCCGGTGCCGGGCACTACCCGTGGGAGGACGACGCCGGACGGTTCACCGCCACCGTCGGGCGCTGGCGGCAGAGGTCTGATCTCAGCTCTCGTCCAGCATCGGCGGCGCGATCTCGTCGAACACGTCGCCCGGCCCCGGGTTCTCGGGGCTCGTCGCTCCGCCGAAGTGCCGCATCACGCCCCACACCGCGTTCAGCGCCGTGGTCACCGCGCCCTCGGCCCAGCCGGCCGTCCAGGAGATGTCGTCGCCGGCCAGGAACAGGCCGCGCTGGGCGGCGGGCAGGTCGTCCTGCATGAAGTGCGTGTAGAGGCGGCGCTGGTAGCGGTACTGGCCCGGCAGGTTCGCCTTGAACGCGCCCATGAAGTACGGCTCGGTCTCCCAGGACACGGTCAGCGGGGTGCCGATGATGTGGGAGCGGATGTCGACGTCCGGGTAGATCTCCGCCAGGGAGGACAGGATGATCTCCAGGCGCTCCTCGCGGGACAGCGGGACGAACTTCATCGAGTCGTCGACCCAGGTGTAGGACAGGCACATCACGCCCGGCTTGTCCGGGCCGTCGTCGAGCAGATAGACGCCGCGCGGCATGCGGTCGGTGAGGGTCATCGACATGGTGTCGCGGGCCGGGTCGGCGGGGGAGGGGTCGAGCCAGAACGGGCGGTCGACGACCACGAACAGCTTCGAGGCGCCCATGTAGTGCGTGCGCTCGACCGCGGTCCACACGTCGGGCGGCAGCAGGGTCTCGTCGACCTTGATCTTGGACAGCATCATCCAGCTCTGCGCGGTGAACACCGCAGCCGGGTAGGTGCGTATCTCGTCGCCCGCGTCGGCGATGGTGACGCCGCGCGCCGTGCGGTACATGCGGGTCACCGCCGGGCGCGGTACGCCGCCGTCGTGCAGCGACTGCACCGACGTGCCCGCCGGCCAGTGCGCGGCGTCCTCGGGGGCCTGCGACCACAGCGCCAGCGGCAGCTGCTGGCAGCCGCCGACCACGCGCCGGTGGTGGTCGTCGGCGCCGGTGTAGACGACCCGCAGGATCTCCAGCATCGAGTTCGGGAAGTCGGTGTCCCAGCCGCCGGTGCCGAAGCCGACCTGGCCGAACACCTCGCGGTGCCGGAAGGACTTGAACGCCGGGCTGGTGGCCAGGAAGCCGTAGAACGAGATGTCGTCCAGCCGGGGCACCGTCCGGCCCCAGATCTCGCGGATCGCCGCGACGTCCCGCTCCCGGATCGCCTGCTGCATCGCCGAGAACTCCGCGCCGTGCGCCGGATCGTCCAGTGCGTCCGCCCAGGCGTCGGCGACCTCGTGGTAGACCGCCGGCAGGTCCTCCAGGGTGGCGGCGTAGTGGCTGACCCCCTTCAGGTCGATCACCGTCGACGGAGTGGAGGCGTCCAGCGGGTTCGGGAACGGCTCGGTGCGCAGCCCGGCGCGGTCGAGGTAGGAGAACAGCGTCGTCGACGACGGCGGGAAGCGCATCGCGCCCATCTCCGCGATCGAGCCCGGCACGCCCGGGAACGGGGTCGAGCGCATCCGCCCGCCCAGCTCGTCGGCCTCGTACACGACCGGCTTCAAGCCCAGCTTCAGCAGCTCGTGCGCGGCCACCAGCCCGGACAGCCCGCCGCCGATCACCGCCACCTCGGTGCCGTGCGCGGCCTCCGGCACCGATCCCAGCCCGGCCGGGTGCGCCACGTAGTCGTCGTAGGCGAACGGGAAGTCGGGGCCGAACATGGTGATCGGCTTGTGCGAGTCGCAGTGCACGTGGTCGGTGACCTCGTGCACGGTCGCCGGGACAGCGGACGTCATGGGTGGTTTCCCCTGGATATCACAGCTTCGCTCCGTACAGGTCGGTTCGTCGGTCTTGCAGATAGGTGTTCAGCTCCCGGGACGCGGCCAGGTCCGCCAGGTCCACGTCGGCGATCAGCAGCTCCTCGTGGTCCGAGCCGACCGCCAGTTCGCGGCCGTCGGGGGAGACCACCCGCGACTCGCCGGCGTACACGAAGTCGCGCTCCACGCCGACCCGGTTCACGTAGGCCACGAACAGCTGCGACTCGATCGCCCGGGCCGGCACCATCTGCCGCGGCACGTACTCGTACGGGCGCATCAGCGCGGTCGGCACCAGCAGCAGCTGGGTCCCGGCGTCGGCGTGCGCCCGCACCGTCTCGGGGAACTCGACGTCGTAGCAGATCAGCAGTCCCACCCGGACCCCGGCCAGGTCGGCCTGCACCACCAGCTCGTCGCCCGGGGCGAACGCCGCCCGGTCCACGTCGCCGAACAGGTGCGTCTTGCGGTAGTTCGCCAGGGGGAGCCCCTCGGCGTCGACCAGCTGGACCGCGTTGCGGACGACGCCGTCGCCGTCCACCTCCGGGTAGCCGTAGAGGATGGCGATGCCGTGCTGCGCGGCGATCCGCGCGACGGCCTGCCCCGACTCCCCGAACCGGCTCTCGGCGAGCTCGGCCACCGTCTCCGCGCCGATGTTGTAGCCGGTCAGGTACATCTCGGGCGTGACCAGCAGCTGCGCCCCTTGAGCGGCCGCCTTCGCCGCCGCGGCGTCCAGCGCGGCCAGATTGGCGCGACGGTCGGCGGCCGGGTCCGGCGAGCCGTCCGGATGATCGGTCGCCGGGGCTTGGAGGCAGGCCAGCCGCAGTGTCATGTGTCCAAGCGTAGATCTGCGGCGTCGAGCCGCATCTCGCCGCGGTGGAGAGGGTGGTGCGGGCGGCTCGACATATGGTCGTGGCCGGTCAGTCCCGCACCCAGAAATCGAACAGGTCGGCACCCGGCTTGAAGCCCGCGGCACGCGCCACCTCGACCGCTTCCCGGAAGCCTTTCCCGACGTTCTCGGGCAGATGCGCGTCGGACGCGAACGACACGCCCTTCCCGCCTTCCTCCCGCCACCAGCCGACGACCCGCGGATCCAGCGGCAGCCGGGTGTTGAACTCCATGACCTTGTCGGCGCGCGCCAGCGTGCGCAGGACCAGCCGGATGTCGGTTTCGAACTCCGTGAGATCGAAGCCGACCCGGTCGTGGGGCCAGTACCGTACCGGGTAGTCGATGTGGGTGAGCACCTCGAACCCGTCGAACTCCTCGATCAGCCGCACCGCCTCGGCGAGGTAGCCGCGGTAGACGGCGGCCGGGTGGGAGCCCTTGAACCCCCAGGACACGTCCAGGTAATCCTCGTCCCGCAGCGATGCGGAGTGCAGCGAGGCGAGGATCCGCTGGAATCCGCCCCGCTTCACCAGATCCGCGGTCCGCTCCGGGAACCAGTGCGCCTCGCTCAGCTCCACGCCCGACAGGATGCGCAGTTGCGGGAACCGGTCCCGGCACCGCTCCAGCGTCTCCAGGTAGCCCGTGAGATCGATGTCCGGCGGTGTCAGCACCCTGCGGCCATCGTCGTGGTGGACGGTGTGCGGCTCCCACTGCTCCGGCAGGACGAAGTCCGCGGGCAGCGTCGAGACGCTGAAGTCCGCGTGCTCGGTGAACGCGATCGACGGCAGCCCGATCTCGACCGCGCGCTCGCAGGTCGCCTCCATCGAGCCCCGGAAGGCGTCCCACGAGTACTCGCTGTGGACGTGGTTGTCGGGCGGTAGCACAACGATGAACGTACAGGATGGCCCCGAACCTTCGGGGCGGTGGCTACCGCCCCTGCATCGCGAGCAGCGTCACGAGATCGTACGCGACATGCGAAGCGGCCACCGAAGTGATCTCGGCGTGGTCGTACGCCGGCGCGACCTCGACCACGTCGGCGCCGATCAGGTTCATCCCGTCCAGCCCGCGCAGGATCTCCAGCAACTCGCGGCTCGTCATGCCGCCGGCCTCCGGAGTGCCGGTGCCGGGGGCGTGCGCCGGGTCGAGCACGTCGATGTCGATCGACACGTACAGCGGCCGGGAGCCGACCCGCTCGCGCAGCGCCTGCACCACGGCGTCCACGCCCTGGCGCATCACGTCCGCCGACGTCACGATGCCGAAGCCCATGCGCTTGTCGTCCGTCAGGTCCTGCTTGCTGTACAGCGGGCCGCGGGTGCCGACGTGCGACACCGCCGACGAGTCGAGGATGCCCTCCTCGAAGGCCCGGCGGAACGGTGTGCCGTGGGTGTACGGCGCGCCGAAGTACGTGTCCCAGGTGTCCAGGTGCGCGTCGAAGTGCAGCAGCGCCACCGGCCCGTGCTCGCGCGCCATCGTGCGCAGCAGCGGCAGCGCGATGGTGTGGTCGCCGCCGATCGTCACCAGCTTGGAGCCGGCCCGCACCAGCTCCTCCGAGTGCGCCTCGATCTGGCCCATCGCCTCTTCCAGGTGGAAGGGGTTGATGGAGATGTCGCCGGCGTCGGCGACCTGCACCGCCTGGAACGGGGAGAAGTCCAGGCCGGGGTGGTACGGCCGCAGCAGCTTCGACGCCTCGCGCACCGCCGCCGGGGCGAAGCGGGCGCCGGGGCGATAGGAGACGCCGGAGTCGAACGGCGCGCCCAGGATCGCCACGTCCGCCTTCTCGCCGGCCGGGAGCTGGTCCAGGCGCGGCAGCCGCGCGAACGTCGCGAAGCCCGCGTAGCGCGGGGTCTTCGAGGAGTCGACCGGGCCTATGGGGGCGGGGCGGTCCGTGCTGCTGCTTTCGATGCTCGCCATCGAGCTGTCTCCTTGCGTGGTGGTGCGGTGGTGCGGTGGTGCGGGCGTGCCGCGGTTCAGGGGTCCCGGGTCAGCCGCGGGCCTCGGCGCGCCGCCGGTTGACCTCGTAGAGCGCGATCCCGGCCGCGACGCCGGCGTTCAGCGACTCCGTCGAGGACGCGATCGGGATGGACACGGTCACGTCGCAGAGCTCGGACACCAGCCGCGACATGCCCTTGCCCTCGGACCCGACGACCAGGCACAGCGGGTCGGTGGCGGCCTCCAGCTCGTGCAGCGCCACCGCGCCGTCGGCGGCCAGGCCGGCGATCACCACGCCCTGCTTCTGGTACGCCTCCAGCGCGCGCGTCAGGTTCCCGGCGCGCGCCACCGGCACCCGGGCCCCGGCGCCGGCCGCGGCCTTCCAGGCCCCGGCGGTCATCCCGGCCGCGCGCCGCTCCGGCACGATCACGCCGTGTCCGCCGAAGGCGGCCACCGAGCGCAGCACCGCGCCCAGGTTGCGCGGGTCGGTGACGCCGTCCAGGGCCGCGAACAGCGGGTTCTCGGCGGCGGCGAACACCTCCTCGAGCAGGTCGTCGGGGTGCGCGTACTCGTACGCCGGCACCACCAGCATCAGACCCTGGTGCAGGGCGCCGTTGGTCATCCGGTCCAGTTCGTGGCGCGGTGCCTCGAGCAGCGGCACGCCCTGCTCCTGAGCCAGCTTCATCGATTCGCGGACGCGGTCGTCGCTGTCGATGTGCTGCGCCACGTACAGCGCCTTGGCCGGGATGTTCGCCCGCAGCGCCTCGACCACCGAGTTCCGGCCGGCGACCTGCTCCGGGCCGTCCTTGCCGGGGGCGCGGCGCACGGTCTTGGGCACGGCGCCGCCGCGCTGGCCGCCGCACGTGCCGGCGCCGGCGCGCTTGGCCGCCGCGGCCGCCCGGCGCTTGGCCGGGTGCCCGGTGCGGTCCTCCGCCTTGGGAGTCGGGCCGCGGCCCTCCAGCCCCTGACGGCGCTGGCCGCCGGAGCCCTTCTGCGCGCCCTTGCGCGAGCTCGAAGCCCCCGGCTTGTTCGCCCGGCCGCCCAGGCCGCCGCCCTTGCTTGCCATGTCCTTCTACCTTCTTCGTTTCTCTACAGCTTGGAACGACCGTGCCCCTCCCCACGCTACCTGCGGCGTGGAGGGGGCACGGTCGGGGTGGGGCCGCCTAGGCGACTGTCCAGCGCGGTCCGTTCGGCGTGTCCTCGACCGTGACACCGGCCCGGGACAGCTGGTCGCGGATGGCGTCGGAGGCGGCGTAGTCCTTGCGCTCGCGCGCCGCCTGCCGCTGCTCCAGGGCCACCTTGACCAGGGTGTCTACGGCCGGCCGCAGGTCGGTGCCGGAGCCGGCGGTGCCGGGCGCCCCCGTCCACGGCTCGGCCAGCGGGTTCATCCCGAGGACGTCCAGCATCTTCAGCACCGACGCCAGGTGCGTCGCGACGCCTTCCTTGTCCCCGGCCGCGAGCGCGGTGTTGCCCTCGCGGATCGTGGTGTAGAGCACGGCGACCGCGCCCGGGACGCCGAAGTCGTCGTCCATCGAGTCCGCGAAGGCCGCCGGCACCTCGGGCGCCGCCGCGGTGGCGCCGACCGTCTCGGCGGCCCGGGTGAGGAAGCCCTCGATGCGGCCGAACGCGGCCTCGGCCTCGCGCAGCGAGTCCTCGGTGTACTCGATCATCGAGCGGTAGTGCGGGGTGCCGAGGTAGTACCGCAGCACGATCGGCCGGTACTGCTTGGCCAGCTCGGAGACCAGCACCGAGTTGCCCAGCGACTTGGACATCTTCTCGTTCTTGAGAGTGACCCAGCCGTTGTGCATCCAGTACTTGGTGAACTGGTCGCCGAAGGCGTGCGACTGGGCCTGCTCGTTCTCGTGGTGCGGGAAGATCAGGTCCACGCCGCCGCCGTGGATGTCGAAGGCCGTCCCCAGATAGCGGTGCGCCATCGCGGAGCACTCCAGGTGCCAGCCCGGGCGGCCCGGACCCCAGGGCGTCTCCCAGAACGGCTCGCCCGGCTTCGACGCCTTCCACAGCGTGAAGTCGTGCGGGTCCTCCTTGTGCGTGGTCGGCGCCACGTCGTCGAGCGGCTGCTCCTCGAGGTTGTCGACGCTGAAGTGGGCCAGCGCGCCGTACTCGGGGAAGGAGCGCACGCGGAAGTAGACGTCGCCGCCGGCGGCGTAGGCGTGGCCGTCGTCGATGAGCTTCCGCATCATCGCGACCATCTCGGGGATGTGACCCGTGGCACGCGGCTCCACGGACGGGTCGATGCAGCCCAGCAGCCGGTACGCGTTCTGGAAGGCGTACTCGTTGCGCTGGGCCACCCGCCAGGCTTCGACGCCCTCCTCGGCGGCGCGGCGGATGATCTTGTCGTCGATGTCGGTGACGTTCCGTACGAACGTGACCTCGTGGCCGCGGTACTCGAGCCAGCGCCGGACGATGTCGAACGAGAGCTGGGAGCGGACGTGGCCGATGTGCGGCGGCGCCTGGACGGTCGCGCCGCACAGGTAGATGGAGACCTTGCCTGGTGTGACGGGTACGAACTCGCGCGTCGCGCGCGCGGCGGTGTCATACAGGCGGAGAGTCATTCCCCCAGGATACCGGCGCGTGGTAGTGGAAATCTTCTTCTCGGTTGGCATGGCACCATGGGTCGGTGACGACTCCGAACCGGGCTCCCGTGAAGCTGCTCCTGATATTGGGGTCGCTTTCCATGTTCGGGCCCCTGTCGTTGGATATGTACCTTCCGGCATTGCCGGATCTGGCGCATTCGTTCCACACGCGCGAGTCGAACGTCCAGCTGACCCTGACCGCGTGCATGATCGGTCTCGCCGTCGGACAGCTCGTGGCCGGGCCGATGTCCGACGCCTGGGGACGGAAAAAGCCACTCGTCGTCGGACTGAGCGCTTACGCGGCCACCTCTGTGCTTTGTGCGGTCGCCCCGGAAGTCTTCTCCCTCACCGCGGTCCGCTTCCTCCAGGGATTCGCCGGAGCCGCGGGACTGGTGATCTCCCGCGCGATGGTCCGCGATCTTTATGAGGGCGACGCGCTCACCAAGTTCTTCTCCACCCTGATGCTGGTGAACGGCCTCGCGCCGATCCTCGCGCCGGTCCTCGGCGGCCAGCTGACCCGCTTCATGAGCTGGCGCGGCGTGTTCGTGGTGCTGGCCCTGATAGGCCTCGCGCTGCTGGCGGCCACACTCCTCGGTATCAAGGAGACCCTTCCCAAGGAGGCCCGCGGTACCGGCGGTGGCGGCCTGCCCGCGACCCTGCGCACCTTCCGTGTCCTGATCCGCGACCGCCGCTTCATGGGCTACATCCTCACCGGAGGCTTCGCCTTCGCGGCCATGTTCGCCTACATCTCCGGCTCGCCCTTCGTCCTGGAGAACATCCACGGCCTGTCGAAGCAGGAGTTCAGTTATGTCTTCGGCGCCAACGCCCTCGGCATCATGATCGTCGGCCAGCTCGGCGGCCGCCTGGTCGGCCGCCTCTCCCCGGCCCGCCTCCTCGGCGCCGGCCTGGCCATGTCCCTGGGCGGCAGCACCATCCTGCTGGCCGCCACCGCCCTGCTCGGCGGCGACCTGCCCGGCACCCTGCTCGGCCTGTTCCTGATGGTCTCCGCCATCGGCCTGATCATGCCCCAGGTCACGGCCCTGGCGCTGTCCGGCTACGCCCCGGCCGTCGCCGGCGCCGCCTCCGCGATGATCGGCACCGGCCAGTTCCTCTTCGGCGCCCTCTTCGCCCCGCTCGTCGGCCTGGGCAGCAAGACCAGCGGCATGCCGATGGCGGTGGTCGTCTTCACCCTGAGCGCCGCCGCGGTGCTGATGCGGGTGCTGCTGGTGCGGACGTCGCCGGCTCAGACCGCGGCCGTGCCGGAGCCCGGGCTCGCCGCGGCCTGAGCCGCACTCACCACGGTCGCGCTCGCGCCGCCCCGCTTCACCGGACTCAACTCCGGCGCCTTCCGGTGCAGCGCCCCGCGTCCGATCAGGTGGCTGACGAGCCCCACGGTCAAGGTCGACCCGCCCTGCAGGTGCCCGATCGAGCTGCCGGTGATCATCCAGACGTGCGCGGCCACCGTCATGATCAGCGCGGTGCGCGTCTTCGCGTCCTGCCACAGGTACTCGACGAGGTAGCGCCACAGGTCGCGGCCGGCCTTGCGCGCCGGGCCGACCAGGAACACGGCGAGCACCAGCAGGACGGCGAGCGGGATCAGGAACCTGATGTTGAAGCCCGGGATGGCGACGCCGCCGAAGGCCACCAGCCAGCCGGCCGCCGCGCTGAACTCCATGGCGCGCAGCACCAGGCCGCCGACGTGGGCCAGGCTCTCGTCGTCGGGGCCGGGGCGGGAGGCCAGGACCGCCTCCAGATCGGAGACCAGGCCGCCGGGGGCCTGCACCTCGTCCACCGCCTTGGTCACGGCCGCCTCGAACTGCTTCGCCTCCGGCGCGGACTCCGGGTCCAGCTGCTCGGCCAGCTGCGCCGCCTTGCGGGCCTCGGCGGCCGCCTGCGACAGGTCGCCGCTGGCCTCCAGGGCGGCGGCCAGGCTCGCGCGGCCCTGCCAGACCTCCGGGCCCAGCCTCACCGCCTGCTCGGCCGCCGACACCGCCTCGGCCGGCCGGTCCAGCAGCCGCAGCGCCGATGCGCGCAGCCGGTGGCCCCACTCGTCGCCGGGGGCGAAGGTCACGACCCAGTCGGCGGCGCGCAGCGCCTTCTCACCGTCGCCGGTCTCCAGGTACACCCCGGCCAGCGCACGCCAGACGCGCACGTCCTCGGCCCCGGCCACGATCAGCTCGTTGAGGACGTCCAGAGCCTGCTGCCGCCGTCCCAGCTCCGCCAGCGCCTCGGCGCGCGCGATGTGACGCGAGACCTGGTCAGGGCTCAGCGACGGCACCGCCGCCGGCGCGGGAGGTGTTTCCCCTGGTTGTGGTGTCCCCTCAGTGGGGATGACTTCCACCGCCATGGTTTCCTCGAGATCTTCGCCGACCGTCTCGCCGGCCTCCCGCACCGCCGCCGCGACCTCGGCCTCGATCTCCGCCGCGGGCCGCCAGACCCGCTGTTCGTGCGTCTCGTCCACGACCCCGCCCGCCCCTGCTGACCGTGCACTCCGCTCGATCGTCAAATGCCTGGTATACCTCACCGCTGCGTCGCACCGAAAGACGCAAGGAGTTAAGTACTGTGCGACGTGGGATGATCGGGGATAGAGAGGGAAGGACGCCCGACGTGACCGTGGCACTGCCTGAACGAGCCGAGCGCACGCCCCGCCCCGGAGCCTCGCGCCACGACGTCGTCGTGGTCGGCGGCGGCCACAACGCCCTGGTGGCCGCGGCCTACCTGGCACGGGCCGGACTCCACGTCACCGTGCTGGAACGCCGGGACGAGGTGGGCGGCGCCGCGGTGAGCGCCACCCCGTTCGCGGGCCTGGACGCCCGGCTGTCCCGCTACTCCTACCTGGTCTCGCTGCTGCCCTACACCATCGTCCGCAACCTGGAGCTGGTCGTCGAGCTGCGCAGCCGCCCGGTCTCCTCCTACACGCCGCTGCGCCGCGGCGGCCGCGACACCGGCCTGCTGGTGGAACGCAAGCTCGGCGCCGCCACCGAGGAGAGCTTCCGCCGGATCACCGGCGGCGACGCCGACTTCCAGGCCTGGCGGCGCTTCTACGAGCAGCTCGGCCGGCTGGCCCGGGCGCTCGCCCCCACCCTGCTGAACCCGCTGCTGGGCCGCGGGCAGCTGGAGGCCCTGGCCCGCGAGGAGGGCGCCGGGCAGGCCTGGGAGTGGGTCTTCGAGCAGCCCATCGGCGTCGCGGTCGAACAGCACTTCGGCGACGACGCGGTGCGCGGCGTGGTGCTCACCGACGCCCTGATCGGTACCGACTCCTGGGCCGGCGACGCCAGCCTGAAACAGAACCGGTGCTTCCTCTACCACGTCATGGGCAACGGCAACGGTGAGTGGCGGGTCCCGGTCGGCGGTATGGGCAGCGTCGCCGAGGCACTGCACCGCTCGGCCGAGAACGCCGGGGCGCGCATCCTCACCGGTGCTGAGGTTCTGCACATCGACCCCGACGCCGGCGGCGGACGCGCCGAGGTCACCTACCGCGACGCGGCCGGCACCGAACAGACGGTCCAGGCCGGCTACGTGCTGGCCGGCGTGGCGCCCGCGGTCCTGACCCGGCTGCTGGGCCGCGGCGGCGGCGCCCAGGGCCCGCACCCGCAGGGCACCCAGCTGAAGATCAACATGCTGCTGGACCGGCTGCCCCGGCTGAAGTCCGGGGCCGACCCGCACGTGGCCTTCGCCGGCACCTTCCACATCGACGAGGGCGCCGGGCAGCTGCGGGACGCCTACCAGCGCTCCCACGACGGCGCGCTGCCGGACCCGCTGCCGTCCGAGGTCTACTGCCACACCCTCACCGACCGCTCGATCCTCGGCAAGGACCTGCTCAAACGCCCGGACGTGCAGACCCTGACGCTGTTCTCGCTGCACACCCCGCCCGGCGCCGCGAGCAAGGACGAGATGGTGCGGCGGGCGCTGGCCGGGCTGGACGCGTACCTGGCCGAGCCGCTCGCGGACTGTCTGGCGGTGGACGCCGACGGCGCGCCGTGCCTGGAGGCCAAGACCACCGAGGACCTGCAGGCCGAACTGGCGATGCCCGGCGGGCACATCTTCCACCGGGACCTGTCCTGGCCCTACGCCGAACGCGCGGACCAGGTGGGCAAGTGGGGCGTGGAGACCGGGATCGACAACGTCCTCATCTGCGGCGCTGGCGCGCGCCGCGGAGGCGGTGTGTCCGGAATCCCCGGCCACAACGCTGCACGTGCAGTTCTCGACCGCGTCGCCGACGCGGGTCGTAGGCGCAGCAGCGGGATATGAGGTTCACGTTTCCATTCCTAGCACACGGGGTTTCGGCGTTGTGCCGGGTCCGCGAATTAAGCCCCACGTTCGTGGGATGATCTCCGGCTTGTCGTCGTCTTGATGTCAGCGCCCGGTCATGATCCGGTCACCGGGTGACCGGCCGTCATGATCCGGCCGGACGGGGGACCACGAGCGCGGTGGCGATCCCGGCGAGCCCTTCGCCGCGGCCGGTGAACCCGAGTCCGTCGGTGGTGGCGGCGGCGAGCCGCACCGGCGCCCCGGCGGCCTCGGTCAGCACCCGCTCGGCCTCGGCGCGCCGGGCGCCGATCCGGGGCCGGACCCCGACCAGCTGCACCGACACGTTCCCGATCTCGTAGCCGGCCTCGCGCACCCGCCGCGCCGCTTCGGCGAGCAGCTTCAGCCCCGCCGCGCCGGCCCATTCGGGGTCGCTGGTGCCGAACTGCGCGCCGAGGTCGCCGAGTCCGGCGGCGGAGAACAGGGCGTTGCAGGCGGCGTGCGCGACGACGTCGGCGTCGGAGTGCCCGGCGAGCCCGACCTCGCCGGGCCAGTGCAGTCCGCCGATCCAGAGCTCGCGCCCCGCCTCGAACGCGTGCACGTCCACGCCGATGCCCACCAGGGGGAGCGGGGGGAGCGGGGGGAGCGCGGTCATCGCCGCCTCCTGAGCACCGCTTCGGCGAGGACGAGGTCGAACGGAGTGGTGATCTTGAAGGCCTCGGCGTGTCCCGGCACCGTGCGCACCGGCACGCCCAGGGCCTCGACCAGGCCCGCGTCGTCCGTGGCCGGGGCGTCGGGGTCGGCGGCGGCGTGCGCCTTGGCGAGGAGGTCGCGGGCGAAGCCCTGCGGCGTCTGCACCGCCCGCAGCGAGGACCGGTCGACGGTCGCGGTCACCAGGTCGCCCTCGACGGCCTTGACGGTGTCGGCCACCGGCAGCACCGGGACCACCGCGCCGGCGCCGCCGCGCACCGCGGCGATCACCGCCTCGACGAGGTCCACCGGGGTCAGGGCCCGGGCGGCGTCGTGCACCAGGACCACCGCGCAGTCCTCCGGCAGCGCCGCCAGCGCCAGGGCCACCGACTCCTGCCGGGTCGCGCCGCCGGCCACCACGCGGGTGTCGCCGGGCAGGTCGGCCAGCAGCCGCTGCACCTCGGCGACGCCTCCGGGACCCGGCGGCGCGGCCACCACGACCACGTCCACCGACGGTGTCGCGACCAGCGTCCGCACCGCGTGCACCAGCAGCGGCGAGCCGCCCAGCTCGCGCAGCGCCTTCGGGGCGCCGGGACCCAGGCGCTCACCCCTGCCGGCGGCCGGGACGATCACGGCCACCCGTTCCTTGCTCATGCTCACGGCCTGGGACTGTAGTGCAGAACAAGGCGCCGGCCCCGACGGCGCGATGCCGCGGGGCCGGAAAGCCTGCTCATGCTGAAACGATCGACCTGCTGATGACGTTCAGAACAAGCGCTCGAGAACGCCGGTTCAGGAGGCGAGGACCTCGTCGAGGATGGCGTCCGCCTTGTCCTCGTTGGTGGCCTCGGCCAGCGCCAGCTCGCTCACCAGGATCTGCCGTGCCTTGGCCAGCATCCGCTTCTCGCCGGCCGACAGCCCGCGGTCGCGGTCCCGGCGCCACAGGTCCCGGACCACCTCGGCGACCTTGATCACGTCGCCGGACTGGATCTTCTCGATGTTCGCCTTGTAGCGGCGCGACCAGTTGGTCGGCTCCTCGGTGTGCGGCGCGCGCAGCACGTCGAAGACGCGCTCCAGCCCGCCCTGGTCGACCACGTCGCGCACGCCGACGTACTCGGCCTTCTCAGAGGGCACGCGTACTGTGAGATCACCTTGCGCCACCTTGAGCACGAGGTATTCCTTCGGCTCGCCCTTGATCACGCGGATCTCGATATCCTCGATGAGCGCGGCCCCGTGATGGGGATAGACCACGGTCTCGCCAACCTTGAACGTCATGTGATATGTGCCCCTTCCGTGGCTCTCCAGGATACCACGCTGTACGCCCGTTCTGAAGACCGTTTGCGCAGGTCAGCGTACCCGTGGGGGCTTGACAAACCTGCACGCGGCGTGCTCACACAGCTCAATCGCCTTCGGCGGGACATCTCCGATCACCGTTTTCCGGGGTGCTGGATCTTGATTCTCCGCCCGTTCGCGGGCCGGCCGGGAATTCGTGGAATCCCGCGGGATTGCCGACCCCTCCGCTCTGGGCACAAGCCTCTGCGAAGCGCACAATGGCGCTACGGCTCCCGACGACGACGCGTGGGGTGGGGTGCAGCAAGGGTGAACAGTCCAGGCCGCGACAACGGCGATCATTCCTTCGGTTCCTTCGGCGAACCGGACGGCGACGGCATCGACTCCGGCTTCCCGGAAGTGGTCGTCCCCGACGACATCTCCGCCCTCGACGCCGAGGTGCGCGCCTACCGCCGCGAGGTGGCCCGGGCCCAGGCCCGGGCGCGGCGGCGCCACGCGCTGACGGCGCCGGTCCGGGCGCTGGCGAGGTTCGGCCGGTGGCTCGGGCGGATGTGCAGGTACGTCCTGCCCTGGTAGGCCTGCCCCGGTAGTACGTGTTCCGGCAGGCGGTGGCGGTGGGTCCGCGCAGCGGTGGTTCACGCTGCGCTCCACGCTGCGTCCGCGGCGTCGGCGCGCCGTGTGCAGCGCGCAGTAGCGAAAATCACGTCGCGTGCCGAGCCCCCGGGCCCGGAGCGGATCTGAGGCCCTTTTACACTTGCGTCGTCGCCACTGTTGATCGGGTGGTCGGGAAGTCGCATTTAAGGAGCGGCGGCTCGCGCTGAGCCCGAACGGCGGCGGCCCGTGAGCCGTAGCACCGTCTAGGAGCCGTTCCGCCGTGAAGAGCAATCGCATCGCCCTCGTCATCGCCGCTGTCGCCGGCACCGCAGCGGTCGCGACCGGCTGCGCCGCCGGACCCGGCGCCGCCACGCTGCAGATCCAGCCGAACTTCGCCGCCGGGGCCGCCGGGGACGTCCAGGCGCAGAACATGGTCGTGGTCGTCGACCCCGCCACTGGTGCCGCGCAGGTGACCGGGACCGTCATCAACAACGGCGACCAGGCGGCGACGCTGACCGGCGTCAGCCTCAACGGCAAGGCCGTGTCGCTCGGCAGCGCGGCCGGGCTGACCGTCGCGCCGCACGCGTCGCTGAACCTGGCCGCACCGACCGGGCCGAAGGTCGTGCTGGCCGCCTCCGGTGCCAAGGCGGGCCACAACTCGCCGGTGTCGCTGACCTTCGCCGGAGGCGCGGCCATCTCGGTGGCGGCGCAGACCGAGCCGAACACCGGCATCTACCAGCAGTTCCAGCCGTCCGCCACGAGCTGACGCGTCACAGAGCACGAAACCGGCCGTCCGC
The DNA here is from genome assembly GCF_039531675.1 of Catenulispora subtropica. NCBI lineage: Bacteria > Bacillati > Actinomycetota > Actinomycetes > Catenulisporales > Catenulisporaceae > Catenulispora > Catenulispora subtropica. The sequence continues at coordinate 40,232 of NZ_BAAAQM010000026.1, forward strand.
GTCACCGACGCGGGCGGCCTCGTCCGTTCACCCGAGGACCACCGCCAGCACCGCCCCCAGCACGAGGAACGGCCCGTACGTGATCGCGGACCGCCGCGTCATCCGCCCGGTCCGCAGCATGAACAGCGCGAACACCGTCGCGGCCGTCGTCCCGGCGAGGATCCCCAGCACCAGGTCGTTCCACCCGAGCCAGCCCAGATACAGGCCCAGCACGCCGGCCAGTTTGGCGTCTCCGAGCCCCATGCCCTCGCCGTCCGGCCGGATCCACGCCAGCGCCAGGAAGAACCCGCCCGCCAGGGCCGCGCCTATCAGGCCCCGGAGCACCGGCGTCATGTCCCGGGCCAGGTAGCCCGCGGTACCCAGACCCACCACACCGACCGCGGCCAACGGCGCCGTCAGCTGGTCGGGCAGCCGCCGTACCGCGATGTCGACGAACGACAGCACGACGCATCCCAGCGCGAACACCGTGAACGCCAACAGCGCCGGATCGTTCCCGAGCCGGTGTCCGACCACGAATCCACCGATACCGGCCACGACGGCCACCAACCAGATGCGCGGGCCGAGCATCCCGCGGCAGTGGCCGCAGCGTCCCGACCACACGAGGAACCGCAAGCCGCCCGGTGGGAACCGCGTGTCGCAGTGCCGGCACACCGTGCGCGCCGGCGTCCCGGCGTCCACCGACAACTGATACACGGCCCGGGCCAGTGCCGGTCCGCACAACGCCGCGACCAGCGCTGTCGCCACGCCGACCATCATCGGTCCTCCTGCTGTAAGGAGTTCGGAACCGCCGCGCGGGCGGGCCTGCGGAACCTGCGATCGGGCCTGTGTTCCAAGCCTGTCAGGGCGGACCTTATCCCCTAGGGGGATGGACCGTAGACTTCCGAACCATGCGTATGACGTTGACGGTGGTGGATCCGGTCCAGGGTGCTTGGATGGACGCGCTGCTGGACGCGGACGGGGAGTCTACGATTCCGCAGGTCGCGGACCAGTTGGGCCAGATGTTGGGGACTACGGGGCCGAATCCGGGCTCGCCTCCCCTGTTGTTCGTGGACGGGAACCTGATAGACCAGCGGCACTCGCTGGCCTCCTCGCCCCTGCGGGAAGGCTCGGTGGTGTCGCTGCACAACCCCTCCGGCTGTCTCCCGGCGGAGCCCTACGGCACCGTCGAGATCCGGGTGGCGGGCGGTCCTGACGCCGGCGGGGTGCACCGGATCAACCCCGGCTACGCCGACATCGGGCGTTCGCGCCGGAACCGCGTGAAGATCGACGACCCGGGGATCTCGGACTTCGCGCTGCGCGTCAGCCTGGACGTGCACGGGATGATACGGGTGGCCCCCTATGAGGGCGTCACCGCGACCCTGGAGAAGCAGCCCCTCCTCGGCGAGGCCGAGTGGAAGCCGGGCATGCAGCTGGTGATCGGCACCTCGATCCTCGAGGTCGGGTACTACACGCCGCCGGACGCCGCGCTCACGCCGTCCGACGACGGCGCCTTCCTCGACTACAACCGGCCGCCCCGGATCCTGCCGCCGGAGCGCCAGACCCGGTTCCGGCTGCCCAACCCGGTGAGCGAGGAGCACAAGCGGCCGTTCCCGATCGTGATGCTGGTCGCCCCGCTGATGATGGCGATCGTCATGGCGCTGGTCATGAAGCGCCCGCAGTACCTGCTGATGGCCGCGATGTCGCCGATGATGATGCTCGGCAACTACGCGCAGGACAAGAAGTCCGGCAAGAAGACGCACAACCAGCAGATCGCCGAGTACGAACAGAAGAAGGCCCGGATCGAGCAGGACGCCCGGGACGCGCTGAACCTGGAGCGCAACCACCGGCGCACCGAGTGCCCGGACCCGGCGACCCTGCTGGACATCGGCATCGGCCCGCGCCAGCGGCTGTGGGAGCGCCGCCGCCGCGACGCCGACCATCTGCTGCTCCGGGTCGGCACCCTGGACCAGGAGTCCGAGGTCGTGCTGGACGACCCCGAGCAGGACGAGCACCGGCGCCAGGTGGCCTGGACCGTGCCCGAGGCCCCGGTGAAGATCCCGCTGAAGGAGCGCGGCGTCATCGGCCTGGCCGGCCCGGCCGGCACCCCGCGGGCCCTGGCCCGCTGGCTGGTGGCCCAGACCGCGGCCCTGTCCAGCCCGGACGACGTGCAGTTCGTGCTGCTCACCGACTCGCACGCGCAGCAGGACTGGGAGTGGATGCGCTGGCTGCCGCACATGCGGCCGACCAGCGGGCAGAACGCCTCGGTGCTGATCGGCACCGACGCCGAGACCGTGGCGCAGCGCATCGCCGAGCTGTCCCAGCAGCTGTCGCACCGCATGAAGGAGCACCAGCTGGCCGGCGGCAACGAGGTCAAGTTCAAGGACCCGGACGTCGTGGTGATCCTGGACGGCTCGCGCCGGCTGCGCTCCATGCCCGGCGTGATCCAGATCCTGCAGCAGGGCCCGATGCTCGGCATCCACGCCATCTGCCTGGACGCCGAGGACCGCTTCCTGCCCGGCGAGTGCCAGGCCATCGTGGTGGTCGAGCCGCAGGGCCTGCGGGTGCAGCAGGTCGGCTCGGACATGATGCGCGGCGTCCGTCCGGACGCGGTGTCCCCGGTCTGGTGCCAGCGCCTGGTGCGCGGCCTGGCCGCGGTGCGCGACGTCTCCGGCAACGAGGAGGCCTCCGGCATCCCGAACGCCGCCCGCCTGCTGGACGTGCTCGGCCTGGAGCCCCCGACGTCGCAGGCGATCGCCGCCCGGTGGGCGATGGGCGGTGAGACCACGATGGCGCTGCTGGGTGAGTCCTTCGACGGCCCGTTCGGCATCGACATCCGCCGCGACGGCCCGCACGGTCTGATCGCCGGTACCACCGGTGCCGGTAAGTCCGAGCTGCTGCAGACGATCGTGGCGTCGCTGGCCGTGGCGAACAAGCCGACGGCGATGACGTTCGTGCTCGTCGACTACAAGGGTGGCTCGGCGTTCAAGGACTGTGTCCAGCTGCCGCACACCGTGGGTATGGTCACCGACCTGGACAACCACCTGGTGGAGCGGGCCCTGGAGTCGCTCGGCGCGGAGTTGAAGCGCCGTGAGCACATCCTGGCCGAGGCCGGGGCGAAGGACATCGAGGACTACGGCGACATCCGCAAGAAGCAGACCCAGCTGGCGCCGATGCCGCGGCTGCTGATCGTCATCGACGAGTTCGCCTCGATGGTGCGCGAGCTGCCGGACTTCGTCACCGGTCTGGTGAACATCGCGCAGCGAGGCCGGTCGCTGGGCATCCACCTGCTGCTGGCCACCCAGCGGCCCTCCGGTGTGGTCTCGCCGGAGATCCGCGCCAACACCAACCTGCGCATCGCGCTGCGCGTGACCGACGGCAACGAGTCCACCGACGTCATCGACGACCCGTCGGCCGGTTTCATCTCCAAGTCCACGCCCGGCCGCGCCTACGTCCGGCTCGGCGCCAACTCCCTGGTGCCGTTCCAGGCCGGCCGCGTCGGCGGCCCCCGCCCCGGCGCCAACATCGTGACCCAGGCCTCGGTCTGGAGCACCCGGCTGGACTGGCCGGCGCTGGCCGCGCCCCCGCCGAAGAAGCCCGAGGGGCCCAAGGCCGAAGAGGACGCGGAGATCACCGACCTGAAGGTGCTGGTCGACGCCATCCGTGAGGCCAACGCCGCGATGCAGATCCCGCCGCAGCACTCGCCGTGGCTGCCGGCCCTGCAGGAGACCGTGCTGCTGTCGGACGTGCCGCCGGTGCGCCGGCACGGCGGGCACGACCTGGCGCCGGTGCCGTGGGGCATCGACGACCTGCCGGCCCTGCAGGCCCGGCGGGCGGCCGCGCTGGACTTCGGCTCGCTGGGCCACGTGCTGGTCGGCGGCGCGCCCCGCTCCGGGCGCTCGCAGATCCTGCGCACCATGGCCGGGGCGATCGCGCTCACCCAGACCACGGCCGACGTCCACATCTACGGCATCGACTGCGGCTCCGGCGCGCTGCTGCCGCTGACCGCGCTGCCGCACTGCGGCGCGGTGGTGCAGCGCCAGCAGACCGAGCGCGCGGTGCGGCTGATCAGCCGCCTGGTCCAGGAGATCGCCACCCGCCAGGAGCGGCTGGCCCAGCAGGGCTTCGCCGGCATCGTGGAGCAGCGGCTGTCGGTGGCGCCGGACGAGCGGCTGCCGCACATCGTGGTGTTCCTGGACCGCTGGGACGGCTTCCTCGGCTCGCTCGGCGAGGTCGACGGCGGCACCCTGGTGGACCAGATCCAGAAGATCATGCGCGAGGGCCAGGGGGCCGGCGTGCACCTGGTCATCACCGGCGACCGGCAGGTGTTCAGCGGCCGCATCGCGTCCCTGACCGAGGACAAGCTGTCCTTCCGCCTGCCGGACAAGCAGGACTTCGGCCTGATCGGACTGCACCCGCGCAAGATCCCGGACAAGATGGCCATCGGCCGCGCCTTCCGGGCCGAGTCCGGCCTGGAGACCCAGGTCGCGCTGCTCACCGCGGACCCGTCCGGCCAGGCCCAGGCCGCGGCCCTGACCGCGATCGCCGAGCAGGCCAAGGCCCGCGACGCGGCGATCCCGCGCAGCCGCCGGCCGTTCCGGGTGGACGTGCTGCCGAACCGCATCTCCCTGGCCGAGGCCTGGGAGCTGCGCGACGAGTCGTCGGCCGGCAAGCCGCTGTGGGCGCTGGCCGGCGTCGGCGGCGACGAACTGGTGGGCGCCGGCCCGGACCTGTCCGACGGCGTCCCGTCCTTCGTCATCGCCGGCCCGCCCAAGGCCGGCCGCAGCACCATGCTGCAGATGATGGCCCGCACCCTGGTGGTGCAGGGCGCGTCGGTGGTCCTGGTGGCCCCGCGCCCCTCGCCGCTGCGCAAGATGGCCTCCGAGCAGGGCGTGCTCGCCGTGCTGGAGAACGGCGGCGACCTGAGCGAGGAGGCGCTGCGCGGCGCGATCGAGCAGGCCGCCGGCCGCCCGGTCGCGGTCCTGGTGGACGACGCCGAACTGCTGAAGGACGCCCCGGCCGGCGCGGTGCTGAAGGAGATCATCACCTACGGCGCCGAGCGCGGCCAGGCACTGGTGATCGCCGGTTCGCCCGAGGACCTGAACGCCGGGTTCAGCGGCTGGCACGTCGACGCCCGCAAGGGCCGCCGCGGCGCCCTGCTGTCGCCGCAGTCGCCGATGGACGGCGACCTGATCGGCACGCGCATCCCGCGCAGCGCCGTCGGCGGCCAGGTCCAGCCCGGGCGCGCGCTGCTGCACCTCGGCGACGGCGAGGTGCGGACGATCCAGGTGCCGACGGAGTGAGGTGATGAAGCGGCGGGGCCGGGGGCGAACCCCCGGCCCCGCCGCTTTTCCCGGGGGTCAGCCGCAGCCCGGGTGTCCCCAACGACCGCTGGAATGCTTCGCGATCTTCTCCCCGGCGGCGTAGGGACGTCCGCAGGAACAGGTGCCCGCGAACTTCGCCTTGATGGTGACGGGCTTCTTGGCGGACGAGCTACCTTGAGCCGGACGGTCCGGCGTCCCGGGCACCTCGGCCGCGCTCTTCCCAGCCAGCCCCTGCTGGCTGACCGCCACGGCGCTGGCCGCCCGGTCCGCGAGATCGTTGAACTCGTCCCCGTTCGCCTGGTGCGCGGCGACATGCACGAACCGTACGGTCCGGGCCGCCAGCAGCGCATCGATCTCGCGGATCAGCTCGGCGTTGGCCACCGGCTTCTTCGCCGCGGTCATCCAGCCGTTCTTCTTCCAGGCGGGCAGCCACTTGGTCACCGCGTTGATCGTGTACTGCGAGTCGAGCCGGGCCTCCAACTCCACGTCCGGCCCCACCTCCAGCAGCAACTCCCGCAGCGCCGTGAGCTCGGCGATGTTGTTGGTCGCGTCTCCGAGCGGCCCCGCCTTCCACCGCAACACCGCCCCGTCACCGTCGGCGAGCACCCAGGCCCACGCCGACGGTCCCGGATTACCTTTAGTGGCCCCATCGCTGGCCCCGATGAGCCGTTGTTTCCCGCTGGACATCCGTCCATGGTGGCAGACACCGACAACTGACTGGGGCAACACCCTCCACGTTCGATACCATGGCGACGGATCCGCTCGGCCACGGCCGACACCGGGTTCCGGCCGCTGTGGCGCAATTGGCAGCGCACCTGTCTTGTAAACAGGTGGTTAGGGGTTCGAGTCCCCTCAGCGGCTCTCTTCTCTCACTGCGCGTCCGGCCACACCGTGGCCTCCACCCGCACATACGCGAACCCCGACGCGTCCCGCCCCTGTGCCAGCACTGTCACCACCGCGTACTGGTTTCCCGGGTCGACCGGGCTGTGGCCGACGCGGATGCAGTACGAGTCGCCGTCGGCCGCCGTCACGTGCTCGTCTCCCTCGGCGAGGATCAGCGTGGCGCAGGCAGCCGGGGTCGGAGCCGCGGCACTCGTCCACTTTGCCGCGCCCCAGCCGGCCGCGAAGGTTCCGTTCCACGTGTCCGAGCTGATGTCGGGGGTGCCGGAGCGGTCATGGCTCGGGGGAATGGTGGCCAGGGAGATGCCGATGGGGTCGACCTGGAGCGTGCCCTGCCATTGCGGGTCCACGGCGGCCGGCGGCCGGCTCGGTCGGGACGGGGGAGTGGTCGGTACCAGAACGCTGGACGTAGGCCGCCGCGAAGGCGTCGGGCCGGGTGAGGAGACGGACATCGGTCCGGTACCGGCGCTCGGCGACGGGCTCGACGTGGGCCGCGTTCCCGAAACCGTCGTCCCCGGCGGTCCCCCGCTGCTCGGCCCGCCGTCCGGAGCCTTCGGAGCCCCTGTCGTCCCGGGCGCCGCCATGACCGTCGTCGTCACCGCCGTCGACGGGCTCGCGCCCGGACCCGAACGCAGCAGCGTGATCGTGCCCGCGACGGCCGCGAGCAACGCCGCGCTCCCGGTCAGGACCGCAGCCGGCGGCTTGGCGTGCTCCGCGAAGCGGCCGCGGTGCCGGCCGCTCCCGCCGCCGCGACCGCCTGGCGCGCCCGTCACGTCAACCCCTGCGAGAGAGAGCCTTGATTGCCTGTCAGGCCGGCCGCCGTGCGGCCGATCAACGAGATGGTCAGCGCCGCGGCGGGCTCGGCTGCACCGGGCGGCCCGGCGGGGGCGGCAGCGGCCCGGGCGGCGGGTCCTTCGGTGGGCGGTGCGGATTGGTCACCGAGTCGAGCCCGGCCGACGCCGCCGATCCGGCCAGCCCGGCCAGCCCGGCCCGCGCCCATCCGGCGCCCACCGCCGCCGCGACCGCCACCACCGCCGCGGGCTCCGCCAGCGGCATGAAGTCCCACGCCGGCGCGTCGAAGCCGGTGCGGATGGTCAGGAACACCTCGAAGCCGGCCGGCCCCGCCGACCGGTCCCCGTCGCGCAGCGGCGGCGGGTCGTCCCACGCCCCGTCCCCGAAGCGGGCCGGCATGTGGCCGAAGTACTTGCGGGCCCGTGAGCAGTCGGTACCGAGGATCGACCGGCCGAGGCACCCGGCGCAGAGCATGAGCCCGGTTTCCGGATCCCGCCCGGCCGCGTTCCCCTCGCAGCCGCAGAAGTGCTGACAACGTCGCATCGTCCCTCCCTCCCAGGGATCAGCGCGTAGAGCGTAAGCCCTTAAGGGGGACATGATCAGCGGTTTGGCGGCCTGGATCACTCCAACGGGTGGCTTTCGCCCCGGCTTGGCCCGATCACGGCACCCGGTCGCCGGAAAGCCCTCCCCCGTGGCCGTCCGCGGGCGTTCGCGCAGTTCACGTGCCCCGGCCCAGTGCGCGGCCCGACTTGAGTCGCATCCGGAGCCCCACCGCAAGTCGTACCCCGCGGGCCCCGAGCACCGCCTGGCGGCTACGCCATCACCACTCCGTCGGCCGACGCCCCGCACCCCCGCCGGAACCTACCTTTCTGCTGGGGCCGGATCCGCCCCGCAGCCACCCGCACATCCCGGCTCACCGCACGCTTCATCGGAGGGGTTCCATCATGTCCGCACTGCCCGCGCCCACGCCCGGCGGCCCGGCCGTCCTGGCCCGCGACCTCGTCAAGACCTACGGCTCCGGCGCCACCGCCGTGCGGGCCCTCGACGGCGTCACCGTCGGCTTCGGCCAGGGCGAGTTCACGGCGATCATGGGGCCGTCCGGGTCCGGCAAGTCCACGCTCATGCACTGCCTGGCCGGCCTGGACACCGCCACCTCCGGCTCGGTGCGGATCGGCGGGGTGGAGCTGACCAAGCTCAACGACAAGGCGCTGACCCTGCTGCGCCGGCGGCGCATCGGCTTCATCTTCCAGAGCTTCAACCTGCTGCCCACCCTCACCGCCGAGCAGAACATCCTGCTCCCGCTGGACCTGGCCGGGCTCAAGCCGCCGAAGCAGTGGTGGGACCAGGTGATCGGGGTGCTGGACCTGGGCGGCCGGCTCAAGCACCGGCCCGGCGAGCTCTCCGGCGGACAGCAGCAGCGCGTGGCCTGCGCCCGGGCTCTGATGAGCCGCCCCGAGGTGGTGTTCGCCGACGAGCCGACCGGGAACCTGGACTCCCGGGTCGGGGCCGAGGTGCTGTCGTTCCTCCGGATGAGCGTGCGCGAGCTGGGCCAGACCGTCGTCATGGTCACCCACGACACCACCGCGGCCTGCGCCGCCGACCGCGTGGTGTTCCTGGCCGACGGCCGGATGCAGGGGGACCTGCTCGCGCCCACCCCCGACTCCGTCACCGCGCAGCTCCGGATGATCCGCCCCGACCGCGTCGCCGTGGGGGAGTGACCGGCCGTGTTCAAGACCGCTCTGGCCAATCTGCGGGCGCACAAGGCCCGCATGCTGTTGTCCTCGATCACCGTGCTGCTCGGCGTCGGCTTCGTCGCCGGAACCCTGATCTTCACCGACTCCATCCGCGAGTCGTTCTTCTCCAGCTTCGCCCGCCAAGCCAGGAACGTCGACGCCGCCGTGGTGCCCGCCAAGGGCCTGCAGGTCGCCGACGACCGCCGCGACCAGGACACGTTCGTCGGCCCCGCGGCCCTGGACGCCATCCGCCGCCTGCCCGACGTGGCCTCGGCCGAGGGCCGCGTCGTCGGACCGGCCCCGGTCCTGGATCAGACCGGCAAACTGCTCAAGAAGTCCGGCCGCACCGGTGTCGGCATCGCCTTTCCGGCCGACCGTTCCCTGTCCTCCTTCGACTTCACGGCCGGCCGCGCCCCCGCCGCCGCCACCGAGGTCGCCCTCGACAAGATCACCGCTGAGGACGAGCACTACGCCGTCGGCGACCACCTCACGGTCGTCGACCACGCCGACCAGCGCCGCGTCTTCACCGTCGTCGGCCTCTTCGACAGCAGCGTCGACCAGACCTACCAGGGCGAGTCCGTCGCCGGCTTCGACACCGCCACCGCGCTGGACGTCACCGGCCGCGGCGGCTACGACCAGATCGTCGTCCGCGCCAAGGCCGGCGTCGGCGAGGACAAGCTGGTCGCCGAGCTCACCGACCTGCCCGCCCTGGACGGCAGCGGCGACAAGCTCTACACCGGCACCCAGCTGGAGACCGAGCTCGCGCACAAGGCCACCGGCTACACCGACAGCTTCGGCCGAGTGCTGCTGGTGTTCGCCGTGATCGCCGCCCTGGTCTCGGCCCTCGTCATCCAGAACACCTTCCAGATCCTGATCGCCCAGCGGGCCCGCGAACTCGCCCTCCTGCGCTGCGTGGGCGCCACCCGGCGCCAGGTCTTCGGCAGCACCCTGATCGAAGCCTTCGTGTTCGGCACTCTGGCCTCGGTGGCCGGCTTCTTCGTCGGCATCGGCTTGTCCAAGGGACTGGGTCTGCTGCTGCACGCCGTCGGCCTCACCATCCCCACCGACAACCTGGTCGTGAAGCCCCAGTCGGCGCTCTACGCCATCGCCCTGGGCATGATCCTCACCGTCGGCTCGGCCCTGTTCCCGGCGCGCGCGGCCACCCGCGTCGCCCCGGTCCAGGCGCTGTCGGCGCAGCAGGGCGAGACCCGCGTGACCCGCAAGGCCGGCCGGGTCCGCATCGGCCTGGGCCTGGCCCTCGCGGCCGTCGGCCTGGGCATCGGCTACCTCGGCATGCAGAACAAGGACCCGGACAGCGGCTTCTTCACGCTCACCGGCGGCGCCTGCGTGGTCTTCGTCGGCGTCCTGGCCCTCGGCCCGGTGATCACCGCCCCGGTGATCCGCGTCCTGGGCTGGCTCCCCGGCAAGGTCCTGGGCCCCACCGCCCGCCTGGCCACCGCCAACGCCGGCCGCAACCCCCGCCGCGTCGCCGCCACCACCGCCGCCCTCACCATCGGCATCACGCTGGTGACGATGTTCACCGTGGTCACCGCCTCGATCAAGGCCTCCGCCACGGACTCGATCAAGAAGCACTTCCCCTTCGACTACCAGGTGGTGGCCGAGCCGGACCGCGCCGTACCGCCGGGCATGGTCGCCAAGCTCAAGGGTCTGCCCGAGCTCTCCACCGTCGCCGCCGTCTACAGCGGCAAGACGACCCTGAACGGCCGGGGTGAGCAGACCGCCGCCATCGATCCGGTGGGCTACCACACCCTGATCGACCCGATCATGAAGCAGGGCTCGATCAGCGACGTGGTCCCGGGCACCATCGCCCTCCAGGACAACCAGCTCGGCGACCTGAAGACCCAGGTGGGTCAGATGGTCACCGTCACGGGCAAGAACAACACCACCGCCACCCTGAAGGTCGTGGCGACCTACGGCGACTCCGGCATCGGCATGCCCGAATCGGTGATGGCCGTCCCCGACTTCCAGAAGCTGGTGTCCTCCCCGGGCCCCGACACCGTCACGATGCTGGCCAAGCCCGGCGTCACCCCGGCTGCCTCCCGCCACGCCGTCGAGCAGGCGATCACCGACGACAGCTTGCTGACCATCTACAGCGTGGCCGACTACAAGAAGGAACTCTCCAGCGGCCTGGACCAGATCCTCGGCCTCTTCACCGGCATGCTCGGCCTGGCCATCCTGATCGCCCTGATCGGCATCGCGAACACCCTGTCCCTCTCGGTCCTGGAGCGAACCCGCGAATCCGCCCTCCTGCGGGCCCTGGGCCTGACCAAGCCCCAACTCCGCCGCATGCTCCTCGCCGAGGCCATGCTGATGGCGGTCCTGGGCGTCACCCTCGGCATCGCCATGGGCGGCGGCTTCGGCTGGGCCCTCGTCCACATGTTCACCAAGGCCACCGGCAGCGGCACGCTGACCATCCCCTGGGCCCAGCTGCTTCTCTACGTCCTGGCAGGCGCCCTGGCCGGCACCCTCGCGGCCGTCGTCCCCGCTCGCCGCGCGGCCCGCCAAACGGTGGCGGCGGCCATCACCGAAGCCTGAGAACCCCCTCGCATGACGAAGGGCCCGGCGTATACGCCGGGCCCTCACGCGTTTTCTACTGCAGGTATCCCTCGACTTCCGGTACGGACCGCGCCTTGGCGTCCCCCGGATTCCCGCCGGTCTCCGTCTTCGCCCGCCGCTGCCGCAGCAGATCCCAGCACTGGTCGAGTTCGTTCTCAGCGGCCCGCAGCGCGGCGAGGTCCTCGTCGGTGGGGTTCGGATGCGCCCGCAACCGATGCTCCTCCGCCACGAGCTCCTTGATGCGCGCCCCGATCCCGGCGTCATTGGTGTCAGCCATGGGTCAACGGTATGCCGACAGCGCCCGCGGCGCAGGATTTGGACGTCCGAGCAGGGAAGATCTAGAGCCCGATGATCCGCCGCAGCCGCCGGAAAGGCGCCCGCAGCCACAACCCGCGCTCGGTCCGCTTGGTCCGGGCGTTGCCCGTCCGCGGCAGGACCGCGATCATCGTCTCCAGGGCCTCGGTGGCGTTGTCGTCGCCGCGCGCGGCGGGCGCGTCCACGATCGCCGCGAAGTGCCGGTCCAGCCGGTCGGCGACAGCCTGTCCGCCCAAGTTCAGCGGCGGCACACCGACCCGCCGCGGCGGGGTCATCTGACCCACCGCCGTCGGACCGCTTGCCTGAGACATCGCCACCCTTAGAAGGTATCGCATCGTGCCCCACGCGGCACAGAGGTTCGGTGTTCCGTTATCCCGCCGTGCCGCGTGGAGAATGTCACATCGGATCAGGGCCCTGTCTGATCAGCGTGCTGACCGGCGATCCGTCCTGATCGGCGGTCGTGACGTCGCAGAAGCCTGTGTCGCGCGTCGGCCCTCGGGCTACAGCCCGCCCGGGAACGAGAAGGAGGACGGCACGTCCGGCGTGGCGTCCTTGGCCCCCACCCACACCACGACCTCGTCATGCGACTTCAGCACGTACGCCGCCGGGTCCCCGGCGACCTCCTTGCCGTTCACGATCAGCTTGAGCGCCTTGTCCGCCCCGACGGTGACCGGTCCGACCTGCGTGCTCGTCAGCGGCTGCCCCCACTCCGTGAACACCTGGCCGAGCTTGAACGGGATGTCCTCGCCCGACTCGATGTGCAGGATCCCGGTGGCGTCGTGGGTGTGCAGCGCGGTGATGGTCTGCGCGTTCTCGTCGATCCCGATGTACTGCGGCACCGTGACCTTCTGGCCGTCCACGATCACGTCCAGGTGCGCGTGGTAGTGCACCTGAAGCATCTCGTTGCCCAGCATCTGCAGGCCGGCCTTCTTGGCCGTGGACGACTGGTCCGGGTTCCGCGCCCAGGAGCCGGAGGTCCCACCGGAAGCCGGAGAATCCGGGGAACTCGACGAGGCGGCGGAAGTGGACCCGCCGGAAGCCCCGGCGGAACCGCTCGAACCGCTCGAACCACTCGACCCGGACGACGAGCAGGCGGTCATCACGAGGGCCGTGGCCGCGGCCGCAACGGCGACCGCAGCGCGCTTGGGGATACTCATGGCGCCTAAAGTACTTCAATCACGGGAGTGGCCCGTTCGAATTCGAATGATTTCCCCCGTGACAGTCCTCACCTCAGGCGAATCGCCGTAACCCGGGTCCAACGCGTACCAACTCTCGCCCTATTCGCCGTCCAGTCTTTCAATCTCCCCGTCACCACCGCTTTCCCCGTCCTCCACAATCGCCCCCACCAGCACCGGCAGCGCGCCCACCACATCCGCCGCCACCGGCACCTGCAGCCGCACCACCGGGCCGCCCCCGACACGTGCGAAGCCGCGTCCCGGCGGCAGCACCGACGGGCCGCCGATCTCCAACGTTCCTCCGAACAGCGCCGTGGAGGCGGCAGGGGGCAGCTGCCCCAGCCCCACCCGCGCATGCGCCTGGTTCCGCACCGTCGCCCGCAGCTCGCCCACGCGCTCCGCGCGGCACGACAGCACCACCGTGATCCCCGTCGTCCGCCCCGCCCGCATCAGGTCCGCCAGCAGATCCTGCGGATCCGCCAGCCCCGCGCGCGCGGCCGCCTCGCCCAGCGACGGCAGTTCGTCCACGAACACCCACAGCGGCTTCGCCAGCTCCGCGATCAGCGTGTCGTCCGTCTCCCCGAGATCCCGCAGCCGTTCGGCCCGGCGTCCCGACTCCGCCGCGACCCAGTCCAGCAGGTCCAGCGCCCCGGCGGCGCCCGATTCGATGCGGACGACCCCGTCCCGGCCCGTGAACTCGTCGAAGTGCCCCGTGTGCTCGGCGTCCACCGCCGTCACCAGGTGCCCGTGTCCCAGCGCCTGGGCCGCCAGCGACCGCAGCAGGTTCGACTTCCCGCTGCCCAGCACGCCGGCCACCAGCAGGTGCGGCTCGGCCGCGAACCGCCCGTGCCGCCACACCACCGGCGCCAGCTCCACGACCGGCAGGTCGCCGCCCGCCTCGGCGCCGAGCTGCACGGGGATCAGCCGCGCGGTGGACGTCGGGTCGGTGAACCCGAGCACGTACTCGATCTCGGCCACCTTCCACGGCTGGGCCGGGATCCCGGTCGGCAGCGGCGGGAGGATCCGGACGGCCAGCTTGTTGCCCTCCTCGTCCCAGTCGTACAGGTACTCGTTGGCCTGGCCGATCTTGCCCTCCAGCGCGCGCTCGACCTTGGCGCGGGCGTCGGCCTCGCCGTCCTTGAAGAACGGCGAGTACTCGATCTTCAGTGCCACCAGGCGGTCGGCCTCGTCGAACTCCCATTCGGTGAACCCGGAGCGGTAGCCGCCGCCGGGTTTGAACCGCTCGTCCGGGTCGTGGGTGTCCATCAGGTACGGCACCAGCCCGTTGTACGCGGACTGCAGGCGGGCGATGTGCGCGTCGGTCTCCGGGTCCTTCCCGGGGTCCGGGCGGTCCCGGCCCAGGTAGGTGGCCGCCGCGGCCCAGATCGCGATCAGCAGCAGCACGCCGTACGGCTGGAAGCCGACGGCCACCGCGCACACGGCGAAGACGAAGACCACCAGGTCCCGCCACTCCTTGTGCTTCTCGTGCCCGCCGGCCTCGGTCCAGTACGTCTTGGCGTCCCCGGCCATCCGCTTGGTGCCGCGGACCAGCACCACCAGGGGGTGCCCGACGTCCAGGACCCGCGCCTTGGCGCGCTTGCCGACGTGCCACGTCGTCGCGGTGCAACGGCCGGCGGCCTCCGTGAGCGGGTGCTCACGGAAGCCGCGGACCAGGCGCTGGATGGGGTTCTCCGAACCCACCGATCCCGCCATGTGTGTTCGACCCCTTAGCTTTCGGCGCTCAACTGCGTGCCCGGCCGCCCGCTAGAAGTGCAGGTTGCTGATGAAGCTCGCGATGGAGGCGCCGCTCTGCTTGATGTTCGGGGCGATCGAGGTGGAGGCCAGGTAGAAGCCGAGCAGCGCGCACACGATCATGTGCGAGACCTTGAGTCCGTCCTTGCGGAACAGGATGAAGGTGATGATGCCCAGCAGCAGCACACCAGATACCGAGAAGACCATGACAGCGCTCCTTCGCCTGCGAGGTGCCCGGCGTCTTTCGGTCGCCGTGCGTGAATCTCTGCCTAGTGATGTGGGCGGCTATGGAGAGTGGCCGTCGCCCGGGTCGGCGAAGCCATTCGTTCCCGAAGGGAGATGAAAACCAGATTCAGATGAAGCTCACTTTTGGATTCTCGCCCAGCGGATTCGAGTTTTATAGCTGGGAAGCGGTCCATACCGGGGCAGATTCACCCGGGCGGCGCATCTGCCTCGGCTCCGGGCCCGATACGCCCCCGCTGGAATTCGAACTGGTGTGCCCTGTGGGGGCGGCGGGGTTGATGGGGCACCGCCCCGCCGCCGGTTCCTCAAATCCGGATCAAGGAACTGGTCGGAATCGGTCGATCCGCGTCCCCGGGGGAGGCGGGTTGCGTTAGTCCTTGAGTCGTGACGCTTGCAGACCGTGCGCGCAGCCGCCGGGTCGACCCGGCCCGGGACATCGGGATCGGCCTGGCGTTCGTGGGGGTGGTGTGCCTGACCGCGGCGGCGGTGGTGGCCCGGGGCGGGACCCGGCCGGCGGCGGCACCGCGCCCACCAGCGTCCCGACCTCGACGAGCTCGTCGAAGGGCTCTGCGGACCTGGCCCAGAAGCGGCCGACGTTCCCCGGTCCCGTGGCTGTTCCGGCGAGTACCGCCGTCAGCACCCCGGGCTCTTATGTGGACTTCCACTTCGGGATGCCGTGCCTAAAACGGATCGACTTCTCGCTCCAGTCACCGATGCTCGGGCCAGGGGAGGTATATGCCCTGATATGCGCAGATAAGCATTAATGCGCGCTGATATCCCTCCGATGACTGGATCAGGCGACGTCCGGCGCCGCCGACCACTCCCCGCGCTTCATCACCCCGCGGACCAGGAGCTCGTCGTCGAGCACCACCAGGTCCGCGTACTTCCCCACCTCGATCGAGCCGATCTCGTGGTCCAGCCCGATGGCCCGCGCCGGGGTCAGGGCGGCCGACACCGCCGCGTCCTCGATCGGCAGCCCCAGCTCGCGGACGGCGCGGCGGAGCGCCACATCCATCGTCAGGGTGCTGCCGGCGATGGAGCCGCCGCCGGCCAGCCGGGCGACGCCGCCCTCGACCTCGACCTCCAGCGCACCCAGCCGGTACATGCCGTCCGGCTGCCCGGCGGCGGCCATGGCGTCGGTGATCAGGGCGACGCGGTGCGGACCGACGGCGTTGTAGACCATGCCGATGACCGCCGGGTGGACGTGGATGCCGTCGTTGACGAGTTCGACGATGACGTTCTCGTCCTCTATCGCGGCCACCACCGGGCCCGGTTCGCGGTGGTGCACGCCGGGCATCGCGTTGAACAGGTGCGTCGCGACCCTGGCGCCGCGGGTGAAGGCCTCGTTGGTGATTCCGTAGCCGCCGTCGGTGTGCCCGACCGCGGCGATCACGCCGGAGTTCGCCAGCAGGGCCGTGGCCTCGATCCCGAAGTCCAGCTCCGGTGCCAGGGTCACCATCTTCACCGTGCCCCGGCCGGCGGCCAGCAGCGGCCGCAGGAGCGCCGGGTCCGGGCTCTTCAGCAGAGCCGGGTCGTGCGCGCCGCACCGGGCCTTGGAGATGAACGGGCCCTCCATGTGCAGGCCGGCCAGCAGCCCGTCCTCGACCAGGCCGGCGAGGTCGGACAGGTAGCGCTCCAGGACGTCCAGCTCGGTGGACACCGTGGAGGCCATGATCGTCGTGGTGCCGTGCCTCCGGTGGAACGCGGCGGCCCGCACCGCCTGCTCGACGTCGCCGGAGCTGAACGCCGCGCCGCCGCCCCCGTGGGTGTGCATGTCGACGAAGCCCGGCAGCAGGTAGTGCCCCGCGAGGTCCACGGAGGCCTCGTGCGGATGGGCGGTGGACGGCTCCGGGGTGGAGCCCGCCGGGCCCACCTCGGCGATGCGCTGGCCCTCGAGACGGAGCCAGCCGGCGGTGCGTACGCCGTCGGGGAGGACGATCCGGGCGTTCGTCAGCAGTGTCATCGCAAACCTGTCGGGACGGTGGGCAGAGCCTGGTACATACAGGGCTTGATTGGTATAGACCTGTAACCGATCGGACCCACGGTACGCCATCCGGGGGGAGGGGGTGCGGCGTGGGTGCCCCGCCTTACCCTGTACCCATGGAACCGAGCGAGCCCGGGGGCGGATTGACAGACCGGGACCGCGCGATCCTGGCGTTCGAGAAGCAATGGTGGCGCCACGCGGGCAGCAAGGAACAGGCGATCCGCGAACGTTTCGCCGTCTCCGCGACCCGCTACTACCAGATGCTCAACGCCCTGCTGGACGACGAGGCCGCGCTGGCCGCCGAGCCGGAGGTGGTGAAGCGCCTGCGCCGGCTGCGCGCGGCGCGGCAGCGTGCCAGGTCCGGACGGGTGAACCGGGTCGCCGACATAGAGCCGGAGCCCGACGGGGACGCCGCGTCTGTGTCTAATGAAGGGCATGATCGGGGCCAAGCTGCTTGACCGGGACCGCGCCGACGACCGGCCGGGATACCGGGACCCGCTGGGATTGGTGAGCGAGGGACGGCCCCCGGGCCGCGCGCGGCGGGCCCTGGTGGCCGCCGCCGTGTGCGGAGCCGGGCTGCTGGCCGGGCTCGGGCTGTTCGGCGGCTCGCCGGCGAAACCGGCCAAACCGGTCGCCGCGACCGGGATCATGACCGCCGCGGATGCGCTGGGTACGGGGTCTGAGGCGGCGCACGCGCCGCGGGCGCACCGGTTGCGCACGCGCCATCCGGCGAAGCAGCCGGCGCACTGGACGCACTCCTCGACGGCCAGGCACAAGAACAGCACACACAAGAACAGCACACGTAAGGGGAGTGCCGGAACCGGCGCCCCACACGGCGCCGTCCGGCACTCCCCGGCTCGGAGTCCGGCCTCCGTCAGCCGGCCTGCCGCGCCTCCGGCCACTGTGCCGCACGCAGGGCCCGTTGCGACACCGCGTACAGCACGGCCAGCGACATCACCAGGGACAGCCCCAGCAGTGTCGCGGTAGGCGAGAACCACTGCAGCGCGGCGCTCGCGGCCAGCGTCCCGGCCGGGATCCCGACGAGCAGGAACATCTCCAGGGCGGCGGCGGTCCGGCCGCGCTGCTCGTCCGGCACCGCCTGCAGGATCAGGACGTTGACCATCACCACCGCGGACGGGATGGCGGCGCCGGACGCGGCCAGGAACGCGGCGTCGGCCCACGGGTTCGCGACGAACGTCATGCCGAAGTTGGTCAGGGCGAACATCATGCAGGCCACGATCAGGACCCAGCCCGGGCGCAGCGCCCGCAGCAGCGGCTTGGCCAGCGGCGTGCCGAGCAGTCCGCCGACCGCCGTCGCGGCCACCACCAGACCGGTGGTGCCGGAGGCGGCGTGCTGCTGGTCCAGGCGGACGATCAGGCTCAGGAAGATCGGGTAGCCGGCCATGTTCACCAGGCACAGGCTCAGGGCGGTGGCCCGCATCACCGGGTCGCGCAGGATGGTCTTGATGCCGAGCAGGACGCCGCCCTCGGGCTTGCCCTCCGCGGCGCCGCCGTGGCCGCCGTCGGCCCGCGCGGCCGACTCCGGCAGGCGCAGGAACAGGACCGTCAGCAGGGACAGCACGCCGGAGAGCGCGGCGAACAGGAACGGCAGCGCCCGCGAGGCGGCGAACAGCGCGCCGCCCAGCGGCGGGCCGGCCAGCTCGCAGGCGTGGTTGCGCAGCTGCTCCCGGGTGAGCGCGTCCGGCACCTGCTCGGCCGCCACCACCTGGCGGATCATCAGGGTGCGGGCCGCCGCGAACGGCTGGATCCCGCCGAGCACCGCCGCGGTGGCCAGCAGCTGCCACAGGCTCAGCGCCCCGGCGAAGTAGGCGACGGCCACGCCGCCGGCCGCGACCGTGCGGACCGACTCGGACACCAGGAGCAGGCGGCGGCGGTCGTGGCGGTCCATCAGGTGGCCCACCGGCAGCGTCGCCAGGACCGAGGCGATCAGCTGGACGGTGGCGAACAGACCGGCCTTCAGCGGCGACCCGGTCATGGCCAGGATCACCAGCGGGTAGGCGATGTCGGCGGTGGTCAGGCCCAGCATCGCCGCCACCGAGCCGCCCCAGAGCAGATTGAAGTCGCGGTTGCGGCGGAGCGAGACGGGCGCGGCCGGGGCCGGAGCGCTGACGATCGGCGCGGCCTCGACCGGTATGGCGTCCACTGCTGCGGCCTCCGTCTGCTCGAGCGCTGTTGCGGTCATCGTGAACCCTCCCCTGAAGATGAACGTTCTCGTTCGTGCGAGCATTCACGGTCGATTGACCATTCACGCTTGAGTGAATGATGGCGCATCCGTGAGCATCTGGCAAGATGGACCCCATGGGCAGCAAGGGGAACGGTTCTGACCTGGGCGGCATGCTCGACGGCGTCCGGAAGGAGGTCCGGGGCGCGGTCCGGGACGCGCAGAAGGCGGTGTCCGAGGCCAAGAGCCAGGTGGCCGGGATCGGCCCGCTGATCGACGAAGTGGTCCGCACCGTCACCGACGTCGACACCATCAAGGCGCTCGCCGACACCACGCGGCTGTCGATCCTGCGCGCGCTGTCCCGGGACCGGGTCCCGAAGTCGGCCAAGGAGCTGGCCGAGGAGCTCGGCGAGCCGCAGACCAAGCTCTACCGGCACCTGAAGGTGCTGCTGGAGGCCGGCCTCATCGAGGTGGCCGAGACCCGCGTGGTGTCCGGGATCGTGGAGACGAAGTACCGGGCCGCCCAGTCCTCGGTGACCATCGACCCCTCCGAGCACCCGGACGAGACCCGCGAGGTGATGAGCCGGATCATCAGCGACAACATCGGCGACTACACCCGGCGCTTCCTCCGGCACCTCGAGACCGAGGAGTACCCGGCCGATCCCGAGGCCGCCAAGTCCCACGGCATGCTGATGAACCTGTCCGCCACCCTGCCCCCGGAGGTCGCCGAGGACTTCCAGCGCAGGATGCAGGCCCTGGTCAAGGAGTTCGACGACTATCCGCGCGATCCGGACGGCGTCCGGATCGAGGGGATGGTCACGTGGTTCACGCCGTCGGGCCCGGGCGCCCGGGGCGGCCGTCCCGGCCCAGAGTCCTGATCGGCGGCCGCTCCACCACCGCCACGTCGGTGGAGCGCGGCGCGAACCCCTCGGCGTCGCGGTGGAACTGGGTCATCAGGGTGTTGGGCTCCGTCGCCTCGTCGCCCGGCACTATCCGGCCCTCGCGGTGCAGCCGCTCCCACGCCACCTGCATGATCTCGCTGGCCATCCGGCCCAGCCCGGCGTCGTCCTGGTGGTGGTGCAGGCGCACGCCCACGTCCACCTGCGCCATGCCGTCCAGCCCGACCAGCGCCAGGGTGTCGATCAGCATCGCCGTCTCCACGCCGTAGCCGGTGGGGAACGGCAGCCGCTCCAGCAGCGACCGGCGGGCCGCGTACTCCCCGCCCAGCGGCTGCACGAACCCGGCCAGCAGCGGCCAGTGCAGGTTCAGGATCGGCCGCGCCACCAGCTCCGTGACCCGGCCGCCGCCGGCCGGCAGCACCGCCGAGCCGGCCACCAGCGGGCGGTCGTACATGGCCTTCACCAGGTGCACGTCCGGATCGCCCAGCAGGGGCCCGAGCACGCCGGTCACCACGGTCGCGGAGAACTCCCTCAGGTCCGCGTCCACGAAGCACACCAGGTCGCCGGTGGTCGCCGCCAGCGACCGCCACAGCACCTCGCCCTTGCCGCGCACCGAGGGGATCGCCGGGAGGATCTCGTCGCGGTGCAGGACCTTCGCCCCGGCCGCCGCCGCGTTCTCCGCGGTCCGGTCGGCCGAGCCGGAGTCGACCACCAGCAGCTCGTCGACCAGCGGCGCGGCCTCCATGAGGTCCTCGCGGACGGTGGCGACGATCGCGCCGACCGTCTCCTCTTCGTCCAGGGCGGGCAGGACCACGCTGATCCGGGCGCCGGTCGCGTCCTTGGCGGCCAGCAGCCGCTCCAACGGCCAGTCCGACGCCTTCGAGGAGCGCACGGCAAGCCACCGCTCCACCTCTTCCAGCACCGGGCTCTCCACTCCTGAAATCGGTATCCGCGGGCCCCTCCAGACTAAGCGAACGATTCCCCGCCCCACCGGCCCCCGGCCCCGGCGCGTCTTCGCCGAGCCCCGGACCGGGATCGCGGAGGGGCCCGGACTCGCCGTCTCGGGATCCGGACGGGCTGGTCCCGCAGAGCGCCTCGCGGCTTACGCTCCTTGAACACAACTCAATAAGCGCTCATCCAGAGGAGCTGAGGGACCGGCCCTACGACGCTCCGGCAACCATCCGTTCTGCCGCCTCCGATCTTCATCGGCCCTGTGCGGCACGGCGCGGTGCCAACTCCGGCCCACCCGGCAGCCGCCGAGCCGTGGGAAAGATGAGGAAAGGAACCTCGCGTCATGTCCAGCACCCTGCTGTCCGCCGCCACCTCCATCGCTCCGTTCGGCCCCGCGGTGCACCTCTCGTGTCGTGAGTGCGGGCACACCACGGAGCTCGGCCCGAAATTCGCCTGTGAAGAGTGTTTCGGCCCGCTGGAGATCTCCTACGACTTCGGAACGGTGACGCGCGAGCAGATCGCCGCGGGTCCCTCGTCCATCTGGCGCTACGCCCCGCTGCTGCCCGTACCGGCCGACGTCGCCGCCCGCCCCAACACGAACCCCGGCTGGACCCGCCTGGTCCGCGCCCACCACCTGGGCCGGGAGCTCGGCCTGGCCGACCTCTACGTCAAGGACGACTCCGGCAACCCGACGCACTCCTTCAAGGACCGCGTCGTCGCGATCGCCGTCGAGGCCGCCCGGACCTTCGGCTACACCACCCTGTCGTGCTCCTC
This sequence comes from Catenulispora subtropica, assembly GCF_039531675.1. Taxonomy (NCBI): domain Bacteria; kingdom Bacillati; phylum Actinomycetota; class Actinomycetes; order Catenulisporales; family Catenulisporaceae; genus Catenulispora; species Catenulispora subtropica. The sequence continues at coordinate 61,809 of NZ_BAAAQM010000026.1, forward strand.
CACCGGCAACCTGGCCGGCGCGGTCGGGGCCGCCGCGGCGCGCGCGGGCCTGGACGCGTGCGTGTTCATCCCGTCGAACCTGGAGAAGGAGAAGGTCGTCGTCGCCTCGGTCTACGGCGGCCGGCTGATCGCCATCGACGGCACCTACGACGAGGTCAACCGGTTCTGCAGCGAACTGATCGGCGACGAGCTCGGCGAGAAGTGGGGCTTCGTCAACGTGAACCTGCGGCCGTACTACGCCGAGGGCTCCAAGACGCTGGCGTACGAGATCGCCGAGCAGCTCGGCTGGCGGCTGCCGGAGCAGATCGTGATCCCGGTGGCCTCGGGGTCGCAGCTCACGAAGATCGACAAGGGGTTCCGGGAGCTCGTCAAGCTCGGGCTCGTCGAGGACACCCCGTACAAGGTGATCGGCGCCCAGGGCTCCGGCTGCTCCCCGGTGTCGCAGGCCTACAAGGACGGCATCGACGTCATCCGCCCGGTGAAGCAGCCCGACACCATCGCCAAGTCGCTGGCGATCGGCAACCCGGCCGACGGCCCCTACGTGCTCGACATCGCCCGGCGCACCGGGGGAGCGGTGGAGGACGTGACCGACGAGGAGATCCGGGCGGGCGTGAAGCTCCTGGCCCGCACCGAGGGCATCTTCGCCGAGACCGCCGGCGGGGTGACCGTGGGGGTGCTGAAGAAGCTCGCCGACGAGGGCCGGCTGGACCCGGACGCGGTGACCGTGGTGATCAACTCCGGCGACGGGCTCAAGACCCTGGACGCCGTCTCCGACTGCGGCCCGACCGCCGTGATCAAGCCGTCCCTGGACGCGTTCCGCGCGACTCTGTGAATTCCCGCCCCCTTTTCGCACATCTTTATCAGCGTCGCAGGGCGCATCAAGTAAGGAGCATGTGAATGAGCATCACCGTACGGATTCCCACCATCCTGCGCACCTACACCGACGGACAAGCCGAAGTGTCGGTGGCGGGCGGTACGCTGGCGGATGTGATCGATCAGCTGGAGGCCGGTCACACCGGGATCCGCGCGCGGGTCCTGGACGAGGACGGGAAGCTGCGGCGGTTCGTGAACGTCTACGTCAACGACGACGACGTGCGGTTCGCCGAGGGTCTGGGGACCGCGGTGCCGGACGGCGGCAGCGTCTCCATCATCCCGGCGGTCGCAGGGGGCTGATGCGGCACCCCGGTGCCCGCGGCGCGGATCGGTTCCCGTATCGTTATCTACTCACCGTGTTCACGGCGAGCGGATACGCGGGGATCGGTCCGTATTTGTCCGCACACCTCTTACAAACCCATCCAGAATCTCTCTGATTTAGGCCTGTTGTACTGAGCGTCACTTTGGCTAGTCTCAGCGCCGGTCGAACGATTCGGCGAGATCCCTCCAGCTCAACCCTCTTGGTACGGCGGGTGGTACGGCGGCGAACGCAGACCCTGGCCCGCGGGGTGCGGGCCGGAAATGGGGTGGGTGTTCCACAGGGGGTAGCCCACTCCGTCTAGAGCCGGCAGCAAGGGGAGTACGGAATGGCTCAGGGCACCGTCAAGTGGTTCAACGCGGAGAAGGGCTACGGGTTCATCGCGGTCGACGGCGGGTCGGACGTCTTCGTCCACTACAGCGCGATCCAGATGGACGGCTACCGCAGCCTGGAGGAGGGGCAGCGGGTCGAGTTCGAGATCTCGCAGGGCCAGAAGGGCCCGCAGGCCGACATGGTCCGGGTCACCGTCTGACACGTCCCCGGTCCGCGCCGCAGGCGCTGACCTCCCCCACCCGGGTCGCGACCATTCGGGCATGAACCGCCGCCCGACCGGAGGACTCCGCACCATACCCAGGGCCCGCTCCCGCAGCACCGGGGGCGGGCCCTCGCCGTGCCCACCGGCTTGCACTCGCCGGGGGAGAGTGCTAATCATTGAGCTTGGCAGTCTCACACCGAGAGTGCCAACCCGAGAACCTCTCAGGCGAGGCTCCACCTCCGGCGCGGCAGGGACCGCGCGGGCGGGCGGGCCGTCCGTCGCGGGCGCCTGGCGGTTCGCCAAGGATCCCTGGTGTGGGAGGTCTGTACCACAATGTCTAAGATCATCGCGTTCGACGAGGAGGCCCGGCGCGGCCTCGAGCGCGGCATGAACCAGCTCGCGGACGCGGTCAAGGTGACCCTCGGCCCGCGCGGGCGCAACGTCGTTCTGGAGAAGAAGTGGGGCGCCCCCACGATCACCAACGACGGTGTGTCGATCGCCAAGGAGATCGAGCTCGAGGACCCGTACGAGAAGATCGGCGCCGAGCTCGTCAAGGAAGTCGCCAAGAAGACCGACGACGTCGCCGGCGACGGCACCACCACCGCCACCGTGCTGGCCCAGGCGCTGGTCCGCGAGGGCCTGCGCAACGTGGCGGCCGGCGCGAACCCGATGGCGCTCAAGCGCGGCATCGAGGCGGCCGTGGAGGCGGTGTCCTCCGAGCTGTCCGGGATGGCCAAGGACGTCGAGACCCGCGAGCAGATCGCCGCGACCGCCTCGATCTCCGCCGCCGACACCGCCATCGGCGACATGATCGCCGAGGCCATGGACAAGGCCGGCAAGGAAGGCGTCATCACCGTCGAGGAGAGCAACACCTTCGGGCTGGAGCTGGAGCTCACCGAGGGCATGCGCTTCGACAAGGGCTACATCTCTCCGTACTTCGCCACCGACCTGGAGCGGATGGAGACGTCCTTCGACGACCCGTACATCCTGATCGCGAACTCCAAGATCGGTAACGTCAAGGACGTGCTGCCGATCCTGGAGAAGGTGATGCAGAGCGGCAAGCCGCTGGTCATCATCGCCGAGGACGTCGAGGGCGAGGCCCTGGCCACCCTGGTCGTGAACAAGATCCGCGGCACCTTCAAGTCGGTCGCGGTGAAGGCCCCCGGCTTCGGCGACCGCCGCAAGGCGATGCTCGGCGACATCGCGATCCTCACCGGCGGCCAGGTCATCTCCGAGGAGGTCGGCCTGAAGCTGGACTCCGTCGGCCTGGAGATGCTGGGCAAGGCCCGCAAGGTCGTGGTGACCAAGGACGAGACCACCATCGTGGACGGCGCCGGCGACAGCGACTCGATCGAGGGCCGCAAGAACCAGATCCGCGCCGAGATCGAGAAGTCGGACTCCGACTACGACCGCGAGAAGCTGCAGGAGCGGCTGGCCAAGCTGGCCGGCGGCGTGGCCGTGATCAAGGCCGGCGCGGCGACCGAGGTCGAGCTCAAGGAGCGCAAGCACCGCATCGAGGACGCCGTGCGCAACGCCAAGGCGGCCGTCGAGGAGGGCATCGTCGCCGGCGGCGGCGTGGCCCTGCTGCAGGCCGGCCAGAAGGCGTTCGAGAAGATCGACCTGGCCGGCGACGAGGCCACCGGCGCGAACATCGTGCGCCTGGCCCTGGAGGCCCCGCTGAAGCAGATCTCGGTCAACGCCGGCCTCGAGGGCGGCGTCGTGGTCGAGAAGGTGCGCGGCCTGGAGTCCGGCTTCGGCCTGAACGCCGCCACCGGCGAGTACGTCGACATGATCAAGGCCGGCATCCTGGACCCGGCCAAGGTCACCCGCTCGGCCCTGCAGAACGCGGCCTCCATCGCGGCCCTGTTCCTGACCACCGAGGCCGTCATCGCCGACAAGCCGGAGAAGGCCGCGGCGCCGGCCGGCGGCATGCCCGGCGGCGACATGGACTTCTGAGCCGACGCTCAGGATTCTGGTTCGCGGTAGTACGCGGGAGGCGGTTCCGGCTTCGGCCGGGGCCGCCTTCGGCGTGTTCGAACTGATTGTTACCCGTCTGGGTGAAATTTTCCGGTTCGCTTCCCCCGCGCTGCCCGTGGTGTGTGAGTCTATGCTCGGAGTGTGACGATAACGGGACACTCCGATGCCCATGGCGGCAGCAGGGAGCCACTCATGACGGTCACGGCGGAAGAACGGCAGGCCTTCCTCGAGTTCGACGCGACGCTCGGCCCCGAGTACCGCGCCGAACTCATCGCGGGGAGGATCGTCGTGAACCCGCCGCCGGTCGGCAACCACGAGCGTGTCATCAGCCGGATCACGCAACAGCTCGCACGAAAGTCGGCCGTGGAGTTCGATCACTCCGCCAATCGAGGGCTGAGCACTCCGGTGGGCAACGTCATTCCGGATCTGACGGTTGCCGAGCCCGGATCGTTCGATGACGAACCCTCGTGGGGAACGCCTGCCGGGTGGTTCATGGCTGTGGAGGTGACGTCGTCGGCGCCGGAGGACGACCGAGAGACGAAACGCCGTGCCTACGCGGCGGCCGGCATCCCGCTTTATCTACTCGTCGACCGCGGCCGACGCGAAACGGTGCTCTTCAGCCTCCCCGACGTCGAAGCCCAGGACTACCGCGCCGACGTCCGCGTCCCGTTCGGATCAGACCTCGAACTTCCGGCGCCGTTCTCCTTCACCCTGACCGACTTCACGCCGTCGGGAGCCTGATCCCGTTTCCCGTTGCCGCAGCTACCGCCCCGGCCGACACCCTTGCGCCGCTTATCCGATCTTTGGGTTAATGATGACATCAGCCCTATGAGACAGGAGAGCGCATGGCCCCAGCGTCGCCCGGCCGCCATCGCGTACTCCGGTGGCTGAACCATCCGCGACGGCTGGTCCGCCTCACGCCCGGTCAGCGGCGGCGCTTCATTCTCGTCATCGGCAACACGATCGTGACCTCCGGGTCGATCATCCTGCAGGTCTCCACGCGCGGGAACATCGTGGTGTGGACGCTGGCGCTGATCACCGTCTCGCTGATCACCGGCGTCCTGGCCATCGGGACCGAGTGGCTCATCGTCGAGGGGACGAATCAGCCGTCGACGGCTCAGCTTCCGTCCCCGGCGACCGGGTGGCCGGAGAAGGGCCGGGCGGACCCTCCCCAGACGCCGTACTCCTCGGATCCCGATCACACCGCGCCGCTGGAGCTGCCCCCCACCGACTCGCAGTTCATCGGGCGGCGGGCCCAGCTCGACCAGCTCCGGACCATGCTCGCCCGCACCGCCGACGACGGGCGCGGCGCTCCGGTCCTCGCGCTCTACGGGATGGGCGGCGTCGGCAAGACCTCGCTCGCGATCCAGTTCGCCGAGGAAGTCCGCGACGACTATCCCGGCGGAGTGCTCTACCTCTCCCTCGGGGAGGGCGGCACCGTCGGGCTCGACGCCCCCGACCCGGCCACCTCCCTCGGGCGCCTTCTCGCGTCTCTGGGCGTCCGTCCCGGTGAGGTCCCGCCCGAGGAGGACGCGCGGCGGCGCCTCTACCACGACCGCCTCGTCGGCCGCCGGGTGCTCGTCGTCCTCGACGACGCCAAGTCCGCCGCGCAGGTCCGTCCGCTGCTCGCCCGCGTCCGCGGCTCGGCCACCGTCATCACCAGCCGCCGTCCGCTCGGCCTGCTCGAAGCCGACCCCTTCACCGTCGGGGGCCTCGACGACGACAGCCTCCGCGAGCTCCTCATCCGCCAGGTCGGCGCGCGGCGCGTCGCCGACGAACCGGACGCCGCGCGCCGGATCATCCGCGCGTGCGGCGGCCTCCCGCTCGCGCTGCGCCTGGTCGCCGCCCGGCTGCGGGCCAACAAGCACTGGACGCTCGCCGAGCTCGCCGACCGTCTCAGCCTCGACGAGTTCCGCTCCGGCGACGTCCGCGTCCGCGACGCCATCGCCGTCTCGTACGCCGACCTCAGCCCTCGCAGCCGCCGCGCCTTCCACCTCCTGACCCTCTTCCCCTCCGTGTCTCTTCGCGAGTGGGCCCCGGCACCGCTTCTCGACATCCCCGTCGCCGAGGCCCCGCTCGTTATGGAAGACCTCGTAGAGGCCCAGCTCCTCGAACGCGCCGCGCGCGGCAGCACCAGCGGTGCCGAGTACCGCTTCCACTCCCTCGTCCGCGAGTACGCCGAGGAACGCCTCGCGGCCGAGGAGACCCCTGAGGAGCAGCGCGCCGCGCTCGCCCGCCTCGGCGGCGCCTTCCTCACCCTCGCCGAGTACGCCGAACACCTCACCGACCCCACCGTCCCCCGCCACGGCCGGGCCGGAGGTGCCCTGCCCTCCCGCGCCGAGCACTGGCATGTCGACGACCCCGACCTGCTCCGCTATGCCGAGTACGGCCCCACCCGCTGGCTGCTCGGCGACTGCCGCCGCGTCGGCCGCATGGTCGAGCGCGCCCACGAACACCAGCTGTGGGACCTGTGCTGGGAGATGTCGGTCGTCATCGCCCGGGTCCTGGAGACCGTCTACACCGTCTGGAACCGGTGGGACGACGTCCTGCGGGCCGGCCTCGCCGCCGCCACCCGCCGGGGGGACCGGCGCGCCGAGTCGATCATCCAGCAGGGCTACGGCGTCCTGCGCCACTACCAGGACCGCTTCGACGAGGCCCAGCAGCACTTCACCGTCTCGCTCCGCCTCTGCCAGGAGATAGGCCACCGCCCCGGCGAGGCCTACACCCTCCGCTGGATAGGCCGCAGCCACTACTTCTCCGGCCACTTCGCCGCCGCCGTGCACGAGCTTGAGAACGCCCTCGAACTCTCCCGAGCCCTCGGCAACAAGCTCGCCGAGGCCCGCGTCCTGCGCGATCTCTGCGAGGCGTACGCGGGTCTGCGCCGGTTCACCGACGCCGAGGAGGCGATCCGCGCCGCGCTGGAGCTCTTCGAGGGCGACGCCGTGGAACAGGGCGCCGATTGGGACGTCCGCCAGCCCGCCGAGGCGGCTCGCGCCCGCCGCGACCTCGGGGTCCTGCTCAACCGCCGCTACAAGTTCGCCGAAGCCGAGCAGCAGCTCACCTCGGCCGTCGACACCCTGACCACCTTGAGCCACTGGTACTGGCGCGCGTCGGCGGTCTTCGACCTGGGCATGCTCCGCCTGCGGCAGCACCGCCCCGTCGAGGCCGAATCCCTGATCTGGCAGGCTTACGAGACGTTCCACAACTCCGGCTACCGGTACTGGACCGCTGTCGTCGGCCGCCGCATCGGCATGCTCCGGCTGGAACAAGGCCGCGTGGAGGAGGCGGTCGAGTACCTGCTCCCGGCGCTGGAGACGTTCCAGCAACTGGGCCTCGGCCTCTGGGAGAGCTACACGCTGCGGGTGCTGGCCTGGGCGCGCCGCGACGAAGGCCGGCTGGACGTCGCCGACCAGCACCTGGAGGACGCCGCCGCCCTCGCCGCCCGTTACGACGACCCGTGGGGCCTGATGCGGGTGCGCTGGATGCAGGCCTCGGTCTGGATGGGACAGGGCCGGGCGGCCGACGCGGTCAGGCTCTACCGGGAAGCCGCGGCCACGGCCGCCCGGTACGAGGAACCGTGGCAGGAAGCCGAGATCCTCGCCGACCTCGCCAAAGCGCTCCGCGCCACCGGCGACCGCGCGGCCGCCGCCCAAGCCGAGGCCGAGGCCGAGGCGAAGGCGGTCGGGACGTCGCCGCGGCGGGCCGGGCGCTGGCGGTCGCTGGCGACGATGGGGCCGGGACGCCGGGACAGGCGCGGCGGTCCGGCTTCCTGACAGGCGAGGACAGGCCGCCGACGGTGTCTACACCCAACCCCACAACGTCGCCCGCCAACCCAGCTCCACCCGGCTCTGGGCGCCGGCCATCGTCATCAGATCCTTGATCCGCCGCTCAAGGCTTCGCCGGCTCATGTGCAGGGAACGGAGTGCTTCCTCGCACGCGTCGTCCAGCAGCGCCTTCAGCAGCTGGCGGCCTTCGCGGTCCGGTGTCCGCCCGCTGGGCGCCGGTACGGGCTCGGACACCGGCAGCCCGGTCAGCGCGGCATGGCGACCCAGCTGCATGCGGTTGCGGCACTGCGCGCCCTCCATCAGGGCCCGGACATAGCGCTGAACGGTCCGTTCGCTGACGCCCAGACGGGTCGCGACGGCGCGGTCCGTGAGCCCGGCGACCAGCAGGCCGAGGGTCTTCTGCTTCGTGTTCGTCGACAGCATCATGGGTGAGCCCCCGGCGAGGTCGACTCGGGAAGCCGGCGAGGTTCGGTCTCGGTCCCGCCGCGCGGCCGGCGGGACCGCTTGGGACGCCGCAACCCGGCGGCCGTGAGCCGCAGCAGCAGCTCACGCGATCCCACCGGCGTCGCTCCCGCGCCGACCGCCGTCTCATACAGGTGCGACGGGATGTCGTAGTGGTCGCGCTCGAAACCGCGCGGCGGGAGGCCGATGCGGTCGGCGAAGGCGTGCAGTTCCGCGAACGACACGTCGCTCACCAGATGCGACCACAGGCGACCGTGGCCGGGCCACGTCGGCGGGTCGATGAGGATCACCTCTTCATCCAAGCACGGGCTCCAGGGCCGCCTCAACATCCGCCTCCACCAGCGCCGCGTTGATCTGCGCCGCGGTCATCGTGGCCGCGCCCGCGCCGGCGATCACGCCGCCCGAGGGGTCGGCGACGTTGCCCGCGGCCCAGACCCCCGGGACCGAGGTGCGGCCGCCGGGGCCGATCACCGGCCAGCCGGTCTCCGGATCGGACTCGCAGCCCAGCGCGTCGAGCAGCATGCTGTTGGGCTGGAACCGCGGCACCAGGAACAGCCCCTCGCGCGGGATCACCGTCCCGTCCTCCAGCTCCACGCCGCTCATCCGTCCCTCCGTCTCGACCAGCCGTCGCACTCGCCGCTCCTCGACCACGACGCCGCGCGCCGCCAGCCGGGCGCGGTCGGCGTCCTCCAGCGGGTGCCCGTCGAGGAAGTACACGAGGTCGTCCGTCCACTGCCGCAGCAGCAGCGTGTGGTGCGTCGACATCGGGCCGGTGGCCAGTGTCGCGAGCGCGCCGTCCCGGACCTCCCAGCCGTGGCAGTACGGGCACACGTGGACGTCGACCGCCCACAGGTCCGACACGCCCGGCACGTCCGGCAGCACGTCCGTCAGCCCCGTCGTCACCAGCAGCTGCCGCGCCGTCGGAACGCAGCCGCTGGCCAGCGTCACGGTGAAACCGGTGCCGGTGCGCTCGACCTTCTCGGCGAAGTCGGTGACGACCACGCCTCCGTACGACAACACCTCGGCACGGCCCAGCTCCAGCAGCTCCATCGGCGGCATGCCGTCCCGCGACAGGAAGCCGTGCATGTGGGCGGCCTTGGCGTTGCGCTGGGCGCGGGCGTCCACCACGAGCACGCGGCGGCGCGCGCGGGTGAGCATGAGGGCGGCGGACAGGCCGGCCGGGCCGCCGCCGATGATCACGACGTCGTAGTGCTGATCGGACATCCCGAAGGACGTGGACTCCGGTGCGGTGCTCATGTCGGTGCTCATGCCGCGAGGATGCGCTCCCGGCGCGCCGCCGGTAAAGAAAAGTTGCCGGTTTGGCAAAATGGGACCATGGCTGACACCCCCTCCCACCTCGGCGAACGGCTCCGCGCCGCGCGTCGCGCCCTCCACCTGACGCTGGCCGAAGCCGCCGCGGAGACGGGCATCTCGGTGAGCACGCTCTCGCGCCTGGAGAACGGCGGGCGGCGCGCCACGCTGGAGCTTCTGCTGCCGCTGGCCGGTCTCTACGACGTGTCGCTGGACGAACTCGTCGGGCGTACACCGCCGCCGCGCAAGTACCCCGACGGCCGGGTGATCGTGCCGCTCACGAGGGAACCCGGTGGTCTGCGCGCGTACAAGATGCTGCTCCCGCCGCCGCAGGGTGAACAAGTGCCGGAACTGCGGACCCACGAGGGCTGGGAGTGGATGTACGTGCTCAGCGGGCGGTTGCGGGCCGTGCTGGCCGAGCACGATCTGATCCTGGTCAAGGGCGAGGCGATGGAGTTCGACACGCACGTGCCGCACTGGTTCGATGCGGCTGGTCCGGGGCCGACGGAAGTGCTGACGTTGTTCGGGCCGCAGGGGGAGCGGGTGCATGTGCGGGCGCGCTCCCGAGGGAAGTGGGGCTAGTCACCCCTCCAGCTCGGCGATTTCAGCACTCAGATTCGCCCGCGCCCGCTTCTCGTACCGCTCCACCGCCACCGGCGTCCGGAACAGCGCCGGCAGCTCCAGCAAGGCCTTCAACACCGCCGCCCGCCCCGGCCGGAACAGCTCGTCCGGAACCTCGGAGTACTCCTGCCGGATCGCCTGCTTGTAGGCCGCGTAATCCGCCGCGCGGCCGCCCAGGACGGCGAGGTCGGCGTCGCAGAGCACCGCACCGTTGCGGTCGTCCTCGGCCGCGGCGTGTCCCTTGGTCAGCCGCACCAGCCGCGCCACCTCCGCGACCCGTTCCGGCGGGACCAGGAGCACCGGCAGCTCGGTCTCGGCCAGCTGGGCGCTCAGCTCCTCGTTGTCGCCGCTGGCTTCGCCGCCGTCGTAGACCGCGTCGTGGAACCACGCGGCGTAGCGGACCGCCGTCACGTCGTCGGCGTAGCCGCCGAACTCGTCGACGCCGTCCAGGACGCGGGTCAGGTGCTCGAGGGTGTGGTAGCGCCGATGCGGTTCGGACCAGCGGGCGACCAGGTCGTCGCCCAGCCGGATGCTTTCCGGCGTGATGCCGGCCAGCGCCAGCCAGCGCTCGTGCAGCGACTTCGCCATGGTCGCAGCCTACGCCGATCGATCAGTGGCGCAACGCGCGCGGGGCGGGGCACCGCCGGTCGGGTGCGGTGCGGGCACGATCCGGGGCCCCACGGCGCCCTACTCCTCCGCGGCCGCCTCCCGCGCCTCGCGCGCGGTGGCCGCCGCGCTGGCGCGCACCGCCATCGCCCCGCAGCGGGCCAGCGTCCGCGCCGCCAGCGCGTCGCGGACCTCGGCGATCGCCGAGGGCGCCATCGACAGCGACCGCACCCCGAGGCCCACCAGCACGCACGCCAGCAGCGGGTCGGCCGCCGCCTCCCCGCACACCCCCACCGGCTTCCCGGCCGCCTCGCCCGCCGCGCCCGTGGCGCCGATCAGCTGCAGCACCGCCGGGTGCCACGCGTCCTGCAGCGTCCCCAGCGCGCCCAGCATCCGGTCCGCCGCCATCGTGTACTGCGTCAGGTCGTTGGTGCCGATCGACGCGAACCCGGTGCGCCCGGCCAGGATCGGCCCCGCGGTCAGCGCCGACGACGGGGTCTCGACCATGATGCCGACGCGGCCGCCGGCGACGTCCAGGCCGCACGTCTCGGCCAGCTCGCAGAACCACTCCGCCTCCGGCGTCCCGTCCACCATCGGCGCCATCACCCAGACGTCCGCCGCCACGCCGCGGGACGCCTCGCGGATCGCCAGCAGCTGGGTCCGCAGCACCGCCTCGTTGCGGCCGTCGAAGGCCCGGAACGCCCGCAGGCCCCGCTCGCCCAGCGCCGGGTTCGGCTCCTGGCCCAAGCGCACGAACGGCAGCGGTTTGTCGGCCCCGGCGTCCAGGGTGCGCACCACGATCCGGGAGCCCTCCGGGAACGCCTCGAAGACGGCGCGGTAGACCCGGACCTGGTCCTCGAACGCCGGCTCCTCGGCAGAGCCCAGATACAGGAACTCGGTGCGGAACAGGCCCACGCCCTCGGCCCCGGCCGCCAGCACCGCCGGCACGTCCGCCGCGGTGCCGATGTTCGCCAGCAGCTTCACCGGCTCGCCGTCGGACGTCCGCCCCGGACCGCTCAGCGTGGCCGCCTTCGCGGCCGCCGCCGCCCGGGCCACCGCGGCCTCCTGCTCGGCGTGCGTCGGACGGGCCACGACCGTGCCGTCGGCGGCGTCCACCAGCACCGGCGTCCCGTCGGCCAGCGCCAGCACCCCGGTGGCGCCGACCACGGCCGGGATGCCCATCGCGCGGGCCAGGATCGCGGTGTGCGAGGTCGGGCCGCCCTCCGCGGTCACCAGGGCCAGCACCAGGTTCCGGTCGAGCAGCGCCGTGTCGGCCGGGGCCAGGTCCTTGGCGACCAGCACATAAGGGTCCTCACGTTCCGGCAGGGCCGCCATCGGCACGCCCGCGGCGACCGCGACGGCGCGGGTGCCGATGTCGTCGAGGTCCGCGACCCGGCCGGCCATGTAGTCGCCGAGCCCGGAGAGCAGCTCGCGGTACTCGGCGAAGGTCTCGTGGATCGCGCGGGCCGCGGTCTTGCCCGCCGCCGTGCGGGTCCCGATGGCCTCCTCCAGGGCCGGGTCCTCGGCCACCATGGCCTGGGCCTCGAGCACGTCCGCGGTGTCGCCGCCGGCGGCCGCGCCGCCGGCGCGGAGGTAGGCGGCGACGGCGGCGACGGCGGCGCGGGCCTTGGCCCGCTCCTCGCCGGGCGGGCCGGCGGCGGGCCGGTCGGGAGGCTCCGGGGGCGCCTCGCTCATCCGGGCCACCGGGCCGGCCACCGCGGCGGTGCCGACCCCCACCCCCCGGTACGCGGTGCGCCCGGGCCCGCCGTGGTCGGCGGCCCCCATGTCAGGCATCGAGGTCGGTCTCCAGCAGCTCGGCCAGCTCGTCGACGGCCGCGGCGGCGCCCTCGCCCTCGGCGGCCAGCACCACGCGGTCGCCGTGCCGGACGTCCAGCGACATCACCGCGAGCATCGACTTCGCGCTGACCGGCCGGCCCCCGTCCTTGGCCAGGGTGACCGGCACCGGCGACTCGCCGGCCTTCCTCACGAAGACCGCCGCCGGCCGGGCGTGCAGCCCGACCTTGGAGGCGACGGTCACGGTGCGCTGGGGCATGGATCAGGGTCCTCGTCTCAGTACTCGGCGATCGGCGGGCTCAGCGCCAGTGGAACAGTTCGTCGCCGGCGACCACCGTGCCGCCCGCGATCGCGTCGATGGCCGCGGTGTCGGCGTCCAGCGCGATCACGGGGCTCACCGGGGACAGGCCGCCGGCCTCGACGTCGGCCGGGTTCCACGTGACCACCGGCTGTCCGGCCCGCACCCGTTCGCCCTCGACGGCGACCAGCTCGAAGCCCTCGCCTTCCAGGTTCACGGTGTCGATGCCCAGGTGGACCAGGATGCCGCGGCCGTCGTCGGACTGCACCACGAAGGCGTGCGGCTTGAGCTTGACCAGCCGGCCGGCGATCGGCGCGACCGCGGTCTGCAGCTTCCGGGCGGGATCGACGGCCGCGCCGGGCCCCACCATCCGGGACGCGAACACCGGGTCGGGGACCTCGGCCAGGCCGATCGCGGTGCCGGTCAGCGGAGAGGAGATGTAGATGTACATGGTGCTCACTCGTGGTGCTCGGGGCGCGGTCGCCGGACGGGCGCACCGGGGACCGGAGAAGTCGACACGGCGCGGGTGGGCGGCGGAGCTACATCAGGTCCTCGATGTCGTTGGCCAGGGAGTCCGCCTCCGGACCGACCACGACCTGGACGTTGTTGCCGACCTTCATCACCCCGTGGGCGCCGGCGGCCTTGAGCACGGCCTCGTTCACCTTGGAGCCGTCCCGCACCTCGGTGCGCAGCCGGGTGATGCACGGCTCCAGCTCGATGATGTTCTCGGCGCCGCCCAGCCCGGCGATGATCTGCTCGGCCTTGCTCACGGAACTCTCCTTACTCCGCCGGGCCGTGCGCGGCGCGCACGGCCCGGGTTGGTGACAACACCGGACATTATCCCACTAAACAGTCAAAGTCTTGACTGCCACGCCACCTTTGCGCCGTCTGTGGGCGAGCCGGCGCGGGTGGTGCGGCGGCGCGAACGCCTGCGTCGTAGTTGACACCGATATGGCCCCAGTGGTCTAGTCCGGTGACATGAGCGATGAGGCGCCGGGGATCGACCCGACCAGCTCCGTGCCCAAACATCTGCAGCTCAAGGATCTGTTGGGCCGGATGATCGCGGAAGGGCTGGGGCCCGGCTCGCCGATCCCGTCCGAGCGGGACCTGGCCGAGCAGTACGGGCTGTCCCGGATGACCGTCCGGCAGGCCATCAACGCGCTGGTCGCCGACGGCCGCCTGGAGCGGCGCCTGGGGCGCGGCACGTTCGTGGCGCAGCCCAAGATGGACGTGCAGATCCGGCTGGTCGGCTTCACCGAGGACATGCGCCGCCGGGGCATGACCGCCAGCTCCCGGACCCTGTCCTTCGAGCGCATCCACGCCTCCAGCGCTCTGGCCGCGCACCTGGAGGTGGAGTCCGGCGAGCCGGTGGTCCGGCTGGTGCGGCTCCGCTACGCCGACGGCATCCCGATGGCGATCGAGCGCACGCATCTGCCGGAACGGCTCGTGCCGGGTCTGGTCGAGGCCGGGGCGCCGGAGTCGCTGTACCGGTACCTGGCCGAGGAATACGGGATCGTCCTCACCTGGGGGGAGCAGTCGATCGAGGCGGCGACCACCGCCGCGGAGGACGCCCCCCTGCTGGGGATTCGCTCCGACGGCGTAGTCCTGGTGATGGCGCGACGCTCCTTTGCAGAAGATGTGCAAGTGGAGTATGCGACTTCTGCCTATCGTGCCGACCGGTACCAGCTGTGGGTGCCGCTCGCGCAGGCGGCCCGACCGATAGTCCGCAACCCGTAACCGCGTCAGGGAGCTCCTTCGCCGGTCGCGGGCCTGGCACCACGTGTGGCACACCGAGAGGAACCACCTGATGAGCGCAGACGCCGCCGACGCCGCCGGCGCCGCCGCGGCCCCGAAGCAGCCGGGGTGGGGCAGCCGGACGTTCGCCGTGCTGCAACGCATCGGGAAGTCCCTGATGCTGCCGATCGCCACGCTCCCGGCGGCCGGCCTGCTGGTGCGCTTCGGCCAGGAGGACATGCTCGGGCGGTTCCACACCACGGTCGTGAAGAACGCCGCGCTCATCATGGCGACCGCGGGCAACGCGCTGCTCAGCAACCTGCCGGTCATCTTCGCCATCGGCGTGGCCATCGGCTTCGCGAAGAAGTCGGACGGCAGCACCGCCGTGGCGGCGATCGTCGGCTACCTGGTGTACCACGCGGTCTCGATGCAGATGTTCCTCGGCTCGGCGCTCAAGGACCAGGTCCGGAGCGTGGTGATCAAGGACGCGGCCACCGACGTGCACTCGGCGGTGCAGGTCGGCGGCCTGCAGTACGCGCTGGACCTGACCAAACCGAACCCGACCGGCGTGCTCGGCGGCATCCTGGTCGGCATCAGCGCCGCCCTGCTGTGGCAGCGCTACTACCGGATCAAGCTCCCCACCTGGCTGGCGTTCTTCGGCGGCCGCCGCTTCGTCCCCATCATCACCGCCGTCGCGTGCGTGTTCCTCGGCGTGCTGATGGGCTGGATCTGGTCCCCGATCGGCCGGGGCATCAACGACCTGTCGAACTGGATCACCCACAACAGCTCGATCGGCCTGTTCATCTACGGCAGCTTCAACCGCGCCCTGATCCCCTTCGGCCTGCACCACATCCTGAACGCCTTCCCGTGGTTCCAGTTCGGCACCTTCACCAACGCCACCGGCACCTACCACGGCGACATCGCCCGCTTCCTGAACGGCGACCCCACCGCCGGCCTGTTCATGACCGGCTTCTTCCCGATCATGATGTTCGGCCTGCCCGGCGCGGCCCTGGCCATGTGGCGCTCCGCGATGCCGACCAAGCGCAAGGTGGCCGGCTCGATCCTGATCTCCGCGGCCCTGACGTCCTTCGTCACCGGTGTCACCGAGCCGCTGGAGTTCTCGTTCATGTTCGTCGCGCCGGTGCTCTACGTGATCCACGCGATCCTCACCGGCATCTCCATGTCCCTGATGTGGAGCCTGGGCTGCAAGGACGGCTTCAACTTCTCGGCCGGCCTGATCGACTTCATGCTCAACTGGGGCAAGGCGACGAAACCCTGGCTGATTCTGATCGTCGGGCCGATCTATTTCGTGCTCTACTACGGGATCTTCACGTTCGCGATCAGATGGCTGAACCTGAAGACGCCGGGGCGGGAACCCGATCCGGAGCTGGACGAGTTGGCTCCGGCTTAGCGTTGCTCCGAAAGCTTGAACAACGGCGGGCACTTGTCCGTCGTGAGCGTCCCATCGCGTGGCTGACGCCACGCGATTGGACGCGCTGTCGGATAGTCGTCGGCCCCATCGCGGACCCCCGCGCCACGTTCGTCAAGACCCCCGATCCATGGCAGGCTGCCACGTATGCCTGAACCGACGCCCCTGCTGGAAGTCATCGCCGTCGACGCCGCCGACGCCCGCGCCGCCCATGCCGGCGGTGCCGACCGCCTCGAACTCGTCTCCGAGATGCAGCACGCGGGCTTCGCCCCCTCCCTCGAGACCTTCGAAGCCGTCCGTGCGGCGGTTCCCCTTCCGCTCCGCGTGATGATCCGCCGCCGCGAGGGTTTCTCCGCCGGGGGCGTCCAGGGCGTCGCAGAGCTCGTGCACACCGCCGACGCCCTGCGTCGCGCCGGTGCCGAGGAGTTCGTCCTGGGCTGGCTCGACCCCGACGGCACGGTGGACGGCGAAGCCGTCCGGGCCGTCCTCGACGTGCTCGGCGGCAGCAAGTGGACCTTCCACAAGGCCGTCGACGCCACCGATCAGCGCGACGCGGTCTACGACGCCGTCCGCGGACTCCCGGGTCTGGACACCGTCCTCACCTCGGGCGGCTTCCCGGCCTCCGGCGACGGCGTCGAGGTCCTCCGGGCCGAGGCCGAGCGCGAGCGCTCGCTCGGCGGGCCCCGCATCCTCGTCGGCGGCGGCCTGACCCAGGACGCGCTGCCGGACCTGCGGGCCGCGGGCCTGGACGCGTTCCACGTGGGGACGGCGGTGCGCTCCGCCGGGACGTGGGACTCGCCGGTGGACGCGGAGAAGGTCGCGCTGTGGCGGAAGCTGGTGGGTTAGGTGTACTGCCCCACCTCACCCGTTCGGCCGCGATCAAAATGAGCAGCCGTACCTACGCCGAGTGACTATTGCCCGATTCAGGGTGTTGAGCGACGATTGTCATGCGGTTCGGCCCGCCTCGGCAAACGCCGCCGGGGCTGGCCGAAGGCGTTCCGCACCAATCCGCGGCTCGTTCACGACGAAGGCTTCGTGGTCGGCGTACCCGGCGTCACCGCGAAGCCGGCGCCGGGGGCGAAGGTGGTCACGTTCGGCGGGATCGCCTTCATGATGTCGATCTGCGCGCAGGCGGGGCACGCCTCGTACCCCTTCTGCCGGGCCGCGTTGGCGGCGGCGTCGGCCTGGGCCTGGGCGACGCGCGCCTGGGCCTCGCTGACCTGGGCGTAGGCGGCTTGGGCCTTGTTGACCGCGTCCTGGACGTCGTTCGGCAGGGTGATGCGGACCAGGTTGAAGCGGACGTTGACGAGGAAGTCGTCGCCGAGGGTGGCTTTCAGGTCGGCTTCGAGGGACTGGTTGATGGCGTCCTGGATCTTGGCGATGTTGCTGTTGTTGGCGTTGGCGGGGGTGCCCTGGTTCTGGGCGTTGGGGTTGTTCTGGACCAGGGCGCAGGAGGAGACGAGGTCGGCGCAGCGGAAGTCGCCGATCTGCTCGCGGAGGTCGTTGTCGATGACGGGGCGGATGATCTGGTCGAGGAAGGTGGACCAGCCCTGGTCGCCGTCGTAGGCGTGGCGGGCCTTGCCGTCGGCGCCGGTGAAGGTGCGGGTGCCGAACCTGTTGTCGAAGTCGGAGATCACCTTGTGGTCCAGGTTGAGGCTGAAGTAGAAGGTGCCTTCGATCCCCATCTGGACGCCGTCGCTGGAGGGGGTGTCGACCACGTCGACGCCGGGCCGGTCGCCGCGGTTGGCGGCCGCGGTGATGGTGTAGAAGCGCTGCTGGGCCGGGTACTTGTGGACGACGCCCCACATGCCGGTCCAGCGGAGTGAGGACGACGGGTCGATGATCGACCGGATGTTGCGGTCGCCGAACCAGCCGCCGTGCCGGACGACCGCGATCTCGCCGGCGTCGGTGCGGTCCCAGGCGTCGATGAAGGACGAGAACAGGGACAGCGCGGTGATGAGGCCGGCGAGGGCGGCGGCGAGGATGGCGTAGAAGCGCGGGCTGCGGCGTGACACAGACAACTTCATGTCTGACTCCTGATCCCCCTGTGGCCCGGCGCGTTGCCGGGCTCGAATCAGGCGCCGACGATACTCCCAGGGTCAGACTGCCGTCAGCTGCGGGGGGAGCGGAGCGCTGTGCAGGACGTGCAGGCGGGAGACGGCGCGGGTGAGAACCACGTAGAGGCGGCGCAGCCCGCGGGGTTCGGCGGCGACGATCTCGGCCGGTTCCAGGACCAGGACCTGGTCGTACTCCAGGCCCTTGGCCAGGGTGGCGGGGACGAGGACCAGGCGGGGGCCGGTGTCCGTGGCGAGCAGCGACTCCACCAGTTCGGCTTCGGTCTCCGTGGCGCCGTCGATCGCCGGGGCCGGGGGTTCGGAGCCCAGCACCGTGTGCTCGACGCCCGCCGTGGTGAGGGCGGCGGCGATCTCGGCGATCCGGGCGTCGGCGGTGATGAGGCCGACGGAGCCTTCGTGGGTGGCGAGGGCGAGTTCGGCGGCGGTGACCGCGGTGTCGACGAGGTCCGAGGCGTCGGCGACCGCGTCGATCTCCAGGGAGCCGCCCTGCTGGCGGACCGAGGTCGGCGGGAGCAGGCCCGGGGCGGCGTCGGGGAGGAGCCTGGCGGCGAAGTCGATGATCTGGCGCGGCACGCGGAAGCCCAGTGTCAGCTCTTCGATGACGGCCTCGGTCTTGCCCAGATGCTTCAGCGTCTCGGCCCAGGACGGGGTGGCCCAGGGAGTGGTGCCCTGGGCGATGTCGCCGAGGACGGTCACACTGCCGGTGGAGCAGCGGCGGCCGACGGCGCGGTACTGCATGGCCGACAGGTCCTGGGCCTCGTCGAGGACGACGTGCGCGAGCGAGGGGAACCGGTCGAGCTGGTCGTGGGCCTCGTCGATGATCACGGCGTCGGCGCTGGACCACTTGGCCGTACCGGGCGTGCGGGGCACCTTGGGCCGGGTGGCCGTCCACAGGATGCCGGCTTGCTCCTCGGACGTGAGGATGCCCTCCGCGGCGGCGGCCAGGGCCTCGGCGTCGGAGTAGAGCTCGAAGACCACCTTCACCGGGTCGATGGCCGGCCAGAGCAGGTCCACCGCCTTGCGCACCTCGGCGGTGCGGGCGACCGCGTTCTGCGTGCGGTCGTCGGTGGTCTCGCCGGCCGCCTCCATGCGGTACAGGATCGCGTGGGCGATGCGGGGGGCGAGCATGGCGCGGCCGGAGCCGTAGCGGACGTCGCGTTCCCGGGTGGCGGCGATGAGCTCGTCGATCTCGTACGCGGGGACGCGCCAGCGGCGGGAACCGCGGACGACCATGATGCCCTCGGGAAGCGCTTCCTGGGCGGTGCGGAGCCGGGACCAGATGGCGTTGTGGAGGACCTCGGCCATCCGCGCGTCGCCCTTGACCACCCCGGACTCCGGCGGGTCCTGGGCGGTGATCTTCACGCGCGCGACCAGGTCGTCGACGGTCGTCTGGCCGACCTCGATCTCGCCGAGGGCGGGGAGGACCTGCTCGATGTACTTGAGGAACTCCTTGTTCGGCCCGATCACCAGCGAGCCGCCGCGGCGGAGGCGGTCCCGGTGGGCGTAGAGGAGGAAGGCGACGCGGTGCAGGCCGACGGCGGTCTTCCCGGTGCCGGGAGCCCCCTGGACACAGACGCTGACGTTCATGTCGGCCCGGACGATCTCGTCCTGTTCGGGCTGGATGGTCGAGACGATGTCGCGCATCGGGCCGGAGCGCGGGCGCTCGATCTCCTCGGTGAGGATGCGGCTGGCGCCGGCCCCGCCGTCGCCGGCGGAAGGGCCGGACAGGGGCTCGTCCTCGTACCCTGTGATGGCCCCGTGCGCGAAGCCGAAGCGCCGCCGCCGGTCCAGGCCCATCGGGGCTTTCGGAGTGGCGCGGTAGAAGGCGGTCGAGACCGGGGCGCGCCAGTCGATGACCATCGGCTCGCCGGACGCGTCGTGCACGTGGCGCCGGCCGATGTAGTAGTGCTCGTCGCGGAACTCGCCGGCGTCGGCGACGTCGCCGTAGTCGAGGCGGCCGAAGAAGAGCGGGACGTTCGGGTCGTCCATCAGGGCTTTGGCGCGGGCGCGGAGCGCGGCCAGCAGGTTCTCGGTCGAGACGGCGTTCCCGCCCTGGGCCTTGAGATTGAGGGCCTCTTCCCGCATCGCTCTGAGGGCGGCGCGGGATTCGTCGAGGTGTGACTGTTCCTGGGCGACGATGGGATCGGCGTCGCTGGTTTCGGGCATGCCGGACTCCTGAAGAAGTAGAGGAAGAAGCGCACACGGCGGCGCTGACGGCGCGGTGCGGTGTCGCTTGGAGGTTCTTCAGGCAGAGGTCCGCGCGGTTCCGTAAGAGGCGGAACCGCCGTACGTGCCGGGCAAGGCGCAGTAGCTTAGCAGGCCTTGCCCGGCGGTGTTAAATCACCGTACGGCGTGATGACTGTCAGATGTCCTTACCAGCGAACACGTCGTCGGCGTCGACGATGCGGTACGCGTACCCCTGCTCGGCCAGGAACCGCTGCCGGTGGGCGGCGTACTCCTGGTCGACGGTGTCCCGGGACACGACCGCGTAGAACCGCGCCCCGCGCCCGTCGGCCTTCGGGCGCAGCACGCGGCCGAGGCGCTGTGCCTCCTCCTGCCGCGAGCCGAACGTGCCGGAGACCTGGATCGCGACGCTGGCCTCCGGCAGGTCGACGGAGAAGTTCGCGACCTTGGAGACCACCAGGGTCGGGATCTCGCCGGTGCGGAAGCCCTCGTAGAGGCGCTCGCGCTCCTTGACCGGCGTCGTGCCCTTGAGCACCGGGGCGTTCAGGCGCTCGCCGAGGTCGTCCAGCTGCTCCAGGTACTGGCCGATGACCAGCGTGGGCTCGCCGGTGTGCTTCTTGACCAGGGCCTCGACCAGTTTGGCCTTGGTGGCGGTGGTGGACGCCAGGCGGTACTTCTCCTCGGGCTCGGAGCTGGCGTACTTCAGGCGCTCGTGGTCGGTGAGGGTGACCCGGACCTCCACGCAGTCGGCGGGGGCGATGTAGCCCTGCGCCTCGATGTCCTTCCACGGGGCGTCGAAGCGCTTGGGGCCGATCAGCGAGAAGACCTCGCCCTCCATGCCGTCCTCGCGGACCAGCGTGGCGGTCAGGCCGAGGCGGCGGCGGGACTGGATGTCGGCGGTGAAACGGAAGACCGGGGCCGGGAGGAGGTGCACCTCGTCGTAGATGATCAGGCCCCAGTCGCGGGCGTCGAAGAGCTCCAGGTTCGCGTAGACGCCCTTGGTCTTGCGGGTCAGGACCTGGTACGTCGCGATGGTGACCGGGCGGATCTCCTTGCGGGCGCCGGAGTACTCGCCGATCTCGTCCTCGGTGAGCGAGGTGCGCTTCAGCAGCTCGTTGCGCCACTGGTGCACGCTGACCGTGTTGGTGACCAGGATCAGCGTCGTGGCCTCGACGCCGGCCATCGCCGCCGCGCCCACGATGGTCTTCCCGGCGCCGCAGGGGAGCACGATCACGCCGGATCCGCCGTGGCGGAAACCCTCGGCGGCCTCCTTCTGGTACGGCCGGAGCGTCCAGCCCTCCTCGCGGAGCGCGATGTCGTGGTGCTCGCCGTCGACGTAGCCGGCCAGGTCTTCGGCCGGCCAGCCGACTTTCAGCAGGACCTGCTTGAGGGTCCCGCGCTCGGAGGGATGCACCTTGACGGTGTGCTCGTCGACCCGGGAGCCGATCAGCGGCTGCACCTTCTTGTGCCGCACCACCTCTTCCAGGACCGGCACGTCGGTGGTCTCCAGGACCAGGCCGTGCACCGGGTGCTGGAGCAGCTTGAGCCGGCCGTACCGGTCCATGGTGTCGGCGATGTCGACCAGCAGCGCGTGCGGCACCGGGTAGCGCGAGTACCGCAGCAGCGCGTCGATGACCTGCTCGGCGTCGTGGCCCGCGGCGCGCGCGTTCCACAGCGCCAGCGGCGTCACGCGGTACGTGTGGATGTGCTCCGGGGAGCGTTCCAGTTCGGCGAACGGCGCGATGTCGCGGCGGCAGTCCTCGGCCTGCGCGTGGTCGACTTCGAGGAGGAGGGTCTTGTCGGACTGGACGATGAGGGGGCCATCGGGCACGTGGGGCTCCTTGGTCGTCAAAAAGCAGATCTACTAGTGTCGCACGAGCTAGATTTGCAACCTAATCTCTGCCGCGGCTCGTTCGCCGGAGCGGAGGGCCGAGTCCAACGTCATGTTGTCGACGTCGGTGTGTTCCCCGGCGAAGTGCACGCGTCCTTCCTGCACAGCCTCGTAGCCCGCGAACGTGGTGTATTGCCCGACTTGGTAGTAGTGATATGCGCCACGGTGCCACGGGTCGAGGCTCCAGTGGTCCTCGTAGGCGACGCCGGTGTAGGCCGCCGCCGTGCCCGGGAAGACGTGCTCGATCTGGTTCAGGAACCACGTCACGTCGGCCGACGGCGCCGGGCCGTGTGCGGCCCCGGTCAGGGTGTTCTGGGCGACATCGCCGCCGGGGAAGTTCACGAGCAGCGCCGGGGAGCCGTGGGCTCCGAGGTTCACCGTGCCGTCCCAGGACGTCTGGTAGCCGTCCGGGCCGGTGTTGCTGACGCCGTTGCCCCCGGCGCTCGGCCAGGTCTTGGTGCCCAGCTGGAGCACCAGCTTGCCGTTCTGGCCCATGCCCTGCTGCTGGATCGCGGTGTCCTTCAGCGCCGACAGGCCCGCGCGGCTGTAGTCCACGTCGCGCAGCATGCGGAACGGCAGCGCCAGGACGACGTGGTCGGCGACCGCCGTGACCGTGGTCCCGGCGGCGTTGAAGGTCAGCGTGTAGCTGCCGTCGGTGTTGCGGCAGACGGCGACCAGTTGGTGCCCCTGCCGCACAGTGCCTGCCGGAAGCTGCCCGAGCATGCCGCTGACCAGCTGGTCGTTGCCGCCGGCGAGGTGGTACTTCTCGTCGAAGCCGGCGGCGCCGTCGAAGGTCCGGGACGAGCCGAGGAACCCGATCAGGCCGACGGCGGACGCCAGCGCCGGTTCGCCGCCGGACTGGAGCTGGAGGGACTCGATGATCTGGGTCAGCGGGTCGCCCGAGGACAGGCCGATCGAGGACAGGTAGTCCAGGCACGACATCTGGTCCAGGCGGCGGGCCTCGGTGGTGAAGGAGTCGTAGCGGGGCGTGCCCATGGCTTGGTACGACGCGTGGAAGGCCGAGTAGGCCTCGGCGACCCAGTCCTGTTGCTGCTTCTTGCCGGGGTAGGAGGCACCGTTGACCCAGGCCTCGTAGTCGCCGCTGGTGAGTGCGCCGCCGTTGGCGAACTCGGTGGTGAGGCCGAGGCTGGAGGCCAGGTTCAGAACCGCGGTGTCGGTGGAGCTGATGAACGAGCCGCCGTGTTCGTGGACCTGGCCGGCCGCGAAGAAACCGCGCAGTGACCAGCAGCGGCCGCCGATGTGCGTGGTGTCGGCCTCGTAGACGGTCGAGGCGACGCCGTTCTGTGTCCACAGGCTGTGGGCACAGCGCAGGCCCGCCAGGCCGGCGCCCACGACGACCACGCGCGGTGCCGTGGCGGCGTTCGCGCGCGGTGCCAGGGCCAGTGTCGTGGCGGCCGCCGCGCCACCGAGCAGGCTGCGGCGCGAAACGGCGCGCGCGGCCCAGTAGCGCTCGACGCGGCCGGAGGCCGCGGCCCGAGCGTGGATGTGCTGCACGCGCTCGGCGCGCATCCCCACCAACTCGTCGACCGGGATCCCGGTCCGTCGCGACTCGCGCTCGGCGGCGAACGCTTGGCGCAGGGCGCTGGGTATTCCACTTCCAGTTCTCGTCGACATGAGCACTCCCGGGTCAGGGCGGTGAGATCCGCGACGCGAAGCGTCTCCTTGACGGGCGGTGGTGGGAGACGGGCGGGCGGGTCCGGATGACCCGAGAGTGAACCGCGTCACAACGCTGATGTCAACGCTGTTGCGCTCAACCGTCCGCAGCGGCCTCCGCGGCCCGCACCTCCGCCGCCCGCCGCTCGATCTTGTCCAGCAGCGCCTCGACCCGCGCGGCGTAGATCTCCTCGTGCGTCACCGCCGCCAGTTCCTCGACCAGGCCGGCGATGCGCGGGAAGCGCTCCCGGTCGGCGAGGCGGTACTCGCGGCTCCACGCCGACTGGTCGGCTTCCCGCTCGGTCGGTGCGAACAGCTGGAGCGCCGCGTGCTGGCCGACGTAGGCCAGGATCGAGTCGCCGAACATGCGGTAGTGGACGGCGGCGTCCGCGCCGGTCAGGCCGGCTTCGTGGACCGCGCCGAGGATGAGCTCCACGATGCGGAACTCGTTCGGGCGGCGGGTGGTGCGGGACGCCATCAGGGAGCTGACGACCGGGTACTTCATGCCGACCCGGAGCGATTCGGCGGCCAGGGCGCGCAGCCGGTCGCGCCAGGCCAGGCCGTGCGGGACGCCGTCCAGCGCCTCGCCGAGCGTGCGGTCGGCGACGGACAGCAGGAGCTCGTCCTTGTCGCGGAAGTGCCGGTAGACGGCGGTGGGATCGCAGCCGAGCTCCTGTCCGAGGCGCCGGACGGTGAACGCGTCGTCGCCGCCGCGGGCCGCGATCCGCAGAGAGGCCTCGATGATCGCCTCGGGCGACAGCTGGCTGCCGGAGCGCTTGCTGGTCGCGGTCCGCGCTGATGAGTGAGTGGCCATGATGCCGGCCAGTATAACGAGACGGAAACGGGAGAGCGCAACAGTGTTGACAGCGGAGTTGCGCTGCGCTTCGATCCTCGGACAAGCGGACCGGCCGCGGGACGAGGGTGAGGATGCGGAGCGCAGTGGACACAGGGAATCCGGGTTCCGGGGCGGTGGGGGGCTCACGCCCGGCGGCGACGGCCGAGACCGTGTTCGTGGGCGGCCGCGTCTTCGCCGGCGGGACCTCCCGCCCGGCCGCCGTGGCCGTGGCCGGCGGGCGGATCGCCGCGGTCGGGCCCGAGGCCGGGGTCAGGCCGCTGATCGGGACCGGGACCGAGGTCGTCGACCTGGCCGGCGGCCTGCTGACCCCCGGCTTCGTCGACGCGCACAACCACGCGGTCTTCGCGGGGTTGCAGCTCATGCGCTGCGACATGTCCGGCCAGACCGAGGCCGACCAGTACCTGAAGACGGTCGCCGACTACGCGGCCGCGCACCCTGACGCCCCGTGGATCCTCGGCGGCGGCTGGTCGATGGACAGCTTCCCCGGCGGCATCCCGACCCGGCGGCAGCTGGACGCGATCGTTCCGGACCGGCCGGTGTACCTGACCGTCCGCGACGGCCACGGCGCCTGGGTCAACACCCGCGCACTGGAGCTGGCCGGGCTGACGAAGGACACGCCGGACCCGGCGGACGGCCGCATCGAGCGCGAAGCCGACGGCACCCCGATCGGCATGCTCCAGGAAGGGGCCATGGACCTCGTCCCGGTCCCGGTCGCCACCCATGCCGACGCGGTGGCCGGGCTGCTCGCCGCCCAGCGCCACCTGTTCGCCCTCGGCATCACCGGGTGGCAGGACGCGATGATCGGCGACCATCCCGGCAACCCCGACAACTTCCCGGTCTACCTTGAGGCCGCCCGCAGCGGCGCCCTCAAGGCCCGGGTCGTCGGCGCGCTGTGGTGGGACCGCGAGCGGGGTCTGGAGCAGATCCCCGACCTCCTGCGGCGGCGCGCGGAGGGCACCGCCGGGCGTTTCGCCGCGACGAGCGTGAAGCTGATGCTCGACGGGATCGCCGAGAACTTCACGGCCGCGATGCTGGAGCCCTACCTCGACGGCTGCGGCTGCGCCACGGCGAACCGCGGGCTGAGCTTCATCGACCCCGATGTGCTGCGCGAGGCCGTGCGGAGCCTGGACGCCGAGGGCTTCCAGCTGCACTTCCACGCCCTCGGCGACCGCGCGGTGCGGCAGGCGCTGGACGTCCTCGAAGCGGCGCGCGCCGTGAACGGCCGCAACGACCACCGGCACCACCTCGCGCACCTCCAGATCGTGCACCCCGACGACGTCCCGCGCTTCGCCGCGCTCGGCGTTGCCGCGAACATCCAGGCGCTGTGGGCCGCGCACGAGCGGCAGATGGACGAGCTCACCATCCCGTTCCTCGGAGCGGAGCGCTCGGCGCAGCAGTACCCGTTCGGCGACCTGGCCCGCGCGGGCGCGCGCCTGGTCGCCGGCAGCGACTGGAACGTCAGCAGCCCCGATCCGCTGCTCGGCATCCACGTGGCCGTGAACCGCTCGCGGATCGGCGAGAACCCCGACCCCTTCTACCCCGAACAGGCGCTCACCCTGGCGCAGGCGCTCGCCGCCTACACCGAGGGCAGCGCGTGGATCAATCATCTCGACGACCGGATCGGAACCGTCGAGCCCGGCAAAATCGCCGACCTCGCGGTGCTGGACCGGGACCCCTTCGCCCACCCAGCCGGCGAGATCGGCGCCACCCGGGTCCGGCGGACCTATGTCGAGGGCGAACTGGTCTTCGCCGCCGACGCCTGACGAAGCGACAGCAGAACCCTGACCGACGTCCCCGAGGAGAGAGCTGTGACTGTGACCATCCGAAGCCGCCGCACGGCCCTGGCCGCGGCGACGGCGCTGGCGCTGACCGTGACCGCGGCCGCGTGCAGCGGCAAGGCCGGCGGATCCGGTGGATCCCGCGACGGCCGGGCCGGTTCCACCACCGGCGCCGGCAAGACCTCGTACCACCTCACCGCCGACACCGGCACGCCGAAGGGCGACGTGGACTCCTTCACGTGGTCGCTCTTCGCCGAGCCGCCGTCCATCGACTACACGCAGGCCTTCGACTACCCGCCGAACCAGGTCCTCGCCAACGTCTGCGAGAGCCTGCTGCGCTGGAACCCGGACCTGACCACCTCGCCCGGGCTCGCCACCGCGTGGCAGAACCCTGATTCCAAGACCTGGGTCTTCACGATCCGTGACGGGGTGAGGTTCCACGACGGGACCACGCTCACCGCCGACGACGTGGTCGCCTCGCTCAGCCGGAACATGGATCCGGACGCGGCCAGTGTCTGGGCGAACCAGTACCGGAACGTCGACAAGATCGAGAAGACCGGTCCGCTCCAGGTGACCGTGCATCTGAAGAGCCCCGACTCGACCTTCCTGGAGTACATGGCCGCCAGCCCCGGCACCGTGGAGTCGGCGGCGACCCTGACCGCCGACGGCAAGGACTACGGCGGCCCGGCGAAGGGGGTGAACTGCACCGGCCCGTTCTCCTTCGGCTCCTGGCAGCCCGGCCAGTCCATCGTCCTCAAGCGGTTCGACGGCTACTGGGACCCGAGCCTGAAGGCGCACAGCAAGCAGGTGAAGTTCGTCTTCATCGTCGACCCGACCGCGCGCGTCAACGCCTTCCAGACCGGGGAGGTGGACGGCGGCTGGATGATCCCGCCGGGCTCGTTCTCGCAGCTGGCGTCCAACGTCTCCTTCGGCAAGTCGACGATGGTCGCCGACGAGGTGGTCGCGAACCTGAGCGGGCCGCTCGGCGACCCGCGGGTCCGCCAGGCGCTGCTGATGGCCACCGACCGCAAGGGCATCATCGACGCCGGGGACGGCGGCGTCGGCGAGATCGCCGACTCGTTGGTCAGCGCGGACAACTGGAGCAACGCCCCGGAGGCCGAGAAGAAGGCCGGGACCACGGGGCTGCCGTCGTATCCCTACGACAAGGCCAAGGCGAAGGCGCTGGCCCAGCAGGCGGGAGTGCACGGCCAGGAGGTGGTGATCGCCACCAGCCCGCTGGACACCCAGACCACGATCATCACCCAGGCGATCGCGCAGGCCTGCACCGACATCGGCCTGACACCGAAGATCGACACGATCGCGGCCGACAAGTACACGGCGCTGTTCACCGATCCGGCCGCGCGCAAGGGCGTCGACCTGTTCCTGACCTTCTGGTATACGTCCATCACCGACCCGCTGGACATGTACGCGTCGCTGGAGACCGGCGCGTTCAGCAACTACGGCGGCTACTCCAACAAGGATTTCGACGCCGCCTTCGAGCAGGCGGTCGGCTCCTACGACCCGGCCGCGCGCGCCCAGGCCACCGGGAAGGCGCAGCAGATCGCGCTGACCGAGCTGCCCTGGCTGCCGCTCTACGACGAGCCGGTGAGCGTGTATCAGGGGCCGAAGATCACCGGGGTGAAGCCGTCGATCGACTACCTGTACTACCCGTGGGCCGCCGAGATCGGGGCCCGGTGACGGTGAAGAGCCCGAACCTCGTGTCTGTGGCGTGGCTGCGCAGGGTCGGCGCGATGGCGTCGACCTTGCTGGTCACCTCGTTCCTGGTCTTCTCCTCGCTCTATCTGGCGCCCGGCGACCCGGTGGCCTTCCTGGTGAAGGGCCGCTCGCCGAGTCCGGAGCAGCTGGCCGCGATCCGCCACGAGTACGGCTTCGACAAGCCGTTCCCGGTCCGCTACTGGGACTGGCTCACCGGCCTGCTGCACGGCGACTTCGGCCAGTCCTACCAGCTGCACGCCAGCGTGGCCTCGGTGATCGGCTCGCGGCTCCCGTCCACGCTGCTGCTGGTCGCGCTGGCCACGGTGCTGATCGTGGTGCTGGGCGTCGGCCTCGGGGTGTTCGGCGCGCTGCGCGGCGGCAAGGGCGTCGTGGTGGCGGTGACCGTCGGCGCGGCGGTCCCGTCGTTCACGGCGGCGATCGTGCTGCGCTCGGTGTTCGGGGTGCGGCTCGGCTGGTTCCCGACCGTCGGCACCGGTTCGGGGTTCGGAGACGAGCTGCACCACATGCTGCTGCCGGCGATCGCCCTCGCGATCACCTTCATGGCCCTGGTCACGCGGGTGACGCGGGCGGCGATGCTGGAGGAGCTGGGCCGCGAGCACGTCGAGGTGGTGACCAGCCGCGGGCTCCCGCGCACGGCGGTGATCCGGCGGCACGTGCTGCGCAACGCGCTGGGACCGGTGGTCACCGTGTCGGCGCTGCTGATCTCCGGGCTGCTGGTCTCCACCGCGATCGTGGAGTCCGCCTTCGGGATGAACGGCGTGGGCTCGCTGCTGGTGAGCAGCGTGAACCACATGGACTTCCCGGTGGTGCAGGCCGTCGTGCTGCTGGTGGTGGCCGCGTTCGTGGTCGTGAACACGGTGGTGGACCTGGTGTATCCGGTGATCGATCCGAGAGTGCGGGCGGCGCGATGAGCAGTGTGACGGTTTCCGGGCCGCGGCCCCGGTTCGGGGGCGCGGCGGCCCGGCTGGCGGCGGTGGCGCGGCTCACGTGGCCGGTGCGGATCTGCGCCGCGCTGCTGGTGCTCGTGGTGCTCGGCGCGGTGTCCGCGCCCTGGCTCGCGCCGTACGACCCGGCCTCCGGCGACCTGTCGAGCACGCTCGCCGGGATGAGCGGCGACCACTGGCTCGGCACCGACGCCGGCGGGCATGACACGTTCTCACAGTTGCTGGCCGGCGGCCGGACCAGCCTGCTCGGGCCGCTCGGCGTGGTGGTGTTCTCCACCGTGTCCGGCGTCCTGGCCGGGCTGTTCTCCGCATGGCGCGGCGGATGGGTGGACGCACTGATCGGGCGCGTGCTGGACATCATGTTCGCGTTCCCGTCGCTGCTGTTGGCGATCCTCGCGGTGGCGCTGTTCGGCAAGGGGCTCGGGGCGCCGGTGGTCGCGATGGCGATCGCCTACATGCCTTACACCGCACGGCTTGTGCGGGGTCTCACCCAGCAGGAAAAGATGCGTCCTTATATAGCGGCCTATCGGGTGCAGGGACACTCGGGGACCTTCATCGCGCTGCGCCGGGTGCTGCCGGCGATCGGCCCGACGGTGCTGGCCCAGTCGACGGTGAACTTCGGTTACGCCCTGCTGGACCTGGCCGCGTTGTCGTTCCTGGGGCTCGGCGTGCAACCGCCGACGGCGGACTGGGGCGCGATGATCAACCAGAGCCAGGCCGCGGTGCTGGAGGGACAGCCGCTGTCGGCGGTGTTGCCGGCGCTGCTGGTGGTCGTCGTGGTCGTCGCGGTGACGGTGGTCGGCGAGCACTTCGGCGACCGGCTGTCCGGACGGGAGGCGAAGGCGTGACCGGCTCGGCGCGGGCGGCGCTGCTCGCCGTCGACGGCCTGCGGGTGACGGTCCCCGGCGCCGGGCGGCCGATCCTGGACGGCGTGGCCCTGACGGTGCGCGACGGCGAGGCGGTGGCGCTGGTCGGCGAGTCGGGTTCCGGGAAGTCGGTGACCGCGCGCACCGCGCTCGGCCTGTTCCCGGCCGGCGCGGACGTGTCCGGCTCCGTGGTCGTGGGCGGCACCGAGGTGGTCGGCGCCGGCTCCGGCGCCCTGAAGCGGGTGCGGACCGCGGACGCCGCCATGATCTTCCAGGACCCGCGGGCGGGTGTGAACCCCGTGCGGCGCATCGGCGACTTCCTCACCGAGCCGCTGCGCCGGATCCGGGGTGAGTCCAAGGCCGCGGCGACGGCGCGGGCGCTGGAGCTGCTCGGCGCGGTCGGACTGCCGGATCCGCCACGGCACCTGCGGCAGTTCCCGCACGAGCTGTCCGGCGGGATGCTCCAGCGGGTGATGATCGCCTACGCGCTGACCGCCGACCCGCGGCTGCTGCTCTGCGACGAGCCGACGACCGCGCTCGACGTGACGACGCAGGCCGAGATCATGGCGATCCTCGCCCGGCTGCGGCGCGAGCGCGGGCTCGGGATGTTGCTGATCACCCATGACCTGGACTTGGCGGCGGCGGTCTGTGACCGCGTGTACGTGATGTACGCGGGACGGATCATGGAGGCGGCGCCGTCGGACGTCCTCATCGCCGCGCCACGGCACCCCTACACGCGAGGGCTGCTGGGCTCGGCGCCGCCGTTGACCGGACCTCTGGCGCGGCTCACCCCGATTCCGGGTGCGCCGTTGGGGCTGGCCGAGACGGTCGGCGGCTGTCCGTTCGCCGCGCGGTGTCCGCACGCCGTGCCAGGACTTTGCGACACCACGGAGCCGGAGCCGGAGCCGGAGGTGGACGGGGACTCGATGGTCGCGTGCCTGCGCGCCGCGGAGCTCGGTGCCTCGCTGATCGAAGAAACCCAGGGGGAGTCGTCGTGACCGCGCCGCTGTTGGAAGCCGTCGGGCTGCGCAAGGCCTATGGCGCGAACGTCGCCGTCTCGGACCTGTCGTTCACGCTGGAGGCGGGGGGCGCGCTCGGTCTGGTCGGCGAGTCCGGGTCCGGGAAGACCACGACCGCGCGCATGCTGATCGGTCTGGAACAGCCGGACCGGGGCGGGATCCTGGTGCGCGGCAAGCCCCTGGCGCACGCCTCGCGGCTGGAGCGGGCCAAGGCGGTGCAGATCGTCTTCCAGGACCCGTACCTGTCGCTCGACCCGCGGCTGACGATCCGGGCCGCGCTCGACGACGTCCTGCGGTTGCACGGGCATCCGGACCGGCCGGGGCGGATCGCCGAGCTCCTGGACCAGGTCGGGCTGGGGGAGCGGGAGGCGGCGGCGAGGCCGCGGGGCCTGTCCGGGGGCCAGCGGCAGCGGGCCGCCATCGCCCGCGCGCTGGCCGTGGAGCCGGGCGTGCTGGTGCTCGACGAGGCGGTGTCGGCCCTCGACGTGTCGATCCAGGCGCAGGTGCTGAACCTGCTCGCCGACGTCCGGCGGGAGACCGGGGTCGGCATCGTGTTCGTGAGCCACGACCTCGCGGTCGTGCGCTACCTGTGCGACGAGGCACTGGTCCTGCACCGGGGCGTCGTCGTCGAGCGCGGGCCGGTCGAGGCGCTGCTCCAGGACCCGCGGGACCCGTACACGCGGCTGCTCATCTCCTCGGTGCCCCACACGGGGTGGAGCCCCGAGGAGATCTCGAAGCAGCGACGCGCCCTGATACGGGGGTGAGAGCGGGGAGGGCGGGGAGGGCGTGCGCGGCGAGGCCTACTCGGCGTGCGGATCCGAGCGCCAGCGCGGGGCGGGCTGCTTCTGCCACGGCAGCGGCCCGTCCAGCGGCCGGTATTCGACCCCGAGCGCGTCCAGCCGCTCCAGGTGCTTCACCAGCCGGCCCCGGAACTCGGCGAAATCGCGCTCCTCACCGGACCACACCGTCTCGCTGAAGGCCGACAGGCGCGGGAAGGCCTGGTAGTCGACGATCCGCGGCGAGGGCATGTACTCGCTCCACAGCGTGGCCTCGGACCCGATGACGTGGCCGGCGTCCTCCTCGGGCATGTCCGCGGGCACCGGCTCGAAGCCGTAGGCGCGCTCCAGGCTGGTCGGCGCGGCCCAGGGCGCGCCCGGCTCGCCCTCGTCGTCGGACTGCCGGTAGTCGAAGTAGACCCAGTTGTAGGGGCTCGTCAGGGTGTCGTGGCCGCGGCGCGCCGCCTCGACCGCGCCGTCGGTGCCGCGCCACGAGGACACGACGGTGCCCGGGAACAGCTCGCCCTCCAGGATCTCGTCCCAGCCGAGCAGCTTGCGGCCCTTGGCCGCGACGTGCGCGCTGATCTGGTGCAGGAACCAGGCCTGCAACTCCTCCTCGGTGGTCAGGCCGAGCTCGGCCTTGCGCTGCTGTGCCCGCGCGCTGGCCTTCCACTCGTCCTTCGGGCACTCGTCGCCGCCGAGGCAGACGTACTCGCCGGGGAACAGGTCGCAGATCTCGTCCATGACGTTCTTGTAGAACTCGATGGTCGAGTCCTCCACGTTCAGGACCGTGGTGGCGATGCCGAAGAGCGTCCAGACCTCGCGCGGCTCGGCGGCCGAGGGCACGTCCTGGTTGCCCAGCTCCGGGTACGCCGCGATGGCGGCGGTGGAGTGCCCCGGGACGTCGATCTCCGGGACGACGGTGATGTTCCGCTCGGCGGCGTAGGCGACGATCTCGCGGATGTCGTCCTGGGTGTAGAAGCCGCCGTGCGGCTCGCCGTCGCCGACGGTCTCCCGGCGCCAGGACCCGACCTCGGTCAGCTTCGGGTAGCGCTTGATCTCCACGCGCCAGCCCTGGTCCTCGGTCAGGTGCCAGTGCAGGACGTTCAGCTTGTGCAGCACCATCAGGTCCAGGAACCGCAGCACCTCGCGCTTGGGCAGGAAGTGGCGCGCCACGTCCAGCAGCACGCCGCGCCAACGGAAGCGCGGGGTGTCGATGATCTGCACCCGCGGGATCGGCCACGGTCCGGTGTCGCCGGCCTCGCGCAGCGCCACCGGCGGCAGCAGCTGGCGCAGCGTCTGCTCGGCGTAGCAGACCGCCGCCGGGCTCCCGGCCTCGAAGACGACGCCGGCTTCGGTCACGGTCAGGCGGTAGCCCTCGGGGCCGAGTTCGGGCACGCCGTCGAGCAGCGTCACAGGGGTCTCGGAACTGAAGAGGAGCTCACCGGTTCCACGCGCTATGTGCAGCGGCTTCGGGATGATGGAGATCTCAGGCGCGTCCATAGCCGACAAGATCTCACGGATCGGTGATCGATGAAACGAGGACTTCGGCCGCGCGTTTCTGCGCGACCGAAGAGTGATCCGATCAGAATCAGACGGCTACGAGCTCTTCCATCTCCTCCTCGGCCTCGACCGGTGTCTCGACGGCGGGCACCCGGTTCCGGCGCTCAGCCAGAGCGGCCGCTCCGACCGTGAGCGCGCCGACGCCGACCCATGCGACGAGCGTCCAGGCGTGGCGCGCGACGCCGTCGCCGCCGAAGTACAGCAGGCTCCTGACACCCTCGACGAGGCCGGCGCCGTTCCAGAAGCCGTGCAGCCCGCCGAAGAAGCCGTTCTGCAGCTCGGGCTGGAACAGGCCGCCGGAGCTGGTGAAGTTCAGCATCACGAACAGGACCATCATCACCAGCGTGGTCCACCGCTTGAGGAAGGTGTGCAGCCCCACGCCGACGAGCAGAATCGAGGCCGCGTACAGCCAGGACAGACCCCAGACGCCGAGCAGGCTGTGGTGCGCCAGGTGGAACACCGGTCCGGCCAGGACCGCGCCCACGGCGCTCACCACGGTGGCCACGCCGAATGCCAGGCCGGTCTTCCGCTTGAGCGACCACGTCGCCGCGCCGGCGCCGATCGCGGCCACCGCGCTGTAGGAGCCGATGCTCACCGCGACCATGAGGAAGAACGCGCCCGCGTTGGTCGGATCGTCGGCGGTGGTCGGGGCGACGTCGGTGACGGTCAGCGGCCTGCCTTCCACCGCCGCGACCGTGGTGAACACCTTGGAGGCGACGGTGGCCGAGGAATCGCTGTCGCCCTCGGCGATGTAGAGCTGAGGCCGGGCCGGGTCCGGGACGAAGGCGCCGGCCAGATCGCGGCTGTGCAGCCGCGCGACGGCGGCGTCGACGGTCGGCAGCGTCGAGACCGTCAGCGCGTCCCCGGCCTTCGTCTGGACGGCGTGGGCGACCGCGGCCGTCTGCGGGCCCTCGCCGATCACGGCCACCTTCACGTGGTGCGGGTGCGGGGTCATGAAGGCGCTCATGTAGGCCAGGCCCATGCCGACGCACATCAGGAGTGGGGTGATCAGGTGGAGGAGGACGTGACGGACCTGGGCCGGGTTCTGCGGGGCTGCCATCGGATGCCTTCTTCTCCCATGTAGTTGCTAACTACAACCTACTTCTAGATGTACTATACAACTAAGTGGAAGGAGGGTGGTCGTGACGGAGCGTGAGACGCGTCACCGTGAGGTGCGGGGGCGCGATGAGGTGGTGGACGCGATCCAGCGGGAGATGACCGTCTTCGCCCGGCGGGCCCGCGCCTTCGCCGGGCGTCTGCACCCGGAGCTGACGCTGGTGTCGTACACCCTGCTCGCGCACCTGGAGGAGACCGAGGACTCCGGTGGCTGCCTCGCCAAGGACCTGGCGGCGCACTACGGCCTGGACAAGTCCACGGTCAGCCGCCAGGTCCAGACCCTGGAGCGCCTCGGGTTCCTGGAGCGCCTCCCGGCCCCGGGCGACCACCGCGCCCATCTGCTGCGCCTGACGCCGGCCGGGGCCGAGATCCTGGCGCAGGTGACGGAGAGCCGCCACGCCGCGGTCTCCGAAAGATTGTCGGGATGGAGCGAGGAGGACGTCGCGGCCTTCGCCGAGCTGCTGACCCGCTACAACTCCGGGCCGTCCTCAGGCGTTGACAGTCCGGAAACAGCACACTGATCACTTTTCGGGCGCCCGGGCCAAGGGCTGGGAACTGCACGTGCAAAGGGTCTGTGCATCTGCGGATTCCGCGCATACGCTAGATAGCGTGGACGAGTCCTTGGTGGAGGCCTTCGAGCCGGTGGCCCGTGATCTGCGCGCGGCCGGACTCGACTGTCAGCTCGCTGACGACCACTCCGGCTCGGACCCGAGACTCGGCGCCACCGCCGAGCTGATCGTCTCCGGCGTGAAGGTGGGCCTGCTCACCCTCGGCGCGGCGATACTCGACACCGACTCGCGCACGCTCTACCTGGCCGCGCAGACCCAGCGTCTGGTGCAGGCCAACCTCGCCATCAGCGGGCGGGTCATCGAATGGCCGCCCTGCGTGCCCAGCCACGGGCACCCGATGATGGCCACCCGCGGGCGGCGGACGCCGCTGTGGACGTGCCCGTTGGACGGATCGATATCCGTGGCGATCGGCTCGCATCCCTAGTGTCCTGCGCCGGGAATCCGCTGCGGAGATCGACTCCAGGAACGACCCTGGCGGCGCCGGTGCGTTGACCGCTGCGCGGCCAAGCTGAACAGCCACGACCAACCAGGTCGAGGCAGTTCATCCGACTTGCCAGGCCCGCCCCTGAAGCCGATTTCCATCACCTTCACACCACAAGCTCGCCTCAGCCGTCGGGCACCGGATTTCCGGCGCAGGACATTAGGAGCGCGGCTCGTAGGCGCGCAAGAAGAAGTCCACTCCCCGCGCGACCCGCTTCTCGAACTCCGCCTCGAAGTCCATGTCCGGCCGGATGCGCCGCACGTCGGTTCCCGTGGGCGCCGTGAGCTGGTGCGCCAGCAGGTCCGGTTCGGCCAGCACGTCCTGCGGCACGTCGAGCAGCCCGGCCCGGGCGAGTTCCGTCAGCAGCCGGTTGAGACGGGGGTAGGTGCGGCCCGGACCGTTGCGGAACCAGCGCTCGCGGAGCTCGGGGTGGTGCTCGGCTTCGGAGTCGACGAGCTTGCGGAGGTCCACCAGGGGGCCGGTGTAGACGGCGCGGATCCAGGCGCGGGTCAGGTCC
This sequence comes from Catenulispora subtropica, assembly GCF_039531675.1. Lineage (NCBI taxonomy): Bacteria > Bacillati > Actinomycetota > Actinomycetes > Catenulisporales > Catenulisporaceae > Catenulispora > Catenulispora subtropica. Next base: position 97,599 of record NZ_BAAAQM010000026.1, read on the forward strand.
AGAAGCGCCGCGCGGAGGTCGCCCGGGCCGGTGAGCCGTGAGGGGTCGGGGAAACCGGAGTCCATCAGCTCCATGATGTCGGCGACCACCATGTCCTGGACCGCGTCGGTCACCGCCATGAACAGGGTGTTCTTGTCGCCGAAGTGGTTGTAGACGGTCTGCTTCGACACCTTGGCGTCGGCGGCGATCGCGTCGACGCTCGCCCGGCTGAAGCCCTCGCGGAGGAACACCGTGGTGGCGGCGTCCAGGATCGCGCGGCGCTTCTTCGGGTTGCCCTGGATGTCGGCTGCGGTCGCGGTCATGGCCCTCATTCTCTCCCGCGGAGACGGCGCGGTTGTCTATCTGGACTCATGAGTCTAATCTTTTGGACTGTTGAGTCCAAAAGATTGGACCGAAAAGTCCATTGGGGAGGGATGATCATGTCCGACCAGCGGCGGGGTGCCGACCGGCTGCCCCGGGAGTACCTCAAGATCGGTTCCGCGCTGGTGCTCGGCGCGGCCATGGCGATGCTGGACGCGACGGTGGTCGCGGTGGCCACGCGGACGCTGGCCGAGAAGTTCGGGTCGACGCTGTCGGCCGTGGCGTGGGTGTCGACGGCGTATCTGCTGACGCTGTCGGTGGTGGTGCCGCTGTCCGGCTGGGCCATGGGCCGGTTCGGCGGGCGCCGGGTCTGGCTGACCGCGGTCGGCGCCTTCCTGGCCGGGTCCCTGCTGTGCGGCCTGGCGTGGTCGGTCCCGAGCCTGGTCGCCTTCCGGGTGGTGCAGGCGCTCGGCGGCGGCTTGATCCAGCCGGTGGGGCAGGCTCTGCTCGGGCGTACCGTCGGGCCGCGCCACATGGCGCGGGTGATGGCCGTGATGTCGGTGCCGATGGCGCTGCTGCCGGTGCTGGGCCCGGCGGTCGGCGGGCTGCTGCTGGCCGAACTCGGCTGGCGCTGGATCTTCTTCGTCAACCTGCCGATCGGGCTGCTGGCGATCGTGCTGGTGCGGCGGTGGGTGCCGGCGGTGGAGGGCATGGCGGGGCGCGGGTCATCGGGTGGCGCGGCGCGGCTCGACGTGCGCGGCTTCGCTTTGATCGCGCCCGGGCTCGCGTCCCTGGTGTACGGCTGCTCGGCGGCCGGGGACCATGGGGGCTTCGGGGCGCCGGCGGCGTGGCTGCCGATGGCCGGCGGCGTGGCGCTGCTGGTGGCCTTCGTGTTCTACAGCCTGCGCACCAAGGTCGCCCCGCTGCTCGACCTGCGGCTGTTCGCGAACCGGGCGTTCAGTGTCGCGATGCTCAACGCCCTGCTGCTGGGCGCCACGCTGTTCGGGGCGATGTTCCTGTTGCCGCTGTACTACCAGCAGGCGCACGGGTTCTCGGCGCTGCGGGCCGGGCTGGTGCTCGCGCCGCAGGGGGTGGGCACGGCCCTGTCGACGTTCGTCGCCGGTCGGCTCACGAACCGGGTGGGGCCGCGAGTGCTGGTCATGGCCGGCACGGCGGGGGCGACGGCGGCGACCGTGCCGTTCGCCCTGGTCGGCGCCTCGACGACGGCACTGTCGCTGGCCGCTCCGCTGTTCCTGCGCGGTCTGGGCCTCGGGCTGGTGATGGCACCGCTGATCACCGCCGGCTACTCGACGCTGCGCCGGGAGTCGATCGCCCAGGCGACGACCACCTTCAACATCCTGAACCGGGTCGGCGGCTCGATCGGCACCGCGGTCCTGGCCGTGACGCTGGTCCGCGGCTTCGGCGACGGAGCGCCGACGGCGGCGAAGGTGGCGTCGGCCTACGGCACCACGTTCTGGTGGGCACTCGGCTGTACCGCGGTGACGCTGGTCGCGGCGGCCTTCCTGCCGGGGGCGAGGGCGATGCGGGCCGCGCTGGCTCAGGCGGCCCCGGCCACGCCTTCGGGGGCCGAGGACCGTGAGTCGGCCGCGGCGGCCGCTTGAACCGGGCGCCGGAGGAGTCCGGGCCTACGCCGTCCCGGACTCCGGCCAGTACGACCAGTGCGTGTTCGGCGCCCGCGTCGGCCGGTACTCGTGCGGGTTCCCGCTGTCGAGCACCTTCGCGATGAGCTGGAAGGCCTCCTCCCGGCTCGGGCGCTCGACCAGGGAGTCCGGATGGTGCCAGGACTCCAGGCGGAGGATCTCCGGCAGATCGGGCGGGATCAGGGAACGCAGTTCGGACTCGTCGGCCAACAGCAGGTCGCGGTGGGCCGGGACGAGTTCGCGGACCACTTCCGGGAAGTACTCCCACCCCGACGCCTCGACCGTGAGGTCCTGGCCGCGGACCCGGATCGGCTTGCCGCCGACGTAGTTCCCGTCGTCGTCGAGGAGCTCGTCGAGGTTCTCCACACGCTCGATCTGGCGGCCGGCGCGGACGCCGAAGGCGGTGAGCGCGTCGGTGACCGAGCGGGCGCCGGCGTTGTAGCCGACCGTCTCGATCACCACGGCCCAGCGCTTCTCGTCGCGGTAGACGTGCAGGCGGACGTCGATCGCGTGGTAGTACCCGTGGTCCAGGAACGGGAAGGTGAACTCGTGCGCCGAGGCGTCGATCTGGTCGAGGAACTGCTGTCCGAAACTCACCGGTCAAGCCTAGGTCAGCCGGCCTTGATGAACGCCCGCACCGCGTCGGCCACCATCTGGACGGCGATCGCGGACAGCAGCAGGCCGGCGATCCGGGTCACCAGGGTCACGCCGGAGTCCTTGATGACCCGGATGACCTGGACCGAGAACCGCATCGTGAGCCAGAGCGTGAGGTGGATCGCGACGATGGCCAGGGCCACCGCGTCGATCCCGGCCCAGTGCGCCGTCCCGGCCCGCTTGGCGAACACCATCACCGCGACGATCGCGCCCGGCCCGGCCAGCAGCGGCGTCCCCAGCGGCACCAGGGCCACGTTCACCGCCTCGTTGGCGCTCGAGGGCTCCTCGCTCTTGCCGGTCAGCAGTTCCAGCGCGATGAGCAGGAGCAGCAGGCCGCCGGCGCCCTGGAGCGCGGGCAGCGTCACCCCGAGGTAGTCCAGGATCTGCTGGCCGAACAGGGCGAAGACGCAGATCACGCAGAACGAGACCGTCGCGGCCTGCCACGCCGCGCGTTGCCGCTGCGCCTTGGTCCGGCCGTTGGTGAGCGCCAGGAAGATCGGCAGCGTGCCCGGCGGGTCCATGATCACGAACAGGGTGATGTAGGCCTCGAGGAAGAGTTTGCTGTCGAACACGAGTAACAGGGCACCACAGACTGGGGTGAAGCGCATAACGGCGCCGAGGGAAACGGGTGATCGCGCAGGGCCGCCGACCGCCGCGGGCGACCGCCGACGGCCGACGACCCGCCGCGGCTACAGCTTCGCGAACGCCGTGTCGAGGTCGGCGACCAGGTCCTCCGCGTCTTCGAGCCCTATCGAGAACCGCAGCAGTCCGGCGTCCGGCCGGGCGTCCGGGGCGACGTTGCGGTGGCTGAGCGAGGCCGGGTGCGTGATCAGCGACTCGGCGCCGCCGAGCGAGGCGGCGTGCAGGATCAGCCGGACGTTCTCGGCGACCGCGGCCGCCGCGTCGTACCCGCCGCGCATCTCGAACGCCATCATCGCGCCGGGCAGCAGCAGTTGGCGGTCCGGACCGACCAGGCCGTCCGGGTCGCCGCCGGGCAGGCCGGGGTAGTGGACGCGCTCGACCGCCGGCTGGCGGGCCAGCCACTCGGCCACCGTCTGCGCCGTCTCGGAGGCGCGCTTCACCCGCAGCGGCAGCGTCTGCAGGCCGCGGTGCAGCAGGTAGCCGGCCAGCGGGTGCAGCAGGGCGCCGGTCTGGATCCGGATGTCCCGCAGCCGCGCGGCCCACTCGGCGGTGGTCGCGACGACGCCGCCGAGCACGTCGGAGTGCCCGCCGATGTACTTCGTCGCGCTGTGCACGACGAGCGTCGCGCCGTGCCGCGCCGGCTGCTGGAGCACCGGCGTGGCGAACGTGGAGTCCACCAGGAACGGGACGTCGCCGCAGGCCGCCGCCACGGCGTCCAGGTCGAGCAGCCGTGCCGTCGGGTTGGCCGGGGTCTCGACCACGACCAGCGCGGTGTCCGGCCGCGCGGCCAGGGCCGGCGCGATCCCGGCGACCTCGTCGACCCAGGTCACCTCGGTGCCGAGCGTGCCCTTGCTGAGCAGCCCGTCGGTCCCGCCGTAGATCGGGCGCACCGCCACGATGTGCCGCTTCCCCCCGGCGGCCGGGACCGCGGTGGCGGCGAGCAGGCAGGCGCTGATCGCGGCCATCCCGCTGCCGAAGGACACGGCCTCCGGCAGCCCCTCCAGCTCGGCGAGCGCCTGTTCGAAGCCGGCCGTGGTCGGGTTCCACATCCGCTGGTAGACCAGCCCGCCCTCGGCCGTCGGCCCCCGGCCGGCGACCAGCTCGGCGTAGCTCTCGCCGCCGGCGTCCACGCCGGGCAGGTGGTACGTCGCCGACAGGTCGATCGGCGGCGTCGGATTCGTCGTGATCCGTCCGGCGTGGACGGCGGACGTGGCGGTCACCCGGGCTATGTTCCGATCAGCGCTCATGCTGCGATTATGCGAGCGATGCCCGGGATCGGGCAGGGCCGTTCACGATGCGGTGGCCTGGTCGTCAGCTCTCCAGCTGGTCGGCGACCGCGCGCAGCACGCCGGCCAGCTTGCGGGAGGTGGCCCGGTCCGGGTACTTGCCCCGGCGGAACGTCTCCGACATGCCGTCCAGCAGCTTCATCACGTCCTCGACGATGACCACCATCTCCTCGGCCGGCTTGCGGTCCCGCGCCGCGATGGCGCTCTCCACGCTCGGCCGGGTCTCCAGCACGTGCACGCCGATGGCGGTGTCGCCGCGCTTGCCCGCCGCCACGCCGAACTCCACCCGCTGCCCGGCCTTGATGTCTGTCATCCCGGCGGGCAGGGCGGAGGAGTGCATGAACACGTCGGGCCCGTCGTCGCGGGTGATGAAGCCGAAACCCTTTTCGGTGTCGTACCACTTGATCTTGCCGGTAGGCACGGTGGGACCCTCGCGTCTGCTTGTCGTCGTCGGTGTTTCACTCTTGCGGGGTAAGCGTAACCAGGGAACGTCCCCCTTGGGCAGCGTTATCACGGCGCGCCGATCAGGCGGCCAGATACCCGTCCAGCCAGGCCGGGAAACCCAGCAGGTCGGCCAGCACGACGTCGGCTCCGGCGGACGCCAGTTCCGCGGCCGGCACCGGCCCGGTGGCCACCGAGACCGCCACCGCGTCCGCCGCGCGGGCGCCGTGGATGTCCGCGATGTGGTCCCCGACATAGACGGTGGCGCCGTGCTCCAGCAGCGCCTCGCCCTTCTTCGGGCCCCAGTGCCAGCCGACCAGGATGTCCGGGGCCAGGCCGAGGTGCTCCAGGTGCTGTGCGGCGTTCGGGCCGTATTTGGCGGTGACCACCAGGACCCGGCCGCCGGCCGCGCGGACGGCGGCGTAGGCCTCGGCGGCGCCGGGCATGGCCGGGGTCGGCTTGATCGCGAAGTCCGGGTAGAGCGCCCGGTAGCGGTCGGCGACCGCCGGGATCGCCTCGGCCGGGAACCAGTGGGCGAGTTCCTCGTCCAGCGGCGGCCCGAGGCGGCCGACCACGGCGTCGGCGTCGATGTACACGCCGGTCTCCCGCGCCAGCTCGGTCATCACGGCGTGCACGCCGGGGCGGGAGTCGATCAGGGTCATGTCGAGGTCGAAGCCCACGGTGAAGGACGCTGCGATCATGTGATGAGCCTATCCGGGCTCTCCCGGACGGAGTTTTCCCCGAGTCGAACGGGTTATCGGGGTCGCATGTATCGAACGGATGGCAAGCGGGCGGCCGGAGACCTCGTCTTCCTCGCCGCCGTCATCATCGCGATCATCCTGGCTCTGCACATCGTCTTCGTTTTGTTGGACGCCAACGGCGGGAACGACATCGTGCGGACCGACGCGGACTGGGCCGGGTGGCTGGCCACCTGGTTCAAGGACCTGTTCACCCCGGACAATCCGAAACTCAACGTGTTCCTGAACTACGGACTGGCCATCCTGGTGTACCTGGCGGTGGGCGGCGTTCTGCGCCGGGTTCTCAACGACGCGCTGGCGTAGCGGGTCACCGGTTCGGGCGAGCGGGGACGGCGCCGGGGATAGGGCGCCGTCCCCGAGGGGTAAGGTGAGGCTACCCTCATGTACTCCGTGTCGCCTGCACCGCCGGGGAGCCGCCCGTGTCCGTCTGCGATTCCGCCCTCGGGGGCTGTGCCGCCGTGTGCCGCACGGCTCGGGAGCCGATGGCGGACACCGCGCCGCCGCGGGCGAAGGCGTGGCTGGCCGTCGAGCATCCGGGACCGTGGCCGGCCTTCGGTCTGCCCGCGGACCTGCCGCCGGCCGCCGCCGAGGTGCTCACCGTCGCCCCGGCGTACGACGTGCGGCCGCAGTTGATCCGGCGTCCGGACCGGGCCGGCCGCGCCGGCGGCGGGGACTGGACGATCTACGCGGCCGGCGGCCCTCCCGGCGCCCGCTGGCTGGAGCGCCGCCTCACCGATGACGTGGCCGACGTGGCCGAGCTCGACCTCGCGGCGCTGTCCTCCGGGCCGGCGCCGGGCTTCGGCGAGCGGGTCCGGGACCGGCTGCTGCTGGTCTGCACCCACGGCAAACGCGATGTCTGCTGCGCCCGCTACGGCGCGCCGGTCGCCCGGGACCTGGCCGCGCGCGGGCTGCCGGTGTGGGAGACCACGCATCTGGGCGGCGACCAGTTCGCGGCCAACCTGGTGTGCCTGCCCGACGGCACGTATCACGGGCTCCTGGACCGGGCGTCGGCCGCCGGCGTCGCGTTCGCGTGCCTGCGCGGCGAGGTGACGCCGACGCACTACCGCGGTCGGGCCGGGGTCGGCCCGGCGTAGTCCGCCGTGGTTCCGCCGTACTCCGGCGGTTCCGGTTCAGCCGGACTTGGCGACCGCCTTGAACAGCCGCCACACCAAGTAGAGCGCGCCCAGCAGACCGAGCATCGTCGGCACGGCGGTGAAACCGTCCTTGGCCGCTTGCCACGTGTCATCGGAGTTCAGGGGCCCGGTGTGCCCCGTGGAGCGGCCGCGTGCCAGGAACAGACCGAAGGCGTAGAACAGCAACGCGGTGAGCGGCACACCGATCAGCGCGAACCGCTTCTCGCCGGGCGTGAACGAGTACGAGGTAAGGGCCAGCACGTAGCCGACGACGACGATCGCGATCGTGTACGGCGACATCGCCACCGCGTTGACGATCGCGCCGATGCACAGCACGACGACCGCGGCCAGGCCCTGGGTGTGGCCCTGGGCCGTGCGCCGCATCATGGGCCCGTAGGCCATCGGCGCGGGCACCGCGGGCGGAGGCGGGGGCGTGGACGCCGGGGTGAAGCTGCCGCCGCTCTCGATCGGGATCTGCGGCCCGGCGTTGCCGCCGCCGTGGTCGCCGCCGGACTCCTCCGGCTCGCCGCTGTAGTACCAGTCCGCGGCGCCCGCGCCGAACGGGTCCGGTTCGGCCGGGATCTCCGGGCCGGGCAGCGCGTCGCCGCCGGAGTCGGACGCGCCGTAGCGGTCCGAGGGCGGGTTGCCGAGGGTCTCGGGGGTCACCAGGCGGGCCACGTTCGGGTCCACCTCGGGGGAGAACACCGAGGCCGCGCCGTAGGCGTTGACGCCGACGTCGGCGCCGCGCCGCTGCCGTTCCCGCGCCGCGTACAGCGGGTCCTTGTTGGCCTCGGCCATCACCAGAGCCTCCGGCCGGCCCATGCCGAGCAGGATCTGCCGGACGTCGGCGGCCTTCGTGGCCCGGCGCGCCGCGACCCGGGACTCGATCTCGGCGCGGGTGCGCGAGACGAGCTGGTTCCGGGACGTGGGCGACATGCGGCCCTCCGCCAGCGTGGACAGTTCGGCCAGGTAGCGGAACATCTCCTGGTCGGTCTCGGCCGTCACCGCTGGGATCCCCCTACCTATTCTGCTGACACGAGCCCCACTGCCCGCATCCGTATCGTATGCGGACGCTGTGATCGTCGGGACTCGACTACCGTTATGGGTGATGCCCATCGAACAGCCCGGCCATTCCGCAGAACCCACCCGCGCAGGTGCGCGGGCGACGGCGCGCGCCGTCGCGGACCCGGCGGAGGGTGGCGCGTCTCAGAGTCCGGACAGCGCGGGCCGGTCCGCGCCCCCGGTGCGGCGCCGTTCCCTGGCCGACGAACTGCGGGCCTGGCCGGCCGAGCGGCTGGCGAATCTGCTGGCCACCCGCCCGGACCTGGCGGTGCCGCCCCCGGCGTCGCTCGCCGCACTGGCCGAGCGCGCCTCCCAGCGGGCCTCGGTGGCGCTCGCGATGGACCGGCTGGACGCGTTCACGTTGCAGGTGCTCCAGGCGCTCGCGGTGTCACCGGAGCCGGTGACCGCGGCGTCGACGGCGGCTCTGCTGGGGCTGCCGGGCGACGGCACGGTGGACGGGGCGATCGCGCTGCTGCGCGACGCGGCCCTGGTGTGGGGGCCGGACGAAGGGCTGCGGCCGTTGGTCAACGCGCGGGAGGCGTTGGGGGAGAACCCCGTCGGCCTCGGCCCGCCGCTCGCCTCCGCCCTCAACAACTCCTCGCCGGCCTGGCTGCAGGCGGTGCTGCGGCGGCTCGGGCTGCCCGCGACGCCGGATCCGGTGACGGCCGTCGGGGCGATCGCCGCCCTGGCCGCCGACCCGCCGCGGATGCGGGGCGTGCTCGACGAGGCGCCGGCCGGGGTCGAGGCGGTGCTGGAGAAGCTGGTGTGGGGGCCGCCGTTCGGGAAGATCGGGACCGGCCCGGGGGAGGACGGCGCCGGCCGTGAGGCCGCCGCCGGCTCCCCGCTGGAATGGCTGCTGGAGCGCGGCATCCTGGGCCGCTGGAACGAGGACACCGTCGTCCTGCCGCGGGAGATCGCCTTCTTCCTGCGGCGGCACGTCTTCGGTTCCGGGCTGCACCGGGACCTGGCCGCCGAGCCGCCGGCCGTGCCGGTGGCGCAGCACGACGCGCGCCGGGCCGACGAGGCCGCGGCCGCCGCGGCGACGACCGTGCCCCGGCGCGTGGAGGAACTGCTCGACGCGTGGGCCTCGGGGCCGCCCGGCGTGCTGCGCTCCGGCGGGGCCGGGATCAGGGACCTGCGGCGCACCGCGCTGCTGCTGGACGCCTCCGAGGAGGAGACGGCGTTCCTGGCCGAGCTGGCGTACGCGGCCGGGCTGGTCGCCGCCGACCTGGCGTCCGGGTTCTGGCTGCCGACGCCGGCCTACGACCGGTGGCTCGACCTGCCGCCGGAGCGGCGCTGGGCGGAGCTGGCGGCGGCCTGGCTGGTGTCGGACCGCGCCGCCGGCCGGGTCGGCATGCCCGACGAGCGGAACCGGCAGGTGGCGCCGCTGTCCGCGGAGGTCGCGTCCTGGGCGGTGACCGAACTGCGGCGGGACCTGCTCGGCGAACTGGACCGGCTGCCGAAGGGCGCCACCACCGGCACCGACGCGGTCGTCGACCGGCTGTTCTGGGAGCGGCCGCGGCGCAGCGGGCCGGCGGTGCGGCAGCTGGTCGAGTGGACGCTGCGCGAGGCGGTGTGGCTCGGCCTGGTCGCGCCGGTGCGCGGAGCCGCCGGGATCCTGGCCACCCACGGCCGCGCGCTGCTGCTCGGCCTGCCGCGCGACGCCCTCGCCTCGGCGCTGGCCGCCGCGCTGCCCGAGCCGGTGCGCCACGTGCTGATCCAGGGCGACCTGACGGCGATCGCGCCCGGCCCCCTGGCCCCGGACGTGGCCCGCGAGATGGCCCTGGTCGCCGACATCGAGTCGGCCGGCGCCGCCACCGTCTACCGCTTCACCACCGCCTCGGTCCGCCGCGCCTTCGACGCCGGCCGCGCCGCCGACGACCTGCACGCCTTCCTCGCCGAGCACTCGCTGCACGAGATCCCGCAGGCCCTGACCTACCTGGTCGACGACGTCGCCCGCCGCCACGGCCGCATCCGCGTCGGCGCCGCGGTCAGCTACGTCCGCGCCGACAACGACGCCGCCCTCACCGAGATGCTCGCCGACCGCCGCACCGGCGGTCTGGGCCTGCGCCGCGTCGCCCCCGGCGTGGCCGTGTCGGAGCTCCCGCCCGAGGAACTGCTGGAGGGCCTGCGCGCCAACGGCTACGCGCCCATGGCCGAGAACGAGGACGGCAGCGGCGCCACCCCGGTCCGGGCGACGTCGCGGGCCCGGCGCGCGACGTCGTTCCACCCGTACGCGGTGCAGCGGCCGGCGCTGCCGGGGTCGGCGGCGGTGGTGGCGCTGGCCGAGGACTTGGCGGCGGGCGGGTAGGTCACTCGCCGGGGGCGCGCCGCGCGCCCCACCCCTCCGCTCATCCCGGCCCCCTCCTCCGCGTCACCGCGCGAGCAAGGCCTCCACCGCCGCGAGCCCGTCCGGCCCCAGCTCCCGCGTGAACTCGTTCACGTACAAGCCGATGTGCTGCCGCGCCACCTCCGGGTCCATCTCCTGCGCGTGCTCCATCACGTACTCGCGCGAAGCCTCGGGGTCGGCCCACGCGTACTCCACCGAAGCCCGGATCAGACCGGTCAGCTCGGCCAGGGCTTCGGCGCCGAGCGCCTTGCGGGCCACGATCGCGCCCAGCGGGATCGGCAGGCCGGTGTCCGCCTCCCACCACTCGCCGAGGTCGGCGTGGCAGGTCAGGCCGTGGTTCTGATACGTGAACCGGGCCTCGTGGATCACCAGGCCGGCGGTCACGTCGCCGTTCGCCACGGCCGGCATGATCTCGTGGAACGGCAGGACCTCGACCTCCATGCCGCCGGGCACGTTCCGCGCCGCCCAGAGCTCGAAGAGGCGGTAGGCGGTCGACAGCAGGCTCGGGACGGCCACCACGCCGCCGGACAGCGCGTCGGGGGTCACCGCGCCCCGGGACAGCACCAGCGGGCCGCAGCCGCGGCCCAGCGCCCCGCCGCAGTGCAGGAGCTCGTAGCGGTCCGCCACCAGCGGTACCGCCGGATAGGAGATCTTCAGGACGTCCGGGGCGTCCGCCTCCTGCACCCAGTAGTTGGTGACGTCGATGTCCGCGTAGGTGACGTCGAGGGCCGGGGCGCCGGGCACCAGGCCGTGGGCCAGGGCGTGGAAGACGAACGTGTCGTTCGGACACGGCGAGTAGGCGATGGAGAGCTTGTCGGGCAGGACGTTCGCGAGCGCGTCGGGCATAGGGCCGATTATGCGACGCCCGGCGCCTGGAGGGCGGCCAGGGTCTGACCGACCGTGGTCAGCACCTCCAGCGCCTCGCCGATCCGCCAGGCCTCGCGGTCGCGCGGGCCCACCGCGTTGGAGATCGCGCGGATCTCGACGAACGGCAGCTCCGCCATCGTCGCGGCGCTGGCCACGCCGAAGCCCTCCATGGCCTCGGCCGCCGCGTCCGGGTGGCGCTCAAGCAGCTGCGCGGCGCGCTCGGCGGTGCCGGTGGCCGTGGAGACGGTCAGGACCGCGCCGGTGACCACGGTCAGCCCGGCCTCGCCCAGCGCCGTCGCGATGCGCTTGCCCCAGCGCTCGTCCGGCTGGTCGACGCGCGGGGCGAAGCCCAGGTCCTCGACCGGCAGGAAACCGCCGGGGGAGTCGGCCCCGAGGTCGGCGGCGGCGACCCGGGTGGACACCGCCACCGAGCCGATCGGCGCGCGCGGCGCGAACCCGCCGCCGATCCCCACCGACACCGCCAGCTCGTAGGGCTCGGTGGCCAGGACCCAGGCCGCGCCGGTGGCCGCCGCCGCCGGCCCGGCGCCGGTGACGATCACCGTCAGGCCGTGGGCGCGGCGCTGGAGCGCCTCGCGTTCGGCCTCGACGGCGGCGGCCAGCAAGAACTCGTACATTCGGTCACTCCCCGTTGTTCAATGGGTGGTCTGCGTGGTCGGGTGCCCGCACGCCGGACAACGGCCCGCACGCGGACCGTGTTCCCGTAGGCGCCGTCTGTTAGACCCCGAAACTCTGCGCGGGGTTGGGTGCCACGAAGCGCAGATCCGCGAGGGCCTTCAACGTCACCAGGCAGACCGCCAGCAGCGCCACGGCCGCCACCACGAAGCCGACCGTCCCGTTGCCGTTGCCGGGGAACGACATCGCGATGCCCAGTCCGCCGCCGACCACCCACGACAGCTGCAGCAGCGTCTCGGACCGGGCGAACGCCGAGGTCCGGACCCGCTCCAGGGTGTCGCGCTGGAGCAGCGCGTCCAGCGACAGCTTGGCCAGTGAGGCGCTCATCGCCGAGACCGCGGCCACCGTGAGCACGGTGATCAGGTTGTAGTAGAAGGCACAGGCCAGCACCGCGCCGGTGGTCAGGGCCAGCACGGCGGAGATCACGCCCTCCGGCGCCCGGGCCTTCAGCACCGCGCCCAGCGAGGTCCCGACCGCGTTGCCGACGGCCGCCGCGGTGGCGATCATGCCGATCGCGACCAGGTCCTTGTAACCGGCCAGCGGGTGGTAGCGGACCAGGAAGGCCATGAAGATGGTCAGGTAGCCGGAGAAGCATTTGAAGGCCGAGTTGGCCCGCAGCGCCAGCACCACCGCCGGGCCCACCGAGCGCAGCCGCAGGTTCGGCATCGTCTCGGACAGCCGCGGGTCCAGGTCCCGGTCCTTCTTCTTCAGCTGCGCCTTCTGCTCGCCCTCGGCGGAGTCCACGCTGGAGGGCAGCCGGATCGACAGGAACGCGCCGAGGCCGAACACGATCGCCGCGCCGACCAGGCAGGACGCGGCGCCGCCGAAGTGCACCAGCAGGCCGCCGACCGGGGCGAAGGCGAAGGTGGCGACGATGCCGGCCATGGACGTGCGGGAGTTGGCCTTCACCAGGGTGGTGCCCGCCGGCAGCAGGCGTGGGATGACCGCGCTGCGGGTGACGCCGTAGGCCTTGGAGGCGGCCAGGCAGCCGAACGCCGCCGGGTACAGCGCCAGGTTGGCCGAGCCGTTGACGGTGCGCGCCATGATCAGCGCCAGCACCAGACGGCAGGCCATGGTCAGCGCCATCGCGATCCGGCGGCCGTGGCCGAAGCGGTCCAGCAGCGGGCCGATCACCGGCGCCAGCAGCACGAACGGCACCATGGTGATCACCAGGTAGAGCGCGACCTTGCCGCGGGCCTGGCCGGGCTGCACCCCGAAGAACACTGACTGCGCCAGCGCCAGCGTGATCAGCAGGTCGCCGACCGAGTTCACGGCGTGCAGCTCGATCAGGTACGACAGGCCGGACTCGCGGGCGCCGCCGGCTCCGGTGAACCGCCGGATCCGGCGGCCGAGGAAGCCGCCGACCCGGCCGACCGCGCGGCCGGTGGCCTCGGTGCCCTCGCCGAAGCGGCGCAGGAAGCGCGCGGTGTCCGACTCCGGCCGGGCCGGGACCAGCGGGGTCAGCAGCTCTATGTCGGCGGGGGACAGGTCCTGGGCGACCTCGGCCAGCTCCGGCACGGTGGTCGCCAGGTGCAGCGTCGCGTCGGACAGGGCGTCCGGGTTCTGGGCCTCCATGGTGCGGGTCGGCACCGGGTCGTGCCCGCGGGCGCCGTTCTCGGACGGGGCCGCCGAGGGACCCGAGGCGGGCGGGGTGTCGCCGGGCGCGCCGTCCCGCCCGGTCCCCGGCGCGGCTTGCCGGGGCCGTTTCGGCGGCAGCGGCGGGGGCTGCGGGATCATCGGCTGCGTCGCCTCCGGGGCGTCGAACACCCGCGTCCGTTCCTCGCCGTCCCGATTCGGCGTCTGATCCTTGGCCACGCCCCTATCCTGCCCGGAAAACGCGGACGTGGGGAGCCGATGATTCAAACGGCAAGCCGCAGATGGCGTCCGTGCGACCCCCGCCGGGCGAACCGCTGTCACGCGGAACCCCCGGTATGGGGGAGAATCGAGGCGTGAACGCCGCGACCGCCATCCCAGCCCGCTCAGCAGACAGCCGGCCGCGCACCCGCCAGCCGGTCCTGGACCCGGTGTGCGCCGAGGCGGTGGAACTGGCCCTCGCCGCCGCCGAGGACGTGGCCGGCATCGGCGAGGTCGGCCGGCACGTCGGCGTGGTCGCCGAGGGGGACCGGGTGGTGACCCACCTGTTCGAGTGCAAGGAGCGGGGCTACCGCGGCTGGAACTGGGCCGTGACGCTGACCCGCGCCCCGCGCACGAAGTTCGTCACCCTGGACGAGACCGTGCTGGTCGCCGGCGGCGACTCGGTGCTGGCGCCGGACTGGGTGCCCTGGAACGAGCGCCTGCGGCCCGGCGACCTGGGCCCCGGCGACCTGCTCCCGACCGCCGAGGACGACACCCGCCTGGTGCCCGCCTACACCGGCGAGGACGAGCAGGAGCCGGAGCCGTACCGCGAGCTGCGGCGGGACACGGTGCCGCTGGTCGCGTACCAGATGGGGCTCGGCCGCCCGCGCGTGCTCTCCCGCGAGGGGCGCGAGGAGGCCGCCGAGCGCTGGCACGAGGGCGAGTTCGGCCCGCATTCGCCGATGGCGCAGGCCGCCCCGGCCCGCTGCTCCGGCTGCGGCTTCCTGACCCCGCTGGCCGGGATGCTCGGACAGGCGTTCGGTGTGTGCACGAACGAGATCGCCCCGAGCGACGGCCGGGTGGTGTCGCTGGACTACGGCTGCGGCGCGCACTCGGAGGCCGCGGTGGTGCCGGCGGCGCATCCGACGTCGGAGCCGGTGGTGGACGAGTACGTGTACGACACGGTGAGCTTCGGGGAGCGGGTCGTGACGCCGGGGGCCGAGGCCCCTGCGACAGGCGAGACGGTTGAGGCTGGGACGCCTGAGGCAGTCCAGGCGGCTGAGACGGCTAAGACGGCTGAGACGGCTGAGACGGAAGCGGCGAGTGGATCTCCCGCCTCGGACACCGCGGGCATGGTGCCCGAGGTTGTGGGTGAATTGGCCGAGGCCGTCGCGTCCGCCGCCGAAGAGGCCGGGGCCGGGACGCCGGTCGAGGCGGTGGAAGTGAGCGTGGAGGCGGTCATCGTGGCCGAGGCCGTGCTCGAGGAAGCGCGCGAGGAAGAACCCGTCGATGAAAGTTGATCTGCGATGCGTGAGATGTGAGCGCCACCCTTACTGAGCCTGCCCGCGGGGTCCGGCGTGACAGCTGGACCCGCTTGCTGTACCTCCAGCTCGGCGCGTTCGCGTTCTTCCTGTACGCCTTCAGCCCTTCGATCAACCTCCTCAAGGACGACCTCCACCTCTCGGCGGGGGTCGCCGGCCTGCACTCGACCAGCTACGCGGTCGGCGTCACCCTCGGCGGCCTGGCCGCTCCCCGGTACATCCGCCGGGCCGGCGGCTCGCGACCGGCGTTGTGGTGGGGCCTGGTCGGTCTGTCACTGGCGGTCGGCTTGTTCTGCGCGGTCCCGGCGCTCGCGGTGACGCTTCCGGCGGCGGCGGTCTGCGGTGTCTTCGGGTGCTGGCTTTGTATAGCCGTGCCCGCGGCCCTGGCCCGCGCCCACGGTCCCGAAACGGGCCCGGCCGCCATCACCGAGGCGAACGCGGTGGCCGCGTTCGTCGGGATCGCGGCGCCGCTCGCGGTCGGCGGCGCGGCGGCGGCCGGCATCGGATGGCGCGCGGCCCTGCTGGCGGTCGCACCGCTCAGCGGACTCCTGTACCTGGCCCTCGGACGCGTGCGGGAGCCGGAACGGCTCGCGCCGGACGTCGAGCAGGTCGTCTTCGAAGCCGATCTCGCGGGTTGCTGCGTGACGGTCGCCGACGCCGGCGGGGGCGTCCAGACCGCCACCCGCGCACCGGTCCCCGCGCCGCGCACCGCTGAACCCGCGCCGCGCACCGCTGAACTCACATCGCGTATCGCTGATCGCGCGCTCGCCGAGCCGCCCACTCCCGCCGAGAACACCCTCCGTGCCCTCCCACGCCGCTTCTGGATGAACCAGCTCGCCGGCGTCTGCGCCGGCGCCATCGAGTTCTGCCTCACCCTCTGGTGCGCGACCCTGCTGCAGGATCGGGCGGGACTGTCCGCCGGAGTCGCCGCGACCGGCGTCACCGCCGTCGTCGCGGGCATGGCCGTCGGGCGGACGGTCGGGGGACGGCTGGCGCTGCGGGTGCCGATCGACCGGCTGATCTTCGCCTCGTTCGCCGCGAACCTGCTCGGCTTCGTCATCTTCTGGCTGGGCTCCACGGCGGTGCCGATGTTCGCGGGACTCGCGGTGGCCGGCCTCGGCGTGGCGCTCCAGTTCCCGCTCATCTCGGCGCGGGGCATCGCGCTGTCCGGCGGGCAGGCGGAGCTGGCGGGCGCGGTGAACATGTTCGGGGCCGGGATCGCGGTCGGGACCGCGCCGTTCGCGCTCGGGTTCCTGTCCGACCGCGTCGGCATCCACAGCGCCTATCTGCTGCTGCCGGTGTTCATCGTCGTCGCGGTGGCGGCGATCGCCGTGTCCGGGGCGCGGGGAGAGGCCGGACGGTGACGTCCTGCGCCGCGAAGGCGATGCGGGCCGGCGCCGGAGGATCTGAGACCATGGCCGCATGAGCACGTACCCGTACGAGGCCCCCGAGACCCAGTCCCAGCTCCTGTTCGACCGGGCCCGGGCCGTCACCCCCGGCGGGGTGAACTCCCCGGTGCGCGCGTTCGGCGCGGTCGGCGGCACGCCGCGGTTCATGGCCTCCGGCGACGGCGCGTACCTGACCGACGTCGACGGCAACCGCTACGTCGACCTGGTCTGCTCCTGGGGCCCGCTGATCCTGGGCCACAACCACCCGGCGGTGGTCGAGGCGGCGACCAAGGCGCTGCGGAACGGTACCAGCTACGGCGCGCCCTCGGCCGGGGAGGTCGAGCTCGCCGAGGAGATCGTGGCGCGCATCGCGCCGGTCGAGCAGGTGCGGCTGGTCTCCTCCGGGACCGAGGCCACGATGAGCGCGATCCGCCTGGCCCGCGGTTTCACCGGCCGGGGCAAGGTCGTGAAGTTCGCCGGGTGCTACCACGGCCACGTCGACGCGCTGCTGGCCGCCGCCGGCTCCGGCGTGGCGACCTTCGCGCTGCCGGACACCCCCGGCGTCACCGGCGCCCAGGCCGGCGACACGCTCGTGCTGCCCTACAACGACCCCGAGGCCGTGAAGGCCGCGTTCGAGGCCCACGGCCCGGAGATCGCCTGCCTGATCACCGAGGCGGCGCCCGGCAACATGGGCATCGTGCCGCCGCAGCCCGGCTTCAACCGGTTCCTGGCCGACATCTGCGCGGCGCACGGGGCGCTGTTCATCTCCGACGAGGTGATGACCGGCTTCCGCGCCTCCCGCGAGGGCATGTACGGCATCGACGGCGTGGTGCCGGACCTGATGACTTTCGGCAAGGTCATGGGCGGCGGCTTCCCGGCGGCGGCGTTCGGCGGCCGCGCCGACGTCATGGCGCACCTGGCCCCGGCGGGTCCGGTCTACCAGGCCGGCACGCTGTCCGGGAACCCGGTCGCGACCGCGGCGGGCCTGGCCACACTGCGGCACTGCACCCCCGACGTCTACAGCCACCTCGACACGACCGCGCACCGGATCGCGCAGCTGGCCTCCGAGGCCCTGTCGAAGGAAGGCGTCCCGCACACCGTCCAGTTCGCCGGGACCATGTTCTCCGTCTTCTTCACCGACAAGCCGGTGAAGGACTACGCCGACGCCAAGACCCAGGACTCCAAGGCCTACGCGGAGTTCTTCCACGCCATGCTGAACCGCGGCGTGTACCTGCCGCCGAGTGCGTACGAGGCCTGGTTCGTGTCGGCCGCGCACGACGAGGCCGCCGTCGAGACCATCGCCCAAGCCCTGCCGCACGCCGCCCGGGCGGCCGCGGCAGCCGAGAAGTCCTGAAACCTCGAGAGGAAACCCGACACCCCATGGCCGAGACCAAGACCGTCGTCCACCTGATGCGCCACGGCGAGGTCTACAACCCGGACGGCATCCTGTACGGCCGCCTGCCCGGCTTCCGCCTGTCCGACCTCGGGCAGAAGATGGCCGAGCGGGTCGCCGACCACTTGGCCGACCACGACGTGCGGGCGGTGGTGGCCTCGCCGCTGCAGCGCGCCCAGGAGACCGCGGCCCCCATCGCTTCCCGCCACGACCTGGAAGTCGCCACCGACGAGCGGCTGATCGAGGCGGCGAACTTCTTCGAGGGCAAGAAGTTCTCGGTCGGCGACGGCGTGCTCAAGCGCCCCGCGGTCTGGTTCAAGCTGTGGAACCCGATGAAGCCGTCCTGGGGCGAGCCGTACAAGGAGCAGGTCAAGCGTATGCACGCGGCGCTGCACGACGCCGCGCAGCTGGCCCCCGGCCACGAGGTGGTGCTGGTCAGCCACCAGCTGCCGATCTGGATCAGCCGGCTGGCCGCGGAGAACCGCTCCTTCCTGCACGACCCGCGCAAGCGGGAGTGCACCCTGGCCTCCCTGACCTCCTTCGAGTTCATCGGCGGCCGCATCACCGCGGTGCGCTACAGCGAGCCCGCCAAGGACCTGCTGCCGGTGAAGAACACGAAGAAGTTCGTCGCCGGGGCGTAGCCGGACGAGTGCGCAGGGTCCGCCGTCGCGGGCGGAGCGTGATGCTTCGCCCGTTTCGGCGGACCCTGTCGCACAGCGGTGCGGCCAGCATGCGAAACTTTTCACATGCTGCGCAGGACGGAACGAACACGCAGGTCGCTCGCCGTGGCGACGGCCGCCGCCCTGGCCTTCGGGCTGGCCGCCTGCGGGGGCTCGTCCGGGCCGAAGAACAAGAACGGCGACGGCACCGCGGTGGCGTTCGCCGTCGGCCAGCGCAAGCCGTTCCCGATGTTGTCCGGCACCACCCTGGACGGCGCGAAGCTTGACCTGAACACCTTCAAGGGCAAGGTGATGGTGGTGAACCTGTGGGGGTCCTGGTGCCCGCCCTGCCAGCGTGAGGCGCCGTACCTGGAGCACGCCTACGAGGCCTACAAGGACAAGGGCGTGCAGTTCGTGGGCATCGACACGCGGGACGACCAGGCGCAGGCCCGGGCCTTCGTCGCGGACAAGCAGATCGGCTACCCGAACCTGGTCGACGGCGACGACGAGTCGCTGCTGACGAAGCTGGTCGGCATCACCTCGCTGCAGAACGTGCCGTCCACGATCATCGTCGACAAGGACGGCAAGATCGCCTGGCGCGCGCTGCGCGAGGTCACCTACGACGAGGTGGCGGCGGCCCTCGACACCGTCGTCACGCAGAAGTAGGGCGGCGTCGTGAGCACCTCCGCGGCCGTGCTGTCGCACCTGGCTTCCTCCTACACCTCGACCCAGATGAAGGTGGAGTACGGCAGCTTCCTCGTGGCCGTGCCGATCGCGTTGGCGGCGGGGCTCATCTCGTTCCTGTCGCCGTGCGTGTTGCCGCTGGTCCCCGGCTACCTCTCGTATGTGACCGGCCTCACCGGCGTGGACCTCGGCGACCAGACGCTCGACGAGGCGGCCCGGGCCAAACGCGGTCGCATGATCCTCGGCGCGTTGTTGTTCGTGCTCGGCTTCAGCATCGTGTTCGTGCTGCTGGAGGCGTTCGCCGGCTGGAGCGGCGCCTTCCTGCTGTCCCACCGGCGGACGATCCAGATCGTGCTGGGCGGCCTCACGATCCTGATGGGCCTGTCCTTCGCCGGCGTGGTGCCCGGAGTGGTCAGCCGGGTGTTCAACCGCGAGGCCCGGTTCCACCGGGACCCGCGGGTCGGGCTGGCCGGCGCGCCGCTGCTCGGGGTGCTGTTCGGCCTGGGCTGGACGCCGTGCATGGGCCCGACGCTGACCGCGGTCTCGTCGCTGTCCCTGGACGACGGCAACACCGGCCGTTCGGCGCTCATCGGGGTGGCGTACTGTCTGGGGCTGGGCCTGCCGTTCGTGCTCACCGCCGTGGCCTTCCGCAAGGCGATGGGCGCGTTCGGATACGTGAAGCGCCACTACCAGGCCGTGATGCGGATCGGCGGCGGCATGCTCGTCGTCATCGGCGTGCTGCTGGTCACCGGCCAGTGGAACCACCTGGTGGCCTGGCTTCAGGGTCAGACCAACGGGCTCGTGTCCCCGATCTAGAACCGAGACTGTGAAGATGGCGTCGCCGACCGAAGAGATGGACGCGGAGAGCCTGTCGACGGCACCGCGCGAAGAGAGCAGCCAGGGCGCTGTCGCGCTGCCGCGCCTGAGCACGTGGGAGATGCTGCGCTGGGCCTGGCGGCAGCTGACCTCGATGCGGGTGGCGCTGGTCCTGCTGTTCATGCTGTCGCTGGCGGCGATCCCGGGGACGCTGCTGCCGCAGCGCAGCGCCAACACCGACCCGACGCTGGTCACCGCCTGGATCGACCGGCACACCACGGTCGGGCCGCTGCTGGACCGCCTGCAGTTCTTCACCGTCTACAAATCGGTGTGGTTCACCTCGATCTACCTGCTGCTGTTCATCTCGCTGATCGGCTGCATCGTGCCGCGGTCGTGGCAGCACGCGAAGACGTTGCGCAAGCCGCCGCCGGCGGCGCCGCGCAACCTCGCGCGGATGCCGGTGACCTACCAGTGGAACGACAGCTCGGGCGTCGCCGTGGACGCCAAGCTTGTCGCCGCCGAAACCGCGCTGAAGAAGAAGCGGTTCCGGGTGGTGCGCGGGATCGACGCCGACGGCGGCGGGTGGGTCTCGGGGGAGAAGGGGTACCTGCGCGAGGTCGGGAACCTGGTGTTCCACCTGTCCCTGGTCGGGATCCTGGTCGGATTCGCCGTCAAGGGCTTCTACGGCTACCAGGGCAAGATCCTCATCACCGAGGGCCAGAGCTTCCAGAACGTCTCGCTGAAGTACGACGACCAGGAACTGGGCGGCGGCGTCAACTCGGACAAGCTGCCGCCGTTCTCGCTCAAGCTCAACACCTTCGAGGCCCGCTACGAGACCAACAAGGACTCGAAGGACCTCGGCCAGCCGCGCGGCTTCACCGCGAACGTCACCTACAGCGCCGCCCACTCGGACCAGAAGAAGCAGAAGGCTGTCAAGCTCAACGACCCGCTCAGCGTCGACGGCGTCAACCTCTATCTGGTGAGCCACGGCTACGCGCCGGTCATCACGGTCCGCGACGGAACGGGCAAGGTGGTCTACAGCAGCCCGGTCAAGTTCTTCGAGGCCGGCGGGATGTTCAAGTCCACCGGCATGCTGCGGCTGTTCGACGGCATCAAGGACAAGGACGGCAACAAGACCTCGCTGGGTATCCAGGGCGTGTTCCTGCCGACCTTCGCCGGGATGAGCGCCACCCAGGGCCCGATCTCGGCCTTCCCGGCGGCCTGGAACCCCGAGCTGGTCCTCAACGTCTACACCGGCGACCTCGGAGCCCAGAACTCGGTCTACCGGTTCGACACGACCAAGGCCCGGCAGGCGGTGCTCGACCCGAAGAACAACCGCAAGGCCGTCGCCCTGGACCTGGAGCAGGACAAGACGGTGCAGCTGCCGGACGGGATGGGGTCGATCTCGTTCGACGACGTCAAGCAGTACGCGCAGTTCGACATCAACCACGACCCCTCGAAGACCCTGGTCTTCGTCTCGGCCGTGGGGATCGTCGGCGGCCTGATCCTGTCCCTGGGCATCCGCCGGCGGCGGGTGTTCGTGCGGGTCAAGCCGGCCGGTGACGAGGCGGTCCGCGTGCAGGTGGCGGGGCTGGCCCGCGCCGAGGACGCGCGGTTGCGGGACGAGGTGAAGGGCGTGGGCAGAGGTCTGCGTCCGGCGAAGGTGGGAGCACAGAAGTGATCAACGAATCGCTGGCGAAGTTCTCGAACTGGGCCATCTACATCGCGATGTTCGTGTACCTCGGCGCGTTCTTCGCCTACACGGTGGAGTGGGTGTTCGGGCGGAAGTCGTCGTTCGTCGTCAAGGCGGCCGCGGTCGCCGTCCCCGCGCAGGCCGAGGCACTCGTCGGGGCGCCGGGGGCGGACCGGATCAGCGTTCCGGACGACTTGTCCGAGCTGGACGACCTGCCGGACCTGGAGGAACCGGACCCGGTGATCGACGGTGGCGACATGCGCGCGATCACCGCCGGCGGGTTCGCGGTCGGGCTGACCATGCTGGGCTTCGGGCTGCACGTGATCGGCGTCCTGTGCCGCGGTCTCGCGGCGCACCGGGTGCCGTGGGGCAACCTGTACGAGTTCACGATCGCCGGCTCGGCGGTGGCGATGGCCATCTACATCGGCCTGCTGTTCCGCAAGAACGCGCGCTGGCTGGGCGTCTTCGTCACCGGCTTCGTCGTGGCCATCCTGGGCCTGGCCGTCGAGGTCCTCTACAAGGACGCCGAGCAGCTCGTCCCGGCCCTGCACTCGCCGTGGCTCGTGGTCCACGTCGCCGCCGCCGTCCTGTGCTCCGGCGCGTTCACCGTCGCGACGCTGTCGACGATCCTGTACCTGTTCAAGTCCCGGTACGAGACCCAGGCCAAACTCGGCGTCGCGAGCCCGACGTCGATGTGGAAGCGCGTGCCGTCGGCGATGAAGCTGGACCTGGTGGCGTACCGGATCCTGGCGTTCTCGTTCCCGATCTGGACCTTCACGGTGATCGCCGGGTCGATCTGGGCCGAGCGGGCGTGGGGCCGGTACTGGGGCTGGGACCCGACCGAGACGTGGGCCTTCATCACCTGGGTCGTCTACGCGGCGTACCTGCACGCGCGGGCCACCCGCGGATGGAAGGGCCGCAACGCCTCGATCGTGGCCCTGATCGGCTACTTCTGCTTCATCTTCAACTACTTCGTCGTGTCCATCTTCGTGAACGGCCTGCACTCCTACGCGGGCGTGAAGTAGATCCGCGCGGCTACTTGTAGTTCACCGTGATCGTCCCGGTGAACCCCAGCGAGTGCAGCAGCCCCTGCAGCATCTGCGTGGTGTCCTTCTCGGCGATGGGCACCAGCTGGCTCTTCGCGGCGGCGCCGTCGATCTGCTTGGTCGCCTCGACCAGCAGGGGCTGCACCTGGTTCGGGTCGTTGTTGAAGAGCCGGTCGAACACGCCCTGCTGCTGGCCGATGATGTAGCTCTTGTGCACGTCCAGCGCCGTCGGGTCGAGCACGGGCTTGGGCAGCGTGATGGTCGCGGACAGCCGGTCCGCGGACACCTGCACCTTGTCCTCGCCGAGGTTGGTGAAGTCCACGTAGGCGCCGACCGTGCCGTCGCCGAGGAAGAACGTATCGCTGCCGGCCAGGAACGAGGGCAGCCAGGAGCTGTTCTGCACCTCGACCACGACCTGGAACTCGCCGCTGGACGCCTCGAACCGCTTCAGCTCGCTGATCGACTTCAGGAGCACGGGGCTGCTGCGGACCGTGGTGGTCTCGGCGAACGGGTTGCGGAAGTGGATCAGGTCGGTCACCGCCCCGAGGAACGTGAACGCCACGACGAGCGCGATGGCGCCGACGCCCCAGCGGAACAGCGTGGCCCGCAGTCCGCGGCGGTTGTCCGTTCTGACGACGATCTGCGTCTGGCCGTCACGGGAACTTTCCCGAACTGGCTTGTCCCCACCTGTCACAGTGACCCCCTAACGCAGTTATCTTATGACCTATGGCGGCTATCGGAAGACGCTCCGGGAAGCGTTACGACGACGATGACCGGGGCATACGCCGGTCGGGCGGCAGCGGCTGCCTCTGGTATGCCCTCATCTTCCTCATCGTGATGTTGATCCTGTCCTTGATGTTCGGGGGCTTCCACAAAGGCCATCTCCATCCGAACGGGCTGCGCGCGGGATATGATCACAGCGGCGCGTAGCGACCCGATGACGGGTGGTGGCGGGTGACGGGCGGGCACTGTCCCGGATTGCCCCCATCCCGGCACCGCCTTTCTGAGACCATGTGACGGTGAGACCCAAGCCGCGCCGTCAGCCCCACCACTCCTCGCGTCCCGGTACCCCGAACCGGCGGGCGCATCCGCCGTCGCCGGAGCGGCACCCCGAGCTGCCTCCGGAGTTCGAGCAGCTCTTCGACGCGCTGGACGAGGTGTACGGCGATCCGCGGACCGTGCGCACGCCGCTGGACGCCGAGCTGTGGGCCTCGGCCTTCCTGGGCGGGCTGTGGACCGCGGCGCTGCAGCAGGACGATGAGCCCGAGGGTGCCGAGCTGGGCCTGGTCGAGGTGCTGGAGCTGGTCGCCTCGCCCCGGACCCAGGCCGTGCTGTGCGCGGTGGCGTCGGTCGCCTCGCCCGACGTCGCGGTGCGCGCCGCGGAGGCCTCGGAGCGGCTGTTCCGCAAGGGGGTGCGGCGGCCGGACTGGTACGGCGCGTCGCTGCAGCCGGTGGAGTTCCTGGAGGGCTGGTCGGTCTCCGA
This sequence comes from Catenulispora subtropica, assembly GCF_039531675.1. NCBI lineage: Bacteria > Bacillati > Actinomycetota > Actinomycetes > Catenulisporales > Catenulisporaceae > Catenulispora > Catenulispora subtropica. The sequence continues at coordinate 121,724 of NZ_BAAAQM010000026.1, forward strand.
CGTGTTCGCCGACGGCGAGCTGCTGATCGCGGCGTTCAAGCGCGGCAAGGACAAGTACGCGTTCACCGCGACCGTGGCCAACAACGCGCAGGGCAGCGTCGTGGAGGTGCTGCTGGTCGATCCCGCGGACCTGCCGGACATCCTGGCCGAGATCCGGGCGGAGTTCTCCGAGGCGGCCGAGGGCGTGTTCTCGCTGGACGAGATCGACGGCGGGGAGCTGCGGCGGCGGCTGGAGCCGGCGGTCCTGGAGACGGTCGTCGACGAGGACGAGTACGACGACGAGGAAGAGGGACTGGAACCGGACGAGGCCGGCGGCGCCGACGGGGCCGCGCGCCTGGAAGCGGTGGACGGCCGGGACCCGCTGGCCGGCTTCGAGGACCTCGACGAGCTCGACGACCTCGACGTCCAGGACGGCCTGGCCGCCATGGACGAGCTGGACGAGCTGGACGATCTCGACGACCTGGCCGACCTGGACGACCTGGACGACCTCGACCTCGACGAGGACGACGACGAGGGCGACGACTTCGCCGCGCTGCGGGCCCTGATGCTCTCCCGCCTGGCGGTGCTCCCGGAACCCGCCGAGCTGCCCGGCGGCGCCGACTTCGGCTACGACCTGGACGACCTGCCCACCCTGCTGGACGAGTTCACCGGCAGCGACGACGCCCGGGAGCTCCCGCACCCGGCGATCGTGCGGGAGTGGGGCGAGGTGTTCGCCCGCCTCGGGCTCACCGAGTTCGCCGGCGACCCGCCGCTGTACGGCCCGGAGAAGTTCGACACCCTGATCAACGTGCTGATCCCGGCCCGGGTGAACGCCGACGACACCCAGCTGGAGCTGCTGGAGCCGGTCGCCCTGGCGTGGGCGCGGTGGTCCACGCGGCGGGTCGGACTGGCCGAGCCGGTGTCCGACTACCTGGTCGAGGCGGTGGAGGAGAGTTTCGAGGACTTCCCGCAGGCCTACAGCGACCCGGTGTTCACCATGGACCGGCACATGTTCGGGTTCACCATGCAGTCGACGGCGGGCTGAGCCCGCCGGTCCGCGCTCTCAGGTCTCCGGCCGGTCCCGCTTCAGCTGTTCCGCGAGCTTGCGCAGGAACTCCGGGTCGTCGTCCGGCGGCACCGTCCAGCCACCCGGCGCGATCCCGCGGCCGGGGGTCTGGGCGCGGCCGGTGCCGATGACGCGCGGCCGCGCCTGGTGCGAGCCGGGGCGGCCCAGCGAGCCGAACAGGCCCGAACCCCGGTCGGTGGCCCGGCGTCGGGGCTCGTGCGGCTGCGCGGCCCGGCCGCTGAAGATCCAGAGCAGCGCCCCGAGGTAGGGCACGGCGATCAGCACCGCCCACACCGGCTTCGGCAGCAGCCGCACATACGGACGCGGGGTGAGCAGGCAGTCGACCCAGGCGAAGATCGCCAGCGCGATCGGGATCAGCCACTGGACCACGAAACGGAGCAACGCCCACCCTCCCTGGAACTCGTGGGTTCTAACGTTTCAACAGTAACGGCGAACCCCGCTCTGCGGGACCGGTACCGGGGTCTTCCCGCCCCTGCCACATACTGGTCACCATGGCCTACGACGATCTGCGCTCCTTCCTGAAGGCCCTCGAACGGCGAGGGCAGCTCAAGCGCGTCCGCGCAGAAGTCGACCCGCACCTGGAGGTCGGGGAGATCACCGACCGGGTGCAGAAGGCGCCCCGCGGGGACCACCACGCCAACACCGCGCTGCTGTTCGAGGACGTGCGCGGCGCCCGCACCCCGGCGGGCGACCCGATCCCGCTGGCCATGAACGTCTTCGGGACCGAGGAGCGCCTGTGCCTGGCGCTGGGCCTGAAGGACCTGGACGAGATCGGCGACCGGATCGGCGACCTGCTCAAGCCGGAGCTGCCGCACGGCGTCTCCGGGCTGCGCGACGCCCTCGGCAAGGCCGCGCAGCTGAAGTCGGTGCCCCCCAAGCACGTGAAGAAGGCGCCGGTGCAGGAGGTGGTGCTGACCGGCGACGCCGTCGACCTGGACGCGCTGCCGGCCCTGCACACCTGGCCGGACGACGGCGGGGCGTTCTTCAACCTGGGGCTGACCCACACCAAGCACCCGGAGACCGGCGCCCGGAACCTGGGCCTGTACCGGTTGCAGCGCCAGGACAAGCGCACCATCTCCATGCACTGGCAGATCCACAAGGACTCCACGAACCACTACGCCGTCGCCCAGCGCCGCGGCGAGCGGCTGCCGGTCGCCGTCGCCTTCGGCTGCCCGCCGGCCGTGACCTACGCCGCCACCGCGCCGCTGCCGTCGGACATCGACGAGTACCTGTTCGCCGGCTTCGTGCAGGGCAAGCGGGTGGAACTGGTGGACTGCAAGACGGTGCCGCTCCAGGTGCCGGCGCACGCCGAGGTGGTGCTGGAGGGCTGGCTGGAGCCCGGGGTCACGCTGCCCGAGGGGCCGTTCGGCGACCACACCGGCTTCTACACCCCGGTGGAGCCGTTCCCGGCGCTGACCGTGTCCGCGGTGACGATGCGCGAGAAGCCCTTGTTCCAGTCGATCGTCGTCGGCCGGCCGCCGACCGAGGACGGGCCGCTGGGCCGGGCCACCGAGCGGTTCTTCCTGCCGCTGCTGAAGATCATCATCCCGGACCTGGTGGACTATTCGCTGCCGGAGGCCGGCGGTTTCCACAACTGCGCGATCGTCTCCATCGACAAGCGTTATCCGAAGCACGCGCAGAAGGTGATGCACGCGATCTGGGGCGCGCATCTGATGTCGCTGACCAAGCTGATCATCGTCGTGGACGGTGACTGTGACGTGCACGACTACGCCGAGGTGGCGTGGCGGGCGTTCGGCAACGTCGACTACTCCCGCGACCTCACGGTCGTCGAGGGCGTGGTGGACCACCTGGATCACGCCTCCTACCAGCAGTTCTACGGCGGCAAGGCGGGTATCGACGCCACCCGCAAGCTGCCGGAGGAGGGCTATCACCGCGGCTGGCCCGAGATGATCTCCTCCGACCCGATGACCGCCGCGAAGGTCGACCGCCGCTGGAAGGAGTACGGCTTCTGATGTCCACCGCCCCTGTGGAACCCACCGGCACCACGCGCGAGGTCAACGCCGCGCCGGAGGCCGCGCACGGCGTGGTCGGCGGCACCCGGGCCTTCCTGCGCCTGGTGCTGATCGAGCACTCGGTGTTCGCGCTGCCGTTCGCCTACATCAGCGCGCTGTGGGCGATGTCCGAGACCACCGGCCATGTGAACTGGGCCAAGCTGCTGCTGATCACGGTCGCCATGGTCGGCGCCCGGACCTTCGCCATGGCGATGAACCGGATCATCGACCGGGAGATCGACGCCCGGAACCCGCGCACCCAGATGCGGGAGCTGGTCACCGGTGCGGTGTCGGTGCGGACGGCGTACCTGGGCTCGCTGGCCGCGCTGGCGGTGTTCCTGGCCGCCGCGGCGTCGCTGAACCGGCTCTCGCTGTTCCTGGCCCCGGTCGCGGTGGTGCCGCTGGTCGTCTATCCCTACGGCAAGCGGTTCACGAACTACCCGCACGCCATCCTCGGCGTCGCCCAGGCCATCGGCCCGATGGGCGCCTGGATCGGCGTCACCGGCCACTGGTCGTGGCAGGCCACGCTGCTGGGCCTGGCCGTCGGCTTCTGGATCGGGGGCTTCGACCTGATCTTCGCCTGCCAGGACGTGGCCGCCGACCGGGTGATCGGCGTGCACTCGGTCCCGGCGCGCTTCGGCATCGCCGCGGCGCTGCGCGCGTCGATCGCGACCCACGTGATCACGCTCGGCCTGCTGGTGTGGTTCGGCGTCGTGGCGCACGGCGGCGCGTTCTGGTGGATCGGCGTGGCCGTGGTCGCGGCGGCGTTCTGGTACGAGCACTCGCTGGTCAAGCCGGACGACCTGTCGAAGGTGAACCGGGCGTTCTTCACCACGAACGGGTTCGTGGGGATCTCGCTGTTCTGCTTCGCGCTGATCGACCTGATCGTGCGGGGGCTGGGCGTCTAGAGGGCGGGAGGCCCGGCCGCGGCCGGCCGTGTGCGTCCGAAAAACGGATGACCCGGAGGCGGGGAGGAGGGAGTCTTATTCGATGGTCTCCTTCTCGCAACTCCTCCTGGTCTCGGGCGCCGCGTTGGTGTTCGCGCTCGTCCCGGGCCCCGCGGTGGTGTTCATCGTCACGCGTTCCGTGGACCAGAACCGGCGGGCCGGGATGGCGTCGGGTCTGGGCGTCGCGGTCGGCAACTGGGTGCTGGTGATCGGTGCGGCCTATGGGCTCTCGGCGCTGCTCGCCACGTCCACGGCGGCTTACGACGTGGTCCGGTTCACCGGCGCCGCGTACCTGATCTATCTCGGCGTCCGCCGGCTTCTGGACCGGCGGTCGACGTTCGAAGCGGACGCGGTGCCGGCCCAGCCGCTGGGCCGGCTGTTCGGGCAGGGCGCGGTGGTCGGGCTCCTGAACCCGAAGGCCGCGCTGTTCTTCTTCTCGTTCCTGCCGCAGTTCGTCGTGAGCGGGCACGGTGCGGTGGCGACGCAGATGCTGGTGCTCGGGACGGTCGTGGTCGCGATCACGCTGGCGAGCGACTGCGGATACGCCGCGCTGGCCGGGGGTGTCGGACAGGCGCTGCTGCGGCGGCCGAAGGTGGTGCGGCGGCAGCAGGTGGTCGCGGGGTGCGTGTACATAGGGCTCGGGGTGGCCGCCGCGGTCACCGGGCCGAGCACGGCGAAGGCCACGGCGTAGCGGGGGGACAATGGAGGCGTGATCGACCACCCGCGCCGTCCCTGGATCGTCGGCGTCTCCGGTGCTTCCGGGACGCCGTACGCCGCCGCCACCATCCGTGCCCTGCTGGAGGCGGGCCAGGACGTGGACCTGGTGGTCAGCCGGGCGGCGCGGCTCACGATCCTGGACGAGACCGGGATCGGGTTCCGCGACGGGCACTGGCGCGAGGACCTCGCCGCCTGGTTCGGGTGGCCCGCCGACCACCCGCGGCTGGACGCCGTCCGCTACTGGGCCGCCGGCGACTTCGCGGCCGGGCCGTCCTCGGGCAGCTATCCGGCGCGGGGCATGGTGGTGGTCCCGGCGTCCACGGCCGCGGTGGCCGGCATCGCACTGGGACTCTCCAAGGACCTGTTGCAGCGGGCCGCCGACGTGACGCTGAAGGAGCGTCGGCCGTTGGTGGTCTGTGTGCGCGAGACGCCTCTGAACCGGGCGACGCTGCGGCACATGCTGGAGCTGGACGAGGCCGGGGCGGTGGTGCTGCCGGCCGCGCCGGGCTTCTACGCGGGGCTGAAGGACGTGCAGCAGCTGGTGGACTTCGTGGCCGGGAAGATCCTGGACGTGCTCGGGGTCGAGCACACGCTTTTCCAGCGCTGGCGCGGGGAGATCGGGTCCGCCCGCCCGTAACCCGTCGCCGCCCGTCAAGGAGACGCTGCGCGTCGCCGTATTGCTCCGCGAGACGACCGCTGCTGGACGCGGCATAGACGTAAGCGGCCTGAGTAGCCTGCGCTCATGGACACCGTCGACACTCTGTCCGGCCCCTTCGAGGGCTTCCATCTCGCGCAGGTGAACATCGGACGGCTCGTCGCGCCGCTGCACGACCCGGCGGTCGCGGACTTCACCAAGAACCTGGGGCGGATCAACGCCCAGGGCAAGGACATGCCGGGGTTCGTGTGGCTCCTGGAGGGCGACGACCCGGAACTCGGCGCCAGCGACGTCGCGTGGCCCGGCGACCCGGAGACCATCGTCAACCTGACGGTCTGGACCTCGATCGGGGCGCTGCGGGACTTCGTGTTCTCCGGGGAGCACCGGGCGCTGCTGGCCCGGCGCAAGGAGTTCTTCCAGCCGCAGCCGGTCGCCGTCGCCACGATGTGGTGGATCCCGGCGGGGCACGTTCCCACGGTCCAGGAGGCGCACGACCGGCTGGCGCACTTCCGGGAGCACGGGGCGACCGCGTACGCGTTCTCGTTCCAGCGGCGGTTCGCACCGGAGGCGTAGCCGGACCGCGCGTGGCGGAAAACGAAGGAGCGCCCGTTCCAGTCCCGGGGGGACGGACTGGACGGGCGCTCCCGTTGTTCCCGGCCGCCCTATCACCCGAACGTCGATCCGAGGGGGGAGTCGATCGACGCGACGGGCGGCCGGAGCTCTAGTGGGTGGTTCGGGTGGTTCTCGTCGTCTTCGCGCTGCGGCGCGCGGTGCCGGCTTTCAGCGGCGTCTCCGCTGCTCAGCCCTGGTTCCGGGCCTTGCGGGCGGTCTTCACGGAGCGGGCCAGACGGTCCTCGGCGGCCTGCTTGCGGAGGGCGTCCAGGCGGGCGTGCGCGGCGTGCAGCTCGTACGGGGAGAAGTTCATCGTTGACTCCTTGGATCCCTTGGGCTTAATCTCTTCTACGCCTTCGATTCTAAGGAGTTATACGCTCCGTGTCCAATTGATTGAAGGTGAAGCCGGTCACAGATCGTGAACAGGCGGTGCCCGCCGCCGGTCCACACCCCCGATCCGGGACCGGCCGGCCGCCGCCGCGGTCCCGGCGCGGGGGCGGGGACCGCGGCGGCGAGCCGATACGCTCGCAACCGGACATCCAGCACCGACACGAAGAGGTGGTCAGGAAGCATGGACGCGGTGGACCGCGCGTTGATCGACGCGCTGCGGACCAACGGCCGCATGTCGTACGCGGAACTGGGCCGCCTGGTCAGCCTCTCGGGGCCCTCGGTCACCGACCGGATCAACCGGTTGGAGGCCAACGGCGTGATCACCGGCTACCGGGCCATGGTCGCGCCCGACCAGCTCGGCCTGAACGTGACCGCGATGATAGGCATCCTCCTGTCGGACTCGGCGGAGCTCGACGACGTCGCCTGGCGGCTGCGCGACGTCCCGGAGATCGAGGACTGCTTCTTCGTCGCGGGCGAGGAGTCCTTCCTCCTCAAGGTCCGGGCCGGCCACCCCGAGGACCTGGAGCGCATCATCGGCCGCATCACCCGCATCCGCGGCGTGGCGCGCACCCGTACGACGATCGCCCTGTCCACGAAGTGGGAGGACCGGCCGATGGCGCTGGCGGAGCCGGAGGAAGAGGCGAAGTAGGAGCGGAAACGAAGCGGGCCGTGGCCGGGATCACCCGGCCACGGCCCGCTTCGTCGTCGCCCGGCTACGCCAGAACGATCGTCACCACGATCGTGACGATGCCGATGTGCGAGGCGATCACCGCCGCCAGGCACGCGTACCGGCCGTTCGCCGGGGTCGCGTCGTCGGTCAGGTAGGCGCCGGCGAGGACCGCGAGGCCGGTCACGATCGGGACGGTGGCCAGCGGGGTCAGGTGCGGGATCACGTTCTTCACCTGGGCGGCGAACAGCAGGCTGAGCCAGCTCAGGCCGGCCACCACGGCGAAGCCCCAGGTCAGACCCAGGGGGTTGATGCGGCGCCAGCGCAGCAGGCCGCCGATGACCGCCATGGTGAACGGGATCGCGGCCGCGCTGTAGGTCAGCAGCTGGGAGTTCAGGGTGACGCCGGCGATCGAACGGGAGGAGCCGCCCGCCGAGGCCGTGCCGCACAGGAAGGCCACGATCAGGGCGGGGACGGCGCCGATCGCGAAGGCCGTGCCGAGGCGCTGGCCGAGCGGGATCGCGGGGGCGGACGCCGCTCCCCGCCCACCGCGCGCACCG
>NZ_BAAAQM010000027.1:0-124952 GCF_039531675.1 Catenulispora subtropica
AGGGCCGCCAGAGGCATCGCGCCCCCTTGGGCGCGAACGCGAAGCCACACCAACAGCAACCACCGCGCCCAACCGCACGCTGAACCGACCCCGAAAGACCGACCCTCCGCCGCACTAGCTCCTTTCCGCCGCCGCTGACGGCCCCAACTCCACCCGCGACCCCCGCACCACGACGTACACCATGGAGAACGCGACGATCGCCTCCGCCCACAGGAACACTGTGTAGTCCAGCAGGCATCCGATCGGCGGTGACCCCGGCGCCGTTCCTCGGTATCCCGCGAGGGCGAACAACGACGCCGCCATCCACCCCAACGCCGGCCACGGCAGCCCCGCCCGCATCCGTCCGATCACCAATGCGCCGGTCAGCACGGACAGGGCCAGCGCCCACATCACGACGTACATCATCCACACCATCGCGAACGTCCCCCGGGTCCGTCGCAGCTGCAGGTCGAAACCCGGGGCTGTCGTGTCGCCCGAGGGGATGGCGCGGGTGACGAAGCCCGGGTCGGAGTCGATCACCTGGAGGATCGTCGGGGCGGGCCTGCCGGCGACGGTGGCGGCGAAGTGCATCGAGGTGGCGTAGCGGTCGAACGGGTAGTCCGCGATCTCGCCGGTGTCGAAGTCGAAGAGCACGTCCTGGACGACCATGCGCTGGCCGGCGGGGAACGTCAGGACCGCCTTGTTCAGGGACGTCGTCTCCACGGTCAGGTCCTGGACCGGGGTGACGCCCGACTCGTCCGTGCCGTAGCGGCCGTGGGCGAAGACCGAGACCCGCACTTCCATGTCGTCGCTGACCGCGTTCACCCGGATGATCGCGGCCTGGACCTCCACGGCGTCCGTGGCGGTGAGCGCTCCGGTGTCGAACGCGCCGTGGCGGCCGCCGCGGTCCAGGCCGGACAGGAGCAGGCCGAGCAGGGTCGCGGCGGTCATGATCAGGAGCGCGGCGCCGAGCGCGATCCAGGTGCGCGGGTGGTCGGGCGGCCACCACCAGCGTGCCCTCGTCGACTGCCCCGTTTTCGCCACGGGACAAGTGAACCGTCAATGCCCGGACATCCCCGGGCGCAACGCCGACAGCGTCAGCTCTCGGCCGCGATCTGGTCCAGCGCGCTCTGCAGGTCGTCCGGGTACCGGCTCTCGAACTGGACCCACTCCCCCGTCCCCGGGTGCTCGAAGCCGAGGCTGACCGCGTGCAGCCACTGCCGGCCCAGGCCCAGGCGCTCGGCGAGCTTCGGGTCGGCCCCGTACTGCAGGTCCCCGACGCAGGGGTGGCGCAGGGCCGCCATGTGCACGCGGATCTGGTGCGTGCGGCCGGTCTCCAGCTTGATCGCGAGCAGGGTCGCGGCGCGGTACGCCTCCAGCGTCTCGTAGTGCGTGACGCTGTCCTTGCCATCCCGGACCACGGCGAACTTGTAGTCGTGGTGGGGGTGGCGGCCGATGGGGGCGTCGACGGTGCCGCGGAGCGGGTCGGGGTGGCCCTGGACCAGGGTGTGGTAGCGCTTGTCGACGGTGCGGTCGCGGAAGGCCTGCTTGAGGAGGGTGTAAGCGCGCTCGGACTTGGCCACGGCCATCAGGCCGCTGGTGCCGACGTCCAGGCGGTGGACGACGCCCTGGCGTTCGGAGGCGCCGGAGGTGGAGATGCGGTACCCGGCCGCGGCCAGGCCGCCGACCACCGTGGGGCCGAGCCAGCCGGGGCTGGGGTGGGCCGCGACGCCCACCGGCTTGTCGATCACCACGATGTCGTCGTCGTCGTGGACGATGCGCATGCCCTCGACGGCCTCGGCCCGCACCGCCACCGGGTCGACGACCGGCGGGAGCTCGATCTCCAGCCAGGATCCGCCGCGTACCCGGTCGGACTTGCCGGCCTCGGCGCCGTCCACCCGGACCAGGCCGGCCGCGGCCAGTTCGGCGGCGCGGGTGCGCGACAGACCGAACATGCGGGCCAGGGCGGCGTCGAGGCGCTCGCCCTCCAGGCCGTCCGGGATGGGGAGGCTGCGGAGATCAGACATGAACACCATTATCCGGCAGCCGGGAGGGGGCTCAGGTCACTCGGCCGGGTCGGAGTCCTCGGGCTCGGACTTCGCCTCGGACTCCGGCTTGGTCCCGTCCCCGTCCCCGTGCCGTGTGCCGTCCGGCTGCATGCCCAGGAACGACAGCAGCACCATCAGGCAGCCGCCGACGACGATCGCCGAGTCGGCGAGGTTGAACACCGGGAAGTCGTAGTGCACGACCGGGAACGTCGGGAACTGCAGGAAGTCCACGACGTGCCCGCGGAAGAGACCGGGCTCGCGGAAGATCCGGTCCGACAGGTTGCCCAGCGCACCGCCGAGCAGCAGCCCGAGCGCGCAGGCCCAGGGCAGGGAGCGCAGGTTGCGCGAGACCCGCAGGATCACGAACACCACGGCGGCCGCGATGATGGTGAACACCCAGGTCTGGCCCTCGCCGATGGAGAAGGCCGCGCCGGAGTTGCGGATGAGGACGAGGTTCAGGAAACCGCCGGGCAGGTGGATCGGGCCGCGGTCGGACAGGTGCTGGACCACCAGGATCTTGCTGATCACGTCGATCGCCAGCGCGAACGCGGCGACGGCGATCAGCACGGGGAGACGACGCGGCTTGCGGGGCGCGGGGGTGGAATCGGAGGGCTCCGAAGCCTGGTCCCGCTCCTGGTCCGCGCTCGTGGCCGAGTCTTCCGAGTCTTCGGTCGGCTCGGCGGCCTCAGGGGTCACGGCAGTCTCCGGGGCATCGGCTTGCGCCGGGGGCGCCCCGGACCCGTCCGGTCCTTCGGCCGATCGGGCCATCCGGCCACCGCCCGCGGCCGAACCCTCGGCCGTCTCCGCATCCGCACGCACATCTGAAGCCACGCGCACACCCTACCTTCGGTAGGAGGGGATGCGGCGGTCACAACCAGGACCGCCCGCCTTCAGTTGCCCCGTCAGCCGCACCTCGGTCACCCCTTCGGTCACAGGGGCACACCTCGGCCGGGCCAGCTCAACCGGCCCGGCCCGCCGCTCAGCGTCGCTCCTGCTTCTGCTTGCAGCTCATGCACAGCGTGGCCCGCGGGAAGGCCTGCAGCCGGTACTTGCCGACCGGCTCGCCGCACGACTCGCAGACGCCGTACGTGCCGGCGGCGAGGCGGGCGAGGGCGCGCTCGGTCTGCTGGAGCATGTCGCGCGCGTTGTTCGCTATCGACATCTCGTGCTCGCGCTCGAAGTTCTTGGTGCCCGCGTCGGCCTGGTCGTCGCCGGCGCCCTCGCCGGAGTCGCGCAGGAGGTCGGCGATGCCGGTCTCGGCGGTGCTGATCTCCCGGTGCAGCCGGGCGGCGTCGCCTTCGAGCTCGGCCTGGAGCTCGGTGACCTCCTCCTCGGACCACGGGTCCTCGCCCGCGCGGTACGGCGGCAGCCCGCCGACGCCGGCCGTGACCGGCTCCGTCACCTCAGCGACCGTCATGGGAGTCTCCTTCTCGGTCCCGGAAACAGAAGCGGCCGGCCCGCTCGCCGACCGCCTCGCCTCGCCGGCGCTGGACCGGCGGGTGGGCGGGGAGGCCGTGGCCCCCGTCGCGGCCCGAGTCGGCGTCGGCACCGCCTTGCCGGCCCCCACGCTCTTCTTCGCTACAGACTTCGCCGCGGTCTTCGCGGCGTGCGTGGCCCCCGTGGCCGTCTCTGATGCCTTCGTCCTACTCGTCGTCACGGCCGTCATCCTCGCTCTCTGACGTGGCGGCGCAGTTCACTCGAACCGAGCTTGGCTGCACATACAACCAACCGTCCGCCCCCTACTCACACGCGTCGTGTAGCGTGCCCGCGCTGGGCCCCCGCTAATCACGCTTCGTGAGGGGAGAAACGTCCCAAGCCGCCCACCAGTTCCCGTCGAACACACGCGCACCGAACATTCACTCATTCGGGCTAACGAGAACCGGAGACGGCCGGTTCGCCGGACGTCTTCGCAGGTCCGCCCGTCAGCCGAGCAGACCCGCCACCACCTCGCGAAGCGCCGCCGGAGTCTCGGTGGAAACCCCTATGACCTTGTCTCGCGAAGTGGCGCCCGTGATCAACACCACTGAGCGTCGCGGTATTCCCAAGGCGTCCGCGACCGCCCGGAGGGCCGCCTCGGTCGCCGCGCCCTCGACCGCCTTGGCGGTCACGGCCACGATCAGGGCCCCCTCGCCATGGCGTCCGCCGACCCGGTTCCGCGAGCTCCCGGGCTTGACGCGAATTGGAATCCGGACCTCTTCCATACCGCTTACAATGACACGAGTACCCGAGCAGGCAGCGACGGGACGAGTAGCGCGGAACGGCGAGCGACGAGCGATCCGGGGACGGTGTGAGCCCGGAGGCGGACCCCGCGTGAAAATCACCCCCGAGCCGCCGGAAGAAAGGACCGCGAGGTCCGAGTAGAACCGGCCGGATACGCAATGAAGTGGACATACCGGTGTCTACGGTGTGTCAAGGAGGGTGGTACCGCGGTACCGGCGCTTCATAGAGAGTGCCAGTGTCGTCCCTTCGTCGGTTTAGGAGAACTACGACGAAGGAAGAAGGCACCGCGCCATGGCCGACAGGCTATATCGCCCCGTAAGCGCCCAGCTCGATCTCCCGGCGATGGACGCCGAGATCATCGACTTCTGGCGCGGCGCCGACATCTTCGGCAAATCACTGTCCGCCACCGAGGGCGCCCCGCGCTGGACCTTCTACGAGGGCCCGCCGACCGCGAACGGCCGTCCCGGCACCCACCATGTCGAGGCCCGCGTCTTCAAGGACGTGTTCCCGCGGTTCAAGACCATGCAGGGCCACCGCGTGGACCGCAAGGCCGGCTGGGACTGCCACGGCCTGCCGGTGGAGCTGGCGGTGGAGGCCGAGCTCGGCTTCACCAACAAGCAGGACATCGAGGCGTACGGCATCGCCGAGTTCAACGCCAAGTGCCGCGAGTCGGTGCGCCGCCACGTGGACGCCTTCGAGAAGCTCACCGAGCGCATGGGCTACTGGGTGAACACCGACGAGGCGTACTGGACGATGAACCCGTCCTACGTCGAGTCGGTCTGGTGGTCGCTGAAGCAGATCTTCGACAAGGGCCTGCTGGTCCAGGACCACCGCGTGGCGCCGTACTGCCCGCGCTGCGGCACCGGGCTGTCGGACCACGAGCTGGCGCAGGGCTACGAGACGGTGGTCGACCCCTCGGTCTACGTCCGCTTCCCCCTGACCTCGGGCCCGCTGGCCGGGAACACCTCGCTGCTGGTCTGGACGACCACGCCCTGGACCCTGGTGTCGAACACCGCGGTCGCCGTGCACCCGGACGTCGCCTACGTCGTGGCCACCGACGGCACCGAGCGCGTCGTCGTCGCCGAGCCGCTGGTCGGCAAGGCTCTCGGCGAGGGCTGGGAGACCACCGGCGAGACGTTCCAGGGCTCCGCCATGGAGCGCTGGACGTATCAGCGCCCGTTCGAGCTGGTCGACATCCCGGACGCGCACTTCGTGGTGCTGGCCGACTACGTCACCACCGAGGACGGCACCGGCCTCGTGCACCAGGCCCCGGCCTTCGGTGCGGACGACCTGGCCACCTGCAAGAAGTACGACCTGCCGGTGGTGAACCCGGTCCGCGGCGACGGCACCTTCGAGGAGTCCGTCCCGATGGTCGGCGGCGCCTTCTTCAAGAAGGCCGACGAGGTCCTGGTCTCCGACCTGCGCGAGCGCGGGGTCCTGTTCAAGCACCTGGAGTACGAGCACAGCTACCCGCACTGCTGGCGGTGCCACACCGCGCTGCTCTACTACGCGCAGCCGGCCTGGTACATCCGCACCACCGCGGTCAAGGACGCGATGATGCGGGAGAACGACGCCACGAACTGGTTCCCGGACAACGTGAAGTACGGCCGCTTCGGCGACTGGCTGAACAACAACATCGACTGGTCGCTGTCCCGCAAGCGCTACTGGGGCACGCCGCTGCCGCTGTGGGTGTGCGAGGACGGCCACGTGACCGCCGTCGGCTCGCTGGCCGAGCTCGGCGAGCTGTCCGGGCGGGACGTGTCGAACCTGGACCCGCACCGGCCGTTCGTCGACGACGTCACAATGCCCTGCCCGCAGTGTGCTGAGTCTGGTCGGACCGCCACCCGGGTGCCCGAGGTCATCGACGGCTGGTACGACTCCGGCTCGATGCCGTTCGCGCAGCACGGCTACCCGTACGTCGAGGGCTCGAAGGAGACGTTCGAGAACGCCTACCCGGCGGACTTCATCGCCGAGGCCATCGACCAGACCCGCGGCTGGTTCTACTCCCTGCTGGCCGTCGGCACGCTGGTGTTCGACAAGTCGTCGTACCAGAACGTGCTCTGCCTGGGCCACATCCTGGCCGAGGACGGCCGCAAGATGTCCAAGCACCTGGGCAACATCCTGGAGCCGATCCCGCTGATGGACCAGCACGGCGCGGACGCGGTGCGCTGGTTCATGCTGGCCGGCGGCTCGCCGTGGTCGGCGCGCCGGGTCGGGCACGCCACCATCCAGGAGGTGGTGCGCAAGACGCTGCTGACGTACTGGAACACGGTGTCGTTCCAGGCGCTGTACGGCCGCACCGGCGGCTGGGCGCCGTCGGAGTCCGACCCGCGCCCGGCCGAGCGCCCGGCGCTGGACCGCTGGGTGCTGTCCGAGGTCAACGTCCTGGTCCGCGACGTCACCGCGGCCATGGAGGAGTTCGACACGCTCAAGGTCGGCAAGCTGCTGTCGGCGTTCGTGGACGACCTGTCCAACTGGTACGTCCGCCGGGCGCGCCGCCGCTTCTGGAACGCCGACCCGGCGGCCCTGGCCACGCTGCACGAGGCGCTGGAGACGGTGACGAAGCTGATGGCGCCGATGGTGCCGTTCATCAGCGAGCGGGTGTGGCAGGACCTGGTCCGCTCGGTGGACCCGGGCGCGCCGGAGTCGGTGCACCTGGCGGCCTGGCCGACGGTCGAGGCGGCGCTGGTGGACCCGGAGCTGGCCGAGCAGATGGCGCTCACCCGCCGCCTGGTCGAGCTGGGCCGGGCCACCCGCGCGGACTCCGGTGTGAAGACCCGGCAGCCGCTGTCCCGGGCGCTGGTCGGCGCGCCGGGCTGGGCCGCCCTGCCGGAGGAGCTGCGGGCGCAGCTGCTGGAGGAGCTGAACGTGGTGACCACGTCGCCGCTGGCCGACGCCGGCGGAGACCTGATCGACTACAGCGCCAAGGGAAACTTCCGAGCACTGGGCGCGCGGTTCGCGAAGCGCACGCCGCTGGTGGCGAACGCCATCGCGGCGGCGGACGCGGCGGCGCTGGCGGCCGCGCTGCGGGCGCGGGGCTCGGCGACGGTCCTGGTCGAGGGCGAGGAGGTGACGGTGTCCCCCGAGGAGGTCATCGTGACCGAGACGCCGCGCGAGGGCTGGGCGGTGGCCACCGCGGGCGGCGAGACCATCGCGCTGGACCTGCACGTGACGCCGGAGCTGCGGCGCGCCGGGCTGGCCCGGGACGTGGTGCGGTTCCTGCAGGAGACGCGGAAGGCGACCGGGCTGGACGTGGCGGACCGCATCACGCTGACGTGGGCCGTGGCGGACGGGTCGGAGGCCGGGGCCGAGACCGCCGAGGCGGTGCGGGAGCACGCGGCGATGATCGCCGACGAGGTGCTGGCGGTGGAGTTCGCCGAGGGTGCGGTGCCGGCGGCGGGCGATCCCGCGGACCTGAAGGAGCTGCGGGCGGCGATCGCGGGCGACGAGGATCTGGGGCTGACGTTCCGGATCGCGCGCGCCGGATGAGCTGATCCAGCGAGAAGGGGACAGCCCCGGTTCCTTGACGGAGCCGGGGCTGTCCGCCGCTCAGCTGACGATCGGGATGTCGCGTATCAAGATGATCCCGCCGATGTCCACGGCCTGGGTCCAGTACAGGTTGAAGGTGTCGCCCGACTTGGGCGCGTCGATCACCATGTCGCCGATCATCGGCTCGTCCTGCTCCAGGTATGGGGAGTTGCCGGGGCTCTTCAGCGTCCAGGCGTTGTCGAAGTCCTCGAAGTTCATGCTCTGGCCGGTGTCGTCGACGGCGGCGGCGCTGCCGAAGGTGCCGGTGAGCAGGGAGACCTTCTGACCGCTGCGGTTGGCGGCGGACAGGTTGGCGATGATCTTGTCCCCGTTGCGCTTGGCCAGGACCTTGATGGTGAGGGCGTGGTCGGCGGGTTGGCCCTTGGGCCACAGGACCGTCACCTTCTTGTCGGGGCCGACGGTCTCGTCGACGGCTTCGGCCTTGGCGAGGTCGCCGGTGGGCTGCCAGTGGCCTGAGGTGTTCGGCGAGCTCGCCGCAGGCGGGCTGCTGGCGGGGGCCGAGGATGATGACGTGCTCTCCGAGCTGTTGTCGGGGCTGCTCGGACTGGTCGGGCCGGTCGGGCTGGTCGGACCGGTCGGACCGGTCGGACCGGTCGGACCACCGGGGCTGCTCGGTGCCGTACTCCCGGTGGGGCTGGACGGGGCGGCTCCGACCGTCCCGGAGCTGTTCGAACATCCTTGCGCGGAGGCCAGTGCCGCCACTGCCGCGCATATAAGTGTCATATTCCGCATTCGCCGGCGAAAACCCGGCCCCCCGCTCGTTTCCATGCCGCAGATTGTGCCGTCAGAGTGCTTACTCGGCAAAGCGTTGTAACAGCCGGTCTGTCGTGTTGCCACGCTCAGCGACCATGTGACACGTTTAGCCAATGGATCGCTGTGCCGTCCTGGTGGACGCCGGATACGTGCTGGCCGCCGCCGCGAACGTGGTGAGCGGCGACCCCGGCCGCCCCGGCGTCGACGTCGACTACCCGGGCCTGGTGGCCGCCCTGACCGAGCGCGCCGCGGCCGAGACCGGGCTGCCGGTGCTGCGCGTCTACTGGTACGACGCCGCCCCGGCCACCGGGCCGACCCGGGAGCAGCGGGCGCTGCGGGTGCTGGACGGGGTGAAGCTGCGCCTGGGCAAGCTGGTGCGGCGCGACGACGGCAAGTTCGAGCAGAAGGGCGTCGACACCTTCCTGCACGCCGACCTCACCGGCCTGGCCCGCAAGCGCGCTGTCGCGGACGTGGTGCTGGTCAGCGGTGACGAGGACCTGCTGCACGCGGTCGAGGAGGCGCAGGAGTACGGCACCCGGATCCACCTGTGGGGCGCGGCTTCGGACTACAACCAGTCGCTGGAGCTGATCGCCGCGGTTGACAAGTCCATGCTGCTCAGCGAGGAGTGGCTGAAGCCCTACGTCTGGGTGAAGCCGCCGCCGCTGTCCTCCGGGGAGGCCGAATGCGGGCCGGCCAAGACCGGGACCGGCGAAGGCCACGGCGGCGACCAGGAGCACGAGCACGCGAAGCCGCACAAGGCGTTCCCGTCACCGCTGGACATGCCGCAGCGGCTGCTGCACCCGACCGAGACGCCGAAGACGCCGCTGGCCAACAGCCGGTTCCCGAAGCTGTGGCAGGTCACCTCCCCGACCCAGCGCTTCCTCGACGCCGAGGAGAACAAGAGCATGGGCCGGGCCGAGCCGATCGACGTCGGCCGCGCCTACGTGAAGCGCTGGATGGCGCGCGCCACCGAGGCCGAGCGGCGGCGGCTGACCGAGTGGACGGCGACCTGGACCTGGGTGCCGCACGACCTGGACCCGGACCTGCTGCGGTTCGCCAACGACCTGGGGATCGACACCTGGGAAGCGGAGCTGGAGCCGATCAAGCACGAGCTGCGGGCCGGGTTCCTGGACGGGTTGAAGAAGTGGCGGGAGCAGCATCCGGAGAAGGCCGCGGGGGTCGCGGCGCCGGCCGAGCCGGAAACGGCGCCGCCGGATGCGTCCCCGCATCCCGCGCAGAACCATGCCCAGAACCACGCCCAGAACCAAGCCCAGAACCAGGTTCACCACTCCACGGCGCACCAGGCTCCGCAGGTCCCCGACCAGCAGGCTCCGGCCACGCCGGCGTCACCGTCGCCGTCGCCCCAGCCGCCCCAGCCGCCGTCGCCCGCTACCGAGGCCGGTCCCCCAGAATCGCAGCCCGCTCCATCACCCGGCGCTGCGGGAAGTAGTCACTGACCGCGTAGTGCTGCACCGCCCGGTTGTCCCAGAACGCGATCGAGCCGGCCGCCCACTTGAAGCGCACCTGGTACTCCGGCACTGCCGCCTGCTTGAACAGATGTTTCAGCAACTCCTCGCTCTCGTCCTCGGGCAGCCCGACGATGTGCGTGGTGAAGATGCCGTTCACGAACAGCGTGCGGCGGCCGGTGCGCGGGTGCGTGCGCACGACCGGGTGCTCCACCGCCGGGTACTGCGCCTGCATCTCCTTCAGCTTCGCCGGGTCCATGCCGATGCCGAACGGGAGGGTGAAGTCGTGCACCGCGACGCGACCCTCGATGCGTTCCTTGACCGACGCCGGCAGGCAGTCGTAGGCGGCGGCCATGTCCGCGAAGCAGGTGTCGCCGCCGGCCGCGGGAACCTCGACGGCGCGCAGCACGGAGCCCAGGGCCGGCCGCTCGCGCCAGGTGACGTCGGCGTGCCATACGTTCTCGACGCCGACGTTGTCCGTGCCCTTCTCGAAGCGCACGATCTCGGGGACGTCGCCCTGCGGGAGGAACGGGTGGACTTCCAACTCCCCCCACAGCCGCGCGAAATCGCGGTGCTGGGCGCCGGTGATGTGCTGGTCGCGGAAAAACAGGACTTTGAATTCCAGCAATGCGCGGTCGAGGTCGGCGAACACTTCCGGGGTCACCGGTTCGCGAAGGTCGAGGCCCGCTATCTCGGCGCCGATGAGGTTGGTGCAGGGCGCCACGGTGAACCGCTCGTAGGGTCGCGGTTCCTCACCTTCGGGCAGGCGCCGCAGACGGCGGCGGGGTCCGGCGTTGAGGTCGCGCCCGGTGAGCAGTTCTTCGAGGGTGGCGTAGACGGCCATGGAACTCACTCCTTGGGGTCGGAGAGCAGCGCCGCCCCGGCGGCGATCAGCGTCTCGGTGCCGACGCCGGTGCCCGGGTGGCGCTCGCGGTCGGCGAGCGTGGTGATGACGAGCAGGGCCAGCAGGCGCAGGCGCTCGACGAAGACGCCCGGCGGCAGGCGCAGCCCGGCGGTGGCGTCCCGGAGCCCGGCTATCAGGGCCCGGATGCTGGAGGCCTCCGGGCGGTCCAGCGCGACGGTGCCGGGATCGTACTCGGGATAGCGCATCGCCTCGGCGAGGAAGCGCAGGTACCAGGACCGGCGCCCGGCCTTCTCGGCGTCGGCGAGGGTCTCGGCCAGCGGTTCGACCAGGGCCCGGACGTAGGTGCGGATGGTGTCGTCGGGGCGTGCCGCCAGCAGTTCCAGGCGGCGCGCGTTGACCGGCGTCATGCGGTGCTCGTAGACGGCGGCGACGAGCGCGGAGCGGGAGCCGAAGTGGTAGGCGACCGCCGAGGTGTTGCGCTGGCCGGACTCGGCGGCGATCTGGCGCAGGGACACCGCTTCGATGCCGTCTTCGGCGAAGCGGCGCTCGGCCGCCTCCAGGATCCTGATTCGCGCGCTCACGCGGCGGAGGTTAACGCGGTTGCGTTAAGGAGGGAAGGGGCTCAGGCGATCCCACGCCGCGTCACGCGGTTTCACGCCATGAGGGTGCGCAGCCACTCCAGGGACGCGGTGCCGAACGCCCGCTGGAACCCCCGGAGGGTGGGAAGCCCCTGCGGGGCCGGCTGGCTGCTGCGTTCCAGAAGCATGCCGGTGAGCCCGGCGGCGAAGGCGGTCACGGCTTCCGGGTCGGCGTCGGCCAGGAGCGGGTGTTCGGTGACGATGCGGGCGCGCTCGGGGCCGCTGTGCATCCAGACGCTAGGGACGAAGAAGCCCAGGTCGATCCAGGGGGCGCCGACGGCCGCCCAGGGCCAGTCCACGACGTAGACGCGGTCGGCGGTCATCAGGAGGTTGTCCGCGCGGACGTCCATGTTGACCAGGGTGGTGCCGTGCGACAGGTCCGCGGACTCCGTCTCCAGGCCGACCAGGGCGCCGAGGCGGTCCCGGGCCCAGGGGTCGAGCCAGGCGAGGTCGTCCCGGCCCTCCTCATACGCCGCCCGCAGCCGGCTCCAGCCGCAGAAGCTCCGCTTCAGCCGCTCCGCGGCCGGCGGCGCGTCGAGCGGCGGCGGGGTCAGGACGGCGGCGAGCTCGGCGAGGGCGGCGACGGCGCGGCGGAGCTCGTCGGGATCCCAGTCCGGGTCGGGGTTGCGGCCGTCGATCTCCTCGAAGACGAGGACCACCCAGCCGTCCTCGTCGAGGGCGCCGAGGAGCTTCGGGACCGGGGCGTGGGGCGGCATCCGGGCGGTGTAGCGGGCTTCGTCCCGGTGCATGTTCGGCGTGTCGGGGTTCATCTCGACGCTGACCGCCTTGACGAAGGCGCGGTGGCCGGTCGAGGTCCGGACCCGGACGGCGGGTCCGGGCGAGAAGCCGCCGGGCTGCGTCACCGCCTCCACCACCTCGCCGCCGCCGGCGAGCTCGGCGACCCGGGCGCGTAAGTGCGGCGGGATCGCGGTCCAGGGCGCGCGGACGCCCTGGGCTGCGGGGACGGGGCTGCTGCCGGTGCGGGCCATCTCCGCATCCTGCCGGGAGGATCACCGCGAAGGCAAAGCCGTTTCCCCTCCCCCGCTGCGAAAGAGCCGGTCACAGCCCCGAGGTTGGTCGGCGGACACGTCCGCGACCGTTACCCTCTTACTCGTGCTGACCGTCTCCACCGTCAACGTCAACGGCATCCGCGCCGCCGCCGCCAAGGGCTTCACCGAATGGCTCGCCACCACCCCCGCCGACGTGGTGTGCCTCCAGGAGGTCCGCGCCGAACCCGACCAGTTCCCGGCCCACCTCCGCGCCCCCGACGGCTGGCACACCCTGGTCGCCCCGGCCAGCACCAAGGGCCGCGCCGGCGTGGCGCTGTTCAGCCGCATCGCCCCCACCGCCACCCGCATCGGCTTCGACGCCCCCGAGTTCGCCGCCTCCGGCCGCTACGCCGAGATCGACTTCCCCAACCTCACCGTCGCCAGCCTCTACCTCCCCGCCGGCGAGGCGGGCACCGACCGCCAGGCCGAGAAGGAACGCTTCATGGCCGCCTTCCACACCCACCTGAGGACCCTCCACCAGCGCGCCGTCGACACCGGCCGCGAAGTCCTCGTCTGCGGCGACTGGAACATCGCCCACCGCGAAGCCGACATCAAGAACTGGAAGGGCAACCTGAAGAACTCCGGCTTCCTCCCCGAAGAACGCCGCTGGCTGACCAGCGTCCTGGGCGAGACCGGCTACGTGGACGTGGTCCGGTCGCTGCACCCTGACATCGCGGGACCGTACTCGTGGTGGTCGTGGCGCGGGAAGGCGTTCGACAACGACTCCGGCTGGCGGATCGACTACCACATGGCGACGCCGCGGCTCGCGGCGCGCGCCACGTCGGCGGTGACGGAGCGGGCGGAGACGTATGCGGAGCGGTGGTCGGATCATGCGCCGGTGACGTGCACGTTCGATTGGGAGCTGGCATCGGTGCCCGTCCCGCGTGGCTCACTCGACGACCGCGGCGTCACCTCGGGGTCGGGCACCGCGGCGGACTCCTGAAGGCACGTCGACCTCGCCCGAGGGGGACGTCGAACTCGTCGACGGAGCCCCCTCGGACCCGGCAGCCTACGAACGGTTCCCCGTGAGCTGTGATCCGGGCTGGGCGTCCGCGGCGATCACGGTCCACCCCTTCGCCGACGGGCCGTCCAACCGCAGGTCGAAGGTGAAGGTGACGGGGCGCCGCTTGTGCGCGTCGCCGAGGAGCACCTTCTCGGTGCGGCGGTCGACCTCGTAGTACACGCCCTCGGCGGCGACCACGACGCGGACGACGATCGGGTCGCGGGAGACCAGGGAGCGCACTTCGATCGAGGCGATGGCGGCGTTGCGCATGACGGTGCGGTTGGCGGTGCGGACGGCGGTGAAGTCGAGGCTGCCGTCGTTCATGGCCCACTCTTCGAGGAACTGCTCGACGGCGACTTCCAGGACCGCCTTGTCGAAGCGGCCGTCGACGAGGCTCAGGTCGCCCGCGGCGGCGTCGGCGTCGGTGCTCCACGAGATGGTGGTGAGCTCCAGGACGTCGCCGGCGCCCGCGACCGACACGTTCTCGGCCACCTCGAGCACGGCGTCCCGGGCGACCGCCTTCTGGTCCCAGAAGTCCGTCTCGATCGCGTCGGTCAGGTGGTGCGCGCCCTCGGCCGCCTGCTCGATCGACGCGACGATGAACGCGCCGGAGGCGTCCTTGCGCAGCGTCCAGTACTCGACCGGGCGGGTCGAGCCGTCCTTGCGGACCGCGTGCGAGCCGTTCGCGCGGCGGACGATGTCGTGCAGCGTCGCGGTGATCCGGAAGGTGACGGTGTCGTTGCCCTCCCCCGCGCGGTTCGCGAGGTTGACCAGTTCGACTGTCGGGCCGGCGACGATCTCCACGACGTTGACCTCGCCTCGCGACTCGTAGTCGCGCAGTTCCTCGTCCCACTTCACGTAGAGCACCGGGGACAGGATCCGCTTCAGGGTGGCGCGGTCGCGGGCGGTCCAGGCGCGCTGGGCGGTCGTGTAGAGCCAGACGGCGCGCTCCTTCAGCGGCTCCAGGGCGAAGGTGGCGTCCGTCTCGGCGAGCGCCTCGACCCGCGCCTCGACCTGGGTGGCGCGCTTGCGGGCCGCCTCGTCCGAGCGGTGGGCCGCCCGGTCCGACCCGGTGTTCAGACCGCTCCCCCCGCCGCCCTTCTTCCAGGCCCGGAAGGCCATCACCAGCGCCAGGATGATCACCGCCAGGATCAGCAGCCCGATGATGGATCCGGCGCCCCCGCCGCCGACGAATCCGACACCGTGGAAGCCGCCGATGCCGCCACCGTGACCACCGCTGTGGCCGCCGCTGTGGCCACCGCCGCCGTGGCCGTGGCTGCCGCCCCCGCCGCGGGCCTGCGCCACCGCCGGAGTGCTCAACAGTGCAGCAAACGCTGCGAGAACGAGTACCCGCCGCCCGATACGCACTTGGTCCCCCTTGAGGATCAGAAACACCTCAAACAAAGGTACGGCAAGAAGACCCGGCGCCATTGATTCGGGCGATCTTCCTGGAAGGAAAACCCCCATTCGCCTGTTCCACCGATCGTGAACGAGCACACGCGGATGACGGACGTCGTGGTGATCGGTGCCGGACAGGCGGGGCTGTCGAGCGCGTACTTCCTGGCCAGGGCCGGTTTCGAGCCCGACGAGGGCTATGTGGTCCTCGACGGCGACCGGGCTCCGGGCGGGGCCTGGCAGCACCGGTGGCCGTCGCTGCGCATGGAGACCGTCAACGGCATCTTCGACCTGCCCGGGATGGCCTTCGACCCGCCTTCCGCGCAGGAGCGGGCCTCGCTCGCCGTGCCCCGGTACTTCGCCGAGTACGAGAAGCACTTCCAGCTGGCCGTGCGCCGGCCGGTGACCGTCCGGGCGGTCCGCTCCGGTCCGGACGAGCGGCTCCTGGTCGAGAGCGACACGGGCACCTGGGCGGCGCGCGCCGTGATCAACGCGACCGGCACCTGGACGCGTCCGTTCTGGCCCTACTACCCCGGCCGCGAGACCTTCGCCGGACGCCAGCTGCACGCCGTCACGTATCCCGGCCCGGAGCAGTTCGCGGGCCGGCGCGTGGTCGTGGTCGGCGGCGGTATCACCGCCCTCCAGCTGCTCACCGAGCTGGCGCGGGCCGGCGCCGCCACGACGTGGGTGACGCGCAGGCCGCCGGTGTTCCGCGACCAGCCGTTCACGCGCGAGTACGGGCGCGAGGTGGTGGCGATGGTGGATCAGAGGGTGCGCGCGGGCCTGGTCCCGCAGAGCGTGGTCGGCGTCACCGGCCTGCCGGTGGACGAGACGGTGCGCGCCGCCCGCCGTGCCGGGACGCTCGACCGGCTGCCGATGTTCGACCGGATCACCCCGGGCGGCGTGGCGTGGGACGCCCCGGCCCCGGGCGCACCCCACGCGGTGGAAGCGGACGTGATCATCTGGTGCACCGGCTGGCGCGCCGCTCTCGACCATCTCGCGCCACTGCACCTGCGCGCCCCCGGCGGCGGCATCGTCATGGACGGCACCCAGGTCGTCCTCGAACCGCGCCTGCACCTGGTCGGCTACGGCCCCTCGGCCAGCACCGTCGGCGCCAACCGCGCGGGGCGCGAAGCCGTGCGCGCCATCGGTCGGCTGCTGGCGACGAACGTGCCCGCGTCGCTCGCGGCATAGGCGAGCGGGCATGCCGGCGCCGGAGCCCCGGCCCCACGACGGCGGCCTGATCGCCGGGACCGCTCCCGACGGCCCCGGCCACGCCTTCGGCTACGGCTACGGCTACGGCTACGGCTACGGCTACGGCTACGGCCTCACCCCGATCGGCTAGTGCTCGCAGAGCGAGAAGGCGCGTTCGTAGACGTCCTCGTTGTGCTCGTCGACGAAGTACTTCCGCTCCCGCATCAGCTGCTCGCGGTACTCCTCGGCCTGCTCCAGCGTCATGGTCGA
Source organism: Catenulispora subtropica (assembly GCF_039531675.1). Classification (NCBI taxonomy): domain Bacteria; kingdom Bacillati; phylum Actinomycetota; class Actinomycetes; order Catenulisporales; family Catenulisporaceae; genus Catenulispora; species Catenulispora subtropica. The sequence goes on from NZ_BAAAQM010000027.1 coordinate 16,430, forward strand.
AGTCGGCGACCACGGCTGCTGGGGCGGCACGTCGGAGGTCGAGACGATCGTCACCGTGGGGTCGACCAGGAAGAAGGCCAGGATCTTGCGGTGGCCCGGGCGGGTGGGGTCCGCCAGGCGGAACGGGTCGACGCGGTGCTGGAGGATGTTCGGGAAGGCCAGCGCGCGGCCGGCGCGGGTCTCGGCCGAGCCGAGGACCTGGTTCAGGGCGTCCTCGTTTTCCAGTCCGTAGACGCCTCGCACGCCCCTGTGGTCGCTCTGTTCGTAGCGCGGGTCGTCGATCGCCGCGCGGAAGTGCAGGCGGCTCTCGGTGATGTTCTCGCTGTCCCAGTAGTAGATGCCGGTCGAGACGATCCGCTCGTTCATCATCCCCTCGACGTGCCAGCTGCCGCCGGGGTACTCGGGCTTGTCCGGGGTCAGGTGGATGGTGGCGAGTTTGACGATGACCTGCAGGCGGCGGCCGCGCAGGTCCACGTGCGCGCCGTCGGCGGGCGGGGCCGGCGGGGTGAAGTCCTCGGGGTCCGGGAGGGTCGGTTCGCGCTCGCTCCACCAGGCGTCGCAGGCTTCGTCGTAGGCGAGCCAGGCCTCGTCGTTGTCGGCGTCGGCGTCGTAGTCGGCGGCTTCGTCGGGGCGGACCGGCTGGTCGTTGTACCAGGAGAAGGGGTCGGCCTCGATCCGCGCCGGGCGCGGATGGAGCAGATCGGTGAGCACCTTCTCGAACAGCGGGCGCATCCGCCCGAAGAGGACCGGCAGGACGGCCTCCAGCTCGCGATGGGCCACCGGGTGGACGTTGTTGACATAGGACCGGAACACGGCATCGCCGCTCTCGTCGACCTCGACATCAGTGGGCAGCCACTGGAACTTGTCCGACAGCGAGTAGCGCGCGTCCTCTCTCTCCAGGCTCGGCCAGTCGGAGCCCTCCGGGCGGCTCACGTCGCGCACCAGGCAGAACAGTGAAGGATGGACCAGGTCCAGGACCTGTCCGTCCGACCCCGGATGCCAGTCCCGCTCGGCCTCGGGGACGTCCTCCAGGACCCGGACCGCGTCGCGCAGCCGGGACCGCAGCGCCTCGTCGATGAGCGTGTCCGACTGCCACACGCCGTCGACTCCGGACACCTCGATGCCGGTCCGCTCGTCGCGGAGCTCGGCGTAGTACGCCAGTTCCGCCAGCACGTACCGGATCTGTGCCTCTGTCAGGCCCTGGTCGGCGGCTTCCCGCGTCCACTCGGCCACGATGGCGGCGTCGTTCATCTTGGCGTGCCACCGGGGCTTCTCCCGGATCAGGGAGCTGAATCGCGTCATCGCCAGTTCCCCCAACGTGCGGACCGGCGCGGCCGACACTCTGTACCCGACCCGGAAGGGCAGCGGAAAGGCAGCAGTCTCAGACATGCCAGCCGAGGGTAGTCCCCTCGTCCCACAACGCGTGGCGGGTCCCGCTGAAAGGCCGGGACCCGCCTCATGCTCGCCGAATACCTGCCGACTACCCGCCGGCTACGCGCCGGCTCTCGACGGTCAGTCGTCCTCGCGGCTCCAGATGCCCTCGATCGCCGGGGCGTAGAAGTCGTTCTTCGTCAGGCTCGGCAGGCCGAGCGCCGCCTCGACGGTCCGCAGCATGCTGTAGAGCGTGTAGCGGCCGTCGCTGGTCGAGCCGGGCTTCACCGTGCCCTGCGAGCCCAGGACCAGGGTGGGGATGTTCTCCAGCTTCTGCTGGCCGTCGGCGGCGTCCTCGTCCCAGGTGATGATCATCAGGGAGCGCTGGGTCTTCCAGGCCGGGGAGTCGAAGACCGGCTGCAGGGTGTTCTTCAGCCAGGTGTCGCCGGCCTTGACGCCGCAGCCTTCCATGTCGTCGCAGTCGTCGGCGCTGAGCCAGGAGAAGGTCGGCGTGGTGGAGGCCGCCTTCAGGTCGGTGGTCATCTGGGTGAGCGGCAGCAGGTGCGCCGCACAGTTGACCGGGTTGTTCTTGACGTCGTTGAAGAAGTAGAACGGCAGGTCGTCGATGGTGTAGGCACCGTGGGCGCCGGTGTCGCAGGGCTGCGCGGCGTTCTCCATGTAGCCGCGCCAGCTGCCGCCGGCGTTGTCGACGAGGTCGCCGATGTGCTGGGCGTTGACGGTGCTGCCGAACGGGTCGTTGCCGGTGACGCCGAACAGGCTGCCGCCGGCCAGGGCGACGTAGTTCGGGTCGGACGGATGCGTCACGCCGAGCGCCCCGGTGAGGTTCGCGCCCTTGGCGAGCAGGCTGTTGATGAACGGGGCCCGCGCGGTGTCGCCGATGACGCCCTTGTAGTCCTGGTTCTCCATCATCACCACGAAGACGTGGTCGTAGCCGGGGACCTCGGCGACCGGCGGCTTGACCGGGGCCGGGGCCTTGACCGGTGCCGAGATGCGCAGCGAGAGGTCGTCGGCGAAGCCCAGGCCGTGGCCGGTGCGGTCGTGGGGCTGGTTGCCGGTGACGGTCAGCACGGTGCGGATGGAGCGGGTCCCGGCCGGGACCGTGCCGAGCGCCTGCTCGGGGATCAGGCCGGTGGCGTTGTTCCGCATCGCCGGGGTGACCGGCGCGAGGGTCGCGGTGCCCAGGGCCTTGCCGTGCGCGTCGAGGAAGGTGCTGACCACGCCCGCGGTGTCCGCGACGGTGCCGGAGCCGCCGAGCCAGGCGGTCAGGTTGTAGGTGACGGTGCCGGTGTCGATCTGCTTCGCCGCGGTCTTGACGTCGGCGACCTGGGTCCCGGTGCTGACGCCGCCGCCCCCGCCGGCGAAGAAGTTCTGGCCGCGGTTCACCGGCCCGGGCGAGGTCAGCTTGGCGAAACCGGTGACGCCCTCGCCGCCGGTGGCGCCGTAGGCGACGGAGTTCAGCAGGCCGTCGGCCTTCCAGCCCGGGACGGTGTTGGTGTCGACGCCGTCCAGCGTGCCCTCGCCCTGCTCGGCGCCGCCGTTGACGATGAGGTTCGGCCCGGTGCCGGTGTCCGGCTGCGGCGGGACGACGATCGGCGGGACCCCGGTCACGGTCAGGGTGACGGGCCCGGCGAGGACGGTGTAGCCGTCGTTGAAGAAGAGGTAGACCTTCCAGTCCCCGGCGGCCAGGGCATGGGTGTCGAAGGTCGCCGTGCCCGAGGCGTCGGGCACGTACTGCCAGCTCGTCGAGCCCTGTGTTCCGGGCGTGTCGGTCGGCTTGTAGATGCCGATCCAGTTCTTGGTGTTCAGGCTGGCGGCCGGGACGCTGTAGGAGAACGAGACCTTGTCGCCCTGCTGGACGGGGTTGCTGGTGGTCTGGGTGAGCGTCGACGTGTCGGCGGCAGCGGCGGCGGCGGCGACCGTGGCGGCGTCGGCGGCCGGCAGGGAGAGCGCGGCATCGGCGCCCGCGCCGAGCACGGCGACGGCCGCGGCGACGACGACGCCGGAGCGAAGGGTTCTGCGGGAGGGGCCCTTGGGCTGCGAAGACATACCCGGAACGGTGTCCGGCCGCCGTGACGGACCGCCGTCACGGCGGCAGCAGATGTGTGACATGGCAGTGAATAGTTGTATGGACAACTTGGAAACCGACGCGACACTCGGCCCACCGATGAGTTTCGGCGGGCCGAGCCGTCTGATGGGGTGACAACCCGCTCACGTGGAGGAAGACATGCGCAAGGTGGTCCTGTCCCAGTTCCTGTCCCTGGACGGCGTCGCCGAGGAGGCGGACAAGTTCCTCTCGGGCTGGGACGACGTGGTGGACGCCTACGGCGAGAACACCATCGCCACCCAGGACGCGGTCATCATGGGCCGTCGCAGCTACGACGAGTTCGTCGATTTCTGGCCGAACAGCGAGATCGAGCCGTTCGCGACCTTCATCAACACGACCCCCAAGTACGTCGCGACTTCCACCCCTCTGGACCGGTCGTGGAACAACGCGACGGTGATCGAGGGCGGCCTGGTCGAGTTCGTGCGGGATCTCAAGAACTCCTCCGGCGGCGACATCGGCGTCCATTTCGGCATCTCGGTCGCCCAAGCGCTGCTCGCGGCGGGCGTCATCGACGAGTTGCGGCTCGTCGTCTGCCCCGTGGTCGCCGGCCGTGGGCGACGGCTCCTGGACGGGTTGCCGACGTTCCGCCTCGAAGCGGTCAAGAGCGTCCTGTCGCCCGCGGGTTACCTGCTGGCCGACTACCGCGTGACGCGGTAGTCGGCTCCGGTCGGGCCGTCGTAGCCGGTCTTGGCAGTGCACAGATAGTCGCCGACGCAGTTCCAGTTCGCGTTGGAGCCCGAGGTGGCGTCGAACAGGCCGGTGGCGTGGGCGTAGCTGTACTGGGCCCTCGGCAGGGCCGCGGAGTCACCCGCCAGAGCGATCATCGCGGCGATGATCGGCGACGACGCGCTGGTCCCGCCGGCGGTGCCCCAGGATCCCCGGACGTGGGCGTCGTGCTGCTTTACTGACGGAACCCGTTCGTGGCGCGCGACCGAGGGCGCGTCGAAGACCTGCGACCCGACCGCGGCCGACCAGTACCGCAGGACCCTGTGCCAGCTTCAGCCAGTAGCGGACAGCGCCAGCAACCGGTCCACGGTCTCCAGCGCTCCGGGCTGTGCACCGCCGGAAACACCCACGAGTTCCCGCGCCGCCCGGAACGCCACGGCGAGCGCCCCCGGCGACCGGGTCGCCTCGGCGAGCTCGATCGCCGTCCGCAGGTGCGGCAGCGCCGCGTCGGCGTCGCCCTCGCCGAGACAGGCGAGGGCGAGGTGGCCGAGCACGACGGCGAGCACCTTGCCGGGCTCATGGCCGGCGGCCGCGGCGGTGAGGGCGGCGCGCGCCTCGGCGTACCGGCCGAGGGCCAGGTGGGCGGCCCCGGACAGGCGCCGGTAGGTCCGGGGCGGGCAGGCGTCCGGCGCCGGATCGTCGGCGTCGATCAGCGCCATCGCGGCGCGGGCCGCGGCCAGTGCGCGGTCGACCTCGCCGACGTGGCCGAGCATCGCGTACCCCTCGGCGGCGTGCAGGCGGGCCAGGGCGAACAGCGCGTGGCTGACCGGCGCGGCCACGACGGAGGCCTGCACGCACCGGCGGATCCCGGCGCGCGGGTCGCCGCCGTAGAGCCCGAGGAACGCCGAGCGCAGGATCGCGGAGGCCTGCAGGACCGAGTCGCCGGCCTGCGCCGCGCGGCGGGCGGCCCGGTCGAAGAGCTCTTCGGCGGCCGACGGATCGCGGCGGCCCGCGGCGTCCCACAGGAGGCGTCCGACGAGCAGGGCGGTCTCGGCTTCGGTGATGTCCAGGTCACGGCGCCAGCGCCACGGCGTGGCCGGGACGGAGGGGGCGACGGCGGTGACGGGGGCGGCGGAGGCGAACCCCGAGCGGTCCGCGACGGCGGACGGCGATGTCGGCGACACAGCGGGTCCCTCGGCGACACCACGGAAGGCGTGTGCAGCCGACAGCGACGAGCCGGATCCGTCAGCCACACCGCGGAACACTTGTGCGCGGTCGGTCGGCACAAGCTTCCCCGATACCGGACGGCCTGTTTGATCAGTCATCTGTGAAACCGCGCCACCGCCGATCCTCAGCGAACCCTCAACGAGCCCCGCGCCGCCGGCCGCCTGCCGGCCCCGCCCCGCCCGGTCCGCGGCCTCCGCACTCCGCAACGCCTCGACCCGCGCCAGCAACCCCGCCGCGCGCACCACCAACCCGGTCGTGGGCCGGGCCTCGTACTCGCCGACCAGCCCGGCGATCTCCTCGCGTACGCCGGTGATGGCCGCCAGCCTGGCGTCGTCCGGCTCCCCCGGACCCGCCGCGCCGGCCGTTCCGCCCGGCCGGGAACCTCCCGGCGACAGCAGCCGTTCCACATCGTGGAGTCCGATCCCGAGCGCGCGTGCGATCCGGGGCCGTTTCCCGGGCAGCGGGGTGGTCGTCCCGCTCTCCCAGCGCACGACCGTGGAGACCTCCACGCCCGCCAGCGCCGCGAACGCCTCCTGGGTGAGACCGGCCGCTTCGCGGGCGCGGGCGAGCCCCACCCGGCGCGGACCGGTCTGCCTGGATTTGGCCATGGATGCCCTACTCTTCCGGGAGTCACCGGACTGCAATCATCAGTATGCGGACAGTCAGATCTCAGGCAGCATACTGATGAGTCAGAGGCCTTGTCGCATGGTTCGTGCATAGTCGGCGCCTTGTCCGTGCGCTTCCCGAACGGCCCGGTTTTCCGCTTGGGTAATCCGCGTTCGGTTCGGGCCCTGACAACAGACTCCACAGAGGCGGTGGCTGCCGTGTGCTCACACAGCGCAACCCGCCTACCCTTCCCGGCGCACGCCCCGGCGGCCGCGGTGACCGGGTGGGCACTCCCGTTACGGGGATGGCTGGAATGATGCCCCGCAGTGAAGCGCCCCGCCCGTGGTGAAGCGGAAAGGACCGGGTGAGGGCCGGCCCAAGCTGGTGTGGGATCCCGCCGGCGACGACCGGCGGCTGGCGACCACCACCCAGGAGCTGCGCACCGGCCGCTACGCGCTGGCCGGGGAGTTGCTGGCCGCCCGCGGCGTGAGCGAGGACGTCCGCGACTACCGCTACCTGATCCTGGCGCAGGTCGCCGCGTCCAGCGGTGTGGACACCGCGTGGCTGGCCGAGGAGCCGGGCAGCCCGGAGGCGGCGCTGCTGCGCATGCGCGCGAACGTGATCAGGGCCCTGCAGGCGCACCGCACGCGGCATCCCAAGGCCGCCGACCTGATCGAGCTGGCCCGGGCGCAGTGCCTGGAGGCCGCCGAGCGGTTCCCGGGCGACCCCCTGCCCTGGGTCGCGCTCCTCCACCTGGCGCCGGCCGCGCCGGAGAAGGTGCCGGGCCCGCGGGAGCTGGCGGTCGACGGGCCGTGGCAGACGATGGGCCAGGTGTGGCAGCGCGATCCGTGGAACCGGGAGGCGCACCACCGGCTGCTGGCCGCGGTCGGCCCGAAGAGCGGCGGCTCGGTGCCGGCGGTGACCGGGGTGGCGCTGTGGATCACCAGCCGGGCACCGGCCGAGTCCGCGCTGTGCGTCCTGCAACTGCTGGCGTTCATCGAGACGTTCCGCGAGCAGGTGGAGCGCAACGAGACGAACAAGATCCTGCTGACGTACCGGAACTGGTCGACGGCGTACGCGCAGCAGGAGACGGAACGCTGCTACACCCGGTGGTTCGCCCCGACCGGTGGGAAGGGCGTCCTGCTGCCGGATCTGCACCTCCTGGCCCACGCGCTGTGGGCCGGGTCGCACTGGGAGCCGGCGAGCGTGGTCTTCGACGCGATCGGCCCCTACGCGCTGACCACGCCCTGGGCGCTGCACGGGGACCCGGAGCAGGTCCTGGTCGCGGCCCGGGAGCGCAGCATGTCCGGACCCTGATTCAGCCCGCGCACGTCCCACGCGGTCCGCTCCGCGCATCTTCTTCCCCCCTTCCCCTGAGAGGAACGGCAGATGGCGACCTCCGCCCCATCGACGAACCGCCGAGGCGGCCCGTCGGCGATGCCCGACGACGACCAGACGCTCCGCGAACTCGGCTATCCGCGCCAGCTGGCGCGGCGGGTCAACGCGTTCGGGAACTTCGCCATCTCGGCGACCATCATCAACTTCATCTCCGGCGTCATGACCGCGCTGAGCTTCGCCATGATCTCCGGCGGGCCGCGGATCATGGTGTTCGGCTGGCTCGGCGTCGGCCTGCTGGTGCTGTTCGTCGGCGCGGCCATGGCCGAGATCACCTCCGGCTTCCCGACGTCGGCGGCGCTGTACTACTGGTCGGCCAAGCTGGCCAAGCGCCACAACGCCGGCTGGAGCTGGTTCACCGGCTGGCTGAACTTCATCGGCCAGATCGGCGGCACCGCGGCCACCGACTTCGCGCTGGCGAACTTCGCGGTGGCGCTGGCGACGCTCCAGTGGCCGAGCTTCAACCCGGACGCCAAGGAGATCCTGGCGATCTACGGCGGCATCCTCCTGGTGCACGCGTTGCTGAACACGTACACCGTCGGCCTGGTCGCCCTGCTGAACAAGATCAGCGTCGCGTGGCTGCTCGTCGGCGGTCTGGTGATCACCTTCTATTTGATCGTGTTCCCGTCCCACCACAACTCGACCAGCTTCGCGTTCACCCACTTCGTCAACGGCACCGGCTTCAAGTCGGGTCTGTACGCGGGCCTGATCGGACTGTTGTTCACCAGCTGGACGTTCACCGGCTTCGACGCCTCGGCGCACATGTCCGAGGAGACCACCCGCGCGGCGGTCTCGGCGCCCAAGGGCATCGTCCGCTCGATCCTGTTCTCCTGGATCGCGGGCCTGGTCCTGATCCTGGCCCTGACCTACTCGATGACCGACTACGACAACGAGGCCAAGGCGGGCGTCCCGGCCGCGCAGATCTTCGTCGACGCCCTGGGCCTGACCACCGCCAAGATCTTCCTGCTGGTGATCTGCGGCGCGATCTTCTTCTGCGGCCTGGCCAACATGACGTCGAACTCCCGCCAGATCTTCGCCTTCTCGCGCGACGGCGCGATCCCCGGCGGACAGCTGTGGCGCTCGGTCAGCAAGCGCACCCACACCCCGGTGAAGTCGGTCTGGTTCTCCGCGGTCGGCGCGTTCCTGCTGGGTGTCCCGTCGCTGTGGAACTCGGTCGCGTTCCAGGCGATCGTCTCGGTCAACGTCATCGGGCTGTTCGGCTCCTACGGCGTGCCGATCTTCCTGCGCCTGCGCCGCGGGGAGGACTTCGTCCCCGGTCCGTGGAACCTGGGTCGCTGGAGCCGGCCGGTGGCGACCGTCGCCGTCGTATGGATCACGCTGAGCAGCATCCTGTTCCTGCTGCCCCAGTCGAGCCCGATCACGCACAAGTCGTTCAACTACGCGCCGGTCGCGCTGGCGGTGGTGCTGCTCATCGCCACCGTGTGGTGGTTCGTGACGGCCCGCCGCACCTACCGCGGTCCGATCAGCTACGGCACGCCCGAGGAACTGGCCGCCATGGAGCAGGATCTGTGAGGCGACGACCTTCTGAGCGGCCATCCTCTCCACGGCCGCTCAGAAGGTCGTCGACGTTCAGAAGGGCGTCGACGTTCAGAAGGGCGCCGACCACCGCGTTCCAGTGGATCGACGACGCCTGGTGGAGGAGCGGCTCTGGTACGGGGTGGAGGAGCGGCTCTGGTGGGTTTCCATGGCTCGATGGTCTGGCGGCCCGGCACGGCGAACCACACGGTGGAACCCACGGATAGCCCACGGAATGGCGCGCGGCTCAGGCGCCGCAGAACCCCACCGGAGCATCGGCCCCGCAGAACGTGTACGCCTGGTTGTCGCTCAGTTTGATCTGGACGGTGTCGTTGTCGGCGGCGAACGTGAGGTGCACCGTCCCCAGCGGGATGGCACCGTCGCCGGTCGTGTGGTCGGACTGCGTGATCTCGCCGTCCGCGGTGCCGTCGGCGGCGCGGGTGAGGCGGCCGCTGCCGTGCGCGTTGTCGAAGCTCCCCCCGTAGATGCGCTGGAAGACGGTGAAGGTGCCGTCCGGTTTGATGCTCAGGCCGGCGCTGTGGGCGGACCAGTCGCCGGTGAGAGGGCCGAGGTCCAGCGGTGAGGCGCTGGTCTGCGGGGTCCTGCTCGGGACTGCCAGGACGGGCGCGGGCGTCTTCGGCTTCTGTTTGGTGGTCAGCACGATGGCTGTGGTACCGCCGGCCACGACGACGGCGGCTGTGGTGAGCGTCGCGATGGCCTTGCCCACTCCCAGCTTGGCCTTCAGATGCCGCCACAAGTGCCGGCGCGCCATATGCGGATAAGGGCTCTGCGGTGCGCTGGGATAGCCCGGCGCAGGCGGGGCACCGAGTCCGGGCGGGCCGGAGGGAACGCTCGGAGTCCCCGGCGGCAGGTTCGGCGCGGGCGGCGGTCCCATCGTCGGCGGCGGCACCGCGGGCGGCGACACAGGCAGAGGCACGGGCAGTGGCGCCGCCGGCCCGAGCAGGCCCGGCACCAGCGACAGCAGCACCCCGGTCGCGGCCAGCCCGGACAGCGCCCCGACGAGCACCTGCCGCCCGATCCGCTCCCAGTCCGGTCCGTACGCCTGAACCGCGGCCCGTTCCAACTCCGCGGCGAACACCAGCGCCTGTGCGGGACGCCGGCTCGGGTCCTTCGCCAGACCGCGCGCGATCAGCTCCTGGACCTGTGCGGGCGCCATCTCCACCGGCACGCGTTCCGCGCGGTGTGCCCGAGCCCAGCTGTCCAAGTCCCGCGACTCCACCGAGATCGGTCGCCGCCCGGTCACGCACTCGAAGAACACTGCGGTCGCGGCGTACACGTCGGCCGCGGCCGACGGCGACGCCCCCGTGAACTGCTCCGGCGCCATGTACGGCGGCGTCCCGACCACCCCGGCGGCCAGGTCCCCGGCCCGCACCGCGATCCCGAAGTCGGCCAGCACCGACATACCCTCCGGGCGCACCAGAACGTTCTCCGGCTTGTAGTCCCGGTGCACCACACCCACGTCGTGCGCGGCGCCCAAACCCAGCAACGAACCCTTCAATATCCCCAACGCGGCCTCCGGCGGCATGGGCGTCTCCCCCGCCGACACCAGCAGCCTGCGCAACGAAGCGCCGGGGACGTACTCCATCACGATCGCCGCACCGGTCACCGGTGCTCCGGTCTCCACGTACTCGTACAACCGGACCGTGTACGGCGACTGAAGCCCGGCGAGCGTCCGCGCCTCCCGCTGGAACTCGGCACGGAACCCTGGATCGCCGACCAACCGATCCGCCAGATACTTCACCGCCACCGGCGCGCCGTCCGCCAACCGCCGCGCGAGCACCACCCGCCCGAAGCCACCGCGGCCGAGTTCCTCGACGTCGGCGTATCCCGGCACCTGCCAGTCAGGCCCCTGATCCATACGTGTCCACCCCTTGCCCGAACCCGATTGCCCAGAACGGTATCGGGTTCCCTTCGGGTGTCACATATGCCAAAGCTGGCTGGAGGCGTCACCGCACTGGTTGAGCACGAGATCGACGAGATTGGCCGGCGTGCCGTCGGTGTCCAGGCACAAGCCGCTGGGCACGTTCGTGATGCGGCCGGTGCCGCTGTCGTAGGACCACTGCTGACCGCTGAAGTAGCCGCAGGGACGGAGCAGGACCGGCACCCCCTTGGCGGGCGCCCCGCCGGTGTCGATGCACAAGCCGCTCGATGGATTCACGAGGCTGTGGGCGGTCGCGTCGTAGGTCCATTCCTGGCCGGTGAAGTTGCCGCAGGTGCGAACCTGGACGGCGATCCCCGAGGCCATCGGCCCGTTGGTGTCGACGCACAGGCCGCTGCCGGGATTGGTGATCGGACGGGGTGGCGGCGGCGGGTTCGGAGCGGGCGGGTTCGCCGCGGAGGTCGAGGCTTCGGCCGTGGTCGGTGCCGTGGTCGGTGCGGTGGTCGGTGCCGTGGTCGATGCCGACGTCGTCAGGCGGGCGGCCGTCGGCTGCGAGATCTGCTGCAGGGGCGACGCGGAGCTGCTCAGCGCGACCGACGGCACCTTGCCGCCGTCCCGCACCACGGCCGTGACGGCCACGACCCCCGCCACGACGAGCGCGACGCCGCAGACCGACGCGACCACCGCCACGACGGTCCGGCGCGCCCCACCCGGCGCGGGCGGCACGGGCGGCACGAGCGGCACCACAGTCGGAGCGAGGCGGTCATACAGAGTCGGCACGCCGCCGAGACCGTGCCGCGGCGGGACGTCGTCCAGCACCGCCACGACCGGCTCGGGAGGCGGCGTCGCGCCGGTCAGCAGGGCCCGCGCGCGAGCGACGTCGGGGCGGTCGCCAGGGTGTTTGCGCGTCAGCGCCTCGATCAGGGTTCGGAGGTTCTCGTCGGTGGTGCGCCGGAACGGCGGCAGCGGCTGGATCAGGACCGCGTTGAGGGTGCCGGTCGTGGTGTTCCGGTGGAACGGCGAGGTGCCCTCCACCGCCTGGAACAGCGTCGCCCCCAACGAGAACAGGTCGGAGGCCAGGCCGCCGGGATGGCCCTCGACCCGCTCCGGCGCCGTGTACTCCATCGTGCCCACGAACAGGCCGGTGCTCGTGAGGCCGGTGTCGTCGGTGCGTTTGGCGATGCCGAAGTCGGTCAGGAGGACGCGCCCGTCGTCGGCCAGCATGATGTTGCCGGGCTTGACGTCGCGGTGGACGACCCCGGCCGCGTCCGCGGCGGCCAGCGCGGACAGCATCGCCTCCGCGATCCGGGCCGCCTGCCGCGGCGCCAGCGGTCCCTCCTCCTGGAGGACGTCGCGCAACGACCGGCCGCGGACCAGCTGCATCACGATCCAGGGCACGCCGTCCTCGATCACGACGTCGTACACCGGCACCACGTTCGGATGGTCCGCGAGGGCCGCAGCGGTCCGCCCCTCCCGTAGGGCGCGCGCCACCAGGGGCTCGCGTTCCGCCGGCGAGGCGTTCGGGACGCCCACCTCCTTGAGCGCCACCCGCCGGTCGAGCTGCTCGTCCCGTCCCTCCCAGACGCGGCCCATCCCTCCCGAACCGAGCTCGGCGATCAACCGGTACCTGCCCGCGATCACCCGCTCGGACGTGCCTTCCCCCACCAACGCGGCATCCCCCTGCTGTCGACGGCCTGTCGGAGTGTCCTCGAGCACGAAGATAGCGACCCACCCGTGCGTGCGCAGTAAAGGCGCCCCGGCGCCCGCGGCTGAGCGCCGGCCCGAGGGCGAACAAGCCGGTCGTCGCGAGCAGCATCACCGAGAACTTGAAGCCTGCATGAACCCGCTTCCGGGTAATACACGGCCATGCGAACCCTGGATTGGGAAAACGGCGCGATCATCGCGATCGACCAGTGCGTACTGCCTCATCAGGAGACGGTGTTGCACATCGACACCGTGGAAGACCTGATCGCCGCCATCCAGCGGCTCGCGATCCGCGGCGCGCCGGCGCTGGGCATCGCGGGCGCGTTCGGAGTGGCGCTCGCGACGCGGGAGCGGATGCGGAACGGGGTGCTCGACGAAGCCGGGGTGCGCAAGGACGCCGAGCGGATCGCCTCGGCGCGGCCGACAGCCGTCAACCTCCGCTGGGGCGTCGAGCAGACGCTCACCGTGCTGGCCGGCGGGCCCGAAGCCGTCGTGGCCGAGGCCCGGCGGCTCATGGACGAGGACGACCGGCGGACGCACCAGGCCGCCGCGAACGCCGCCGACCTGATCACCGAGTTGTGTCCGCCGAGGCCGTTGCGTCTGCTCACGCACTGCAACGCCGGAGCGCTGGCCACCGCGGGCCCGCGGGGAACGGCCCTTGGCGCGGTGTTCGAGCTCGCCGAGCGCGGCCACGTCGAGTTCGTGATCGTGGACGAGACGCGTCCGCTGCTCCAGGGGGCCCGGCTGACGAGTTGGGAACTGGCGCGGGCGGGCATCCCGCACCGGCTGTGCGTGGACTCGGCGGCGGCGTCGTTGATGCGGCGCGGACTGGTCGACTGCGTGGTGGTGGGCGCCGACCGGATCACGGCGAACGGCGACGTCGCCAACAAGATCGGCACCTACGGCCTGGCGGTCGGCGCCGCGCACCACGGCATCCCGATCGTGGTGGTGGCCCCGGAGTCGACGGTGGACGCGGACCTGACCGACGGGGCGCTGATCGAGGTCGAGGAACGGGACGCGGACGAGGTGCGGCGGGTGCTCGGCATGCCGGTCGCGCCGGAGACGACGGAGACGTTCAACCCGGCGTTCGACGTGACCCCGGCCGAGCTCATCACCGCCGTGGTCACCGAAGCGAGGATCATGGGGCCGCGGACCGTGCCGGCGGGACGTGCCGGATGAGGAACCGGTGGGAGGACGGCGCGGCGCCGGACGAAGCGGACCCGCTGGGGCAGTGCGTGTACGCCAGCCGGCTGTTGGGAGCGGACGCCGGGCTGGTCCTGCACGGTGGCGGGAACACCTCGGTCAAGGCGGTGAGCCGCGACGTCGTGGCCGGCGAGGTCTCCACGCTGCTGGTCAAGGGAAGCGGCTGGGATCTGGCGTCCATCGAGGGCCCGGGGTTCACCCCGCTGCGGCTGGAGCGGCTGCGGGAGGTTCTCGGCGTCGACGCGTTGTCCGACGCCGCGATGATGAACGAACTGCGGTGCGCCCGGCTGGACGCGTCGGCACCGGATCCGTCGGTCGAGACGTTGCTGCACGCGCTGATCCCGGAGACGTTCGTGCTGCACACGCACGCGGACGCGGTGCTGACGCTCACGAACCTCGACGACGGCGAGACGCGGGTTCGCGAGGCGCTCGGCGGGGACCTCGTCATCGTTCCGTACGTGATGCCGGGGTTCGACCTCGCCAAGCGCTGTCGCGAACTGTTCGACGGCCTCCGGGGCCCCCTGCCTCCGGCGATGGTTCTGATGTCCCACGGCGTGTTCACGTATGGACCGTCCGCGCGTGTCGCCTACGACCGGATGATCGAGGTCGTCGATCGCGCCGAGCGTTACCTGGCCGCCCACACGCGGCTGACCACGACCGAGGCCGGAACCCCACCCGGTGTGCTCGCCCTTGCTTCACTCCGCCGGTCTGTCTCACGGGTCGCGGGCGCGCCGATGATCGCCACTCGCTCGACGGACCCGGCCAGCACGGCGTTCTGCCGCCGGTCGGACCTGACGACGGTCTCGCAGCAGGGCCCTGCTACTCCGGACCACGTCATCCGCACCAAGCGGCTGCCCATGGTCGGCCGCGACGTGGAGGGCTACGCCAAGGAGTACACCGCCTACTATGAAGACCTCTGCGACGCCGGACAGACCACGATGCTCGACCCCGCGCCGCGGATCGCCCTCGATCCCGTCCTCGGCATGATCGCGTTCGGCCGAAGCGCCGCGGACGCCGCGATGGCCGCCGACGTCTACCGACACACGATCGACATCATCGACCGCGCCGAACAGCTCGGCGGCTACCGGGCGCTGCCCGCCGCCGACGTCTTCGCCGTCGAGTACTGGGAGCTCGAACAGGCGAAACTCCGCCGGGCCGGGGCCCCTCCGGAGTTCGCCGGGGAAGTGGCGCTGGTGACCGGCGCCGCCTCGGGCATCGGCAGAGCGTGCGCGAAGGCGCTCCTGGCGCGCGGCGCGGCCGTCGTCGGGCTGGACGTCGACGAGCGGGTGGCGGCCGTCGCGAAGCCGCCGGACTACCTCGGCATCGTCGCGGACGTCACCGACCCCGCCGCCCTGAGAACGGCGATCGCCCAGGGCGTGGACCGCTTCGGCGGCGTCGACATCCTCGTCGCCTCGGCCGGCGTCTTCGGCCCCAGCCGCGCGATGAACGCCTTCGACCCGGACCACTGGCGCCGCACCATGGCCGTGAACACCGACGCCTTCGCGCACCTGCTGGCCGAACTCCACGGTCTCCTCCAACGCGCGCCGCGCCACGGCCGCGTGGTGCTCATCGGCTCCAAGAACGCCGCCGCCCCCGGCCGCGGCGCCGCCGCGTACTCCGCCTCGAAGGCCGCCGCCACCCAACTCGCCCGCATCGCCGCCCTCGAATGGGCCGACGACGGCATCCGCGTCAACATCGTCCATCCCGACGCCGTGTTCGACACCGGCCTGTGGACCCCCGAGATCATCCGGGCCCGTGCCGAGCACTACAGCCTCACCCCTGAGCAGTACCGCCAGCGCAATCTCCTGCACACCGAGGTGACCAGCGACCTCGTCGGCGCCCTCGTCGCAGACGTCTGCGGCCCGTCGTTCCGGGCGACGACCGGCGCGCAGATCCCGGTGGACGGCGGAAGCGACCGGATCATCTGAGCCGGGAGACGAGCGGAAGGACGTAGAGCACGCCCAGCACCAAAGCGTCGGCGAAGGCCGTATCACGGACGAGGAAGCCCACACCGGAAGAGAGGATCCCGACGTAGATCACGTGCAGCGTTGCGGACAGTACGACGTGCGGGTTCGGCTCGGTGCGGGTGACCAGAAGGGCCCCTGCCATCGTCACCGTGGCCGCGGCGAGAGTGAGACCGAGGATGACCGTGACCTTGGCGGCCACGAACATCGTGCGCCGCGGCACGGCCGCGAGGCTGGTATGGATCAGGCCGCTGCGATATTCACCAGTGATGAGCTGCACTCCGCAAAGCGCCAGCGGTGCCTGAGCCAACTGGAGCCCGCTGAGAGCCGACTTCGTGGAGTCTTGGCCCGCGCCGATCCCGGCGCGGGCAAGGGCGCACACGACGACGCTCAAGCCGATGCCGGAGGCGACCGCGGCGACGAGGTGCCACGCCGTCGAGGCGACGGTCCGGGCCTTCGTCCACTCGCCGCAGAGTGCTTCGATGTAGTCCCGCCTCACGCGTCCCTCCGGCCGAGGAGCCACGCGGCCAGGGCCAGGGTGGCGACGCCGTAGGTGCAGAGGACTGCGAAGCCGGCCCACGGCGCGAGCGGGTAGTAGCCGTTGACCGGGGTGTACCCGATGGCCACTTGGCGATAGACCGGCAGCGTCTGCTGGATCGCGAGCGCAGCGGTGGGGGTGACGCGCAGCAGCCATTCGGACGCGCCGGTGGGCAGTGCCTGGAAGAGGATGTAGGGCAGGACGATGGCGACGACCGCGACGGTGATGGCCGCGCCGCTGCGGCGGAAGACGACGCCGAGGGCCAGGGCGACGACCGCGGCGACGGCGATGAGGCCAGCGGTGCCGACGACGACCCGGGCCTGGGCCGCGACGGTCGCGGGATACAGCAGGTCGTGGTTGGCGAGCAGGACACGCTTCCCGAGCACGAGCGAGAGCGCGGCCGCCGAGACCATGAGCAGGAACGTCGACCCGCCGATGACGACGGCCTTGGCCGCGAGGACGCGACCGCGGCGCGGTGTGGCGGCGAGCGTCGTACGGATCAGGCCCCTGCGGTACTCGGACGTCGCGGACAGGGTGCCGACGGCGATCACCAGGATCAGCGCGACGAAGCCGCCGGCCAGCGTGTGGTCGATCGTGACGCCCGTGCCCTCGACGCCGCCGACCGCGGGGGCGATGTCGCCGGAACCGCTGATCTGGAGGCTTCCGTCGCCCAGGCGCTGGGAACCGCCGGTCAGCACCGGGTAGGAGTCGTCGGGCGGGCCGACGGTGCGGCCCGTCCAGTTGGCTGCCGGCCAGGCGCCGTCCGCGGTGAGGTCGGAGAAGGCGGCGGTCGCGAGCGTGGGCAGAACCGCCCCCGAGGTCACGAACGGGTGCTCGGTCAGATCAGCGTTCTGCGGTGACGTGACGAACATCCCCGCGCGAACGACGCCCGCCGCCCCGGACAGGCGGGCGGCCCCGATCCGCGTCCACGCCGAACCGTCGGCGGACGCGTAACCGGTGACGGTGTCTCCGGCTCGGACCAGGCGGAGCCAGCGTGCAGCAGGAGCCCCCGGTGGATCCTGCGGCCCGGACACGTCGTGGGTGTAGTCGTACTGGAACCGCACACCGTGGCCCGCGGCGACCATGACCGCGGCGTAGGAAGAACCAGGCTCGGTGCTCGCCGTGATGAGGAGCCCCGCTTTCGCCCATGGTTGCGCACCGGCGAGAGACGAGACGCGCACAGTCAACGTCCCGTCCCCCGCCAGCGGCCGATCGACGAACTCGTAGCTGTCCACCACGGCCTGGCCGCCGGGACCGACCACGAGCGAGGGACAGCCCGTCGGCCCGGAACAGTGACGGCGCTCGCCGGCGGCGGAGAACACCGAGAACACGACCATGGCGACCGCCGCGGCGATCAGGGCGATCAGCCGGCCCCGAACGCTGCGCAGTTTGATCCACTCTGCCCTGACCACGCTCACGCCGCACCGCCTGCCCGGAACTCGACCTGGTCGCGGGTCAGGCGGAGGTACGCGGCTTCGAGGGTGCCGTGGCGCGCGAGCAGGTCCTCCAGCGGCGCGTCCGCGATCACCTTGCCGCGGCCCGCGACGACGACGTGGTCGGCCATCTCCTGCACTTCGCCCATCAGATGGCTGGACACGAGGACGACCCTCCCCTCGGCCGCCAGCGACCGCAGCAGCGACCGGGCCCAGATGATGCCGTCCGGATCCATACCGTTGAACGGCTCGTCGAGCAGCAGCACCGGCGGATCGCCCAAGAGCGCGGCCGCGATCCCCAGCCGCTGACGCATCCCGAGCGAGTAGCCGCCGGCCTTGCGGCGCGCCGCGGCCGCCAGGCCGACCAGTTCGAGCACCTCCTCCACCCGTCGTGTCGCGATCCCCTGCGTCCTGGCGAGCCACAGCAGGTGGTTCCGGGCGCTGCGGCCGGGCTCCAGTGCACCGGCGTCCAGCAGCGAGCCGACGTGGCACAGCGGACGATGCAATGTCCGGTAGGCACGTCCGGACACCAGCGCCCAGCCCGCGTCCGGGGTGTCCAGGCCCAGGACCACCCGCAGCGTGGTGGACTTCCCGGCCCCGTTCGGCCCGACGAAGCCGGTCACCACACCGGATCGGACCGTGAAGGACATCCCGTCGAGGGCGGGTGTCGCCCCGAAGCGTTTGCGCAGCCCGGCCACGCTGACCTCATTCATGCCACCGGTTCTACGCACCGGCCGGTTCCGTCCCGGTAGCGTCGACTGCGACCCGGCTGCGACCTCCGGTCTGGCAGGCTGGGGCCATGGTGACCGGAAGCAGCCGACCATGAGGGTCCTGATCGTCGAGGACTTCGAGGTGCTCGCCCGTTCGCTGGGCACCGGCCTGCGGCGCGAGGGCATGGCGGTCGACGTCGTGCTCGACGGGGCGGCCGCCCTCGACCGTCTCGCCGCCACCCGTTACGACGTCGTGATCCTCGACCGGGACCTGCCCGGCGTGTCCGGGGACGAGATCTGCCGGGGACTGGCCGCCGGCCGCAGCCGCACCAGGGTACTGATGCTCACGGCCTCCGGCACCGTCGCCGACCGCGTCGCCGGGCTCGGCCTCGGTGCCGACGACTACCTGCCCAAGCCGTTCGCGTTCGCCGAGCTGGTGGCGCGGGTCCGGGCCCTGGCGCGCCGGTCCGGCCCGCCTCTTCCCCCCGTCTTGACGTACGGGGACGTGAGCCTCGATCCGGCGCGCCAGGTCGCCTTCCGCGACGGCCGGCGCCTGGACCTGAGCGCCAAGGAGTTCGCGCTCCTCGCCTGCCTGCTCGCCGAGCCCGGCATCGTGATCTCCGCCGAGGAACTGCTCGAACGCGTCTGGGACGAAGCCGCCGACCCCTTCACCACGGCGGTCAAGCACACCGTGCACCGGCTGCGCGCCAAGCTCGGCGAGCCGCCCTTGATCGAGACGGTCCGCGACGCCGGCTACCGCGTCGGATCATCATGACCTCCGCCCGGCGGAACACCCGGCGATCGTTGCAGATCCGCCTCGCACTCGCCTACGCGGCCGGGATCTACGTCGCCGGGATCATCGTGCTCTTACTCGTCGACCTCCCGCTCGCCGGCGTGCGGTCGACCGTCCCCGTCGACCGTCCCGCGCCGGCCACGATCGCCGCGACCGGCGACGGCATCAGCCCGGAGCGGCTTCTCGTCGGATCCGTCCTGGCCCTCGTCGTCCTCGTCCCGGTCGCCCTGGCCCTCGGCTGGTTCGTCGCCGGCCGGTTCCTGTCCCCGCTCAGAGCCATCACCGGCACGGCGCGGGCGATCTCCGCCGGCACCCTGGACCGACGCCTGGATCTCGGCGAACCCACAGACGAACTGACCGCGCTCGGCCACACACTCGACGCCTTGTTCGCCCGCCTGGAAACGGCCTTCGACGCCCAACGCCACTTCGTCGCCAACGCCTCGCACGAACTCCGGACGCCTCTGGCCGGTCAGCGCACGCTCCTCGAAGTCGCCCTCGCCGATCCCGAAGCCGATGCCGGGACCCTGCGAGCGGTCTGCGAGGAGGCCTTGGCCCTCGGCGAGCACCAGGAGCGGCTGATCCACGCACTGCTCGCCCTCGCCATGAGCGAGCGCGGGATCGCCAGGTGGGAGGCATGCGATCTCGCCCTGATCACCCGCCGGATCCTCGAGTCCCGCTGCGAAGCGCTGGCGGGCAAGGGCATCACGCTGACCGAGCAGCTGGCGCCGGCGGCGACGGTGGGAGACCCCGAACTGATCGAACGCCTCGTCGCCAACGTGGTCGACAACGCCATACGCCACAACCACCAGGGCGGGCACGTCCGGATCGAGACCGGCGCGTCCGGGTCGTGGGCGGGCATCACGGTGACGAACAGCGGACCGCTCGTCCCCGAAGACCAGCTCCAGCGGCTGCTCCAACCCTTCCAACGGCTCTCCCCCGACCGGGAGGACGGCTACGGAGTCGGCCTTGCCATCGTCAACGCGGTCGCCCAAGCCCATCGCGCGGCGCTGGACATCAGTACGCGCCCAGAAGGCGGCCTCACCGTGACGCTGCGTTTACCGGGGAAACCCTTGTCTTCCATGAACGAAGGCCAAACGCCCGTAAAGAATCTTGTCAACCTTCTGGGCCGTCGATAACTTCGTCGCCACCTGCTTCCGCGGAGCGGGACCACCCCCTTCCCACCAGGAGGCAGTACTTTGCGATCCATCCTGCGCCCGACCGGACGACGTGCCGTCCTCTCCCTGGCCGGTGCCGCTGTGCTCGGCGTATCCGGGGTCGCCGTGGCCGCGAACGCCGGTGCCGCTCCGACGGCGGGACACGCCGCGTGGTCCCGGGTCTGCGACGCTCCCGCCGCCGGCGATGCCGCGTGCCACGCGCTGCGGGTCACTGGGGTGTCGGAGAAGGTGAAGGCGTTCGGGGTGACTCCGAACGCGACGCCGTCCGGCTTCGGCCCGGCGGACCTGCTGTCCGCGTACAACCTGCCCGCGAACGGCGGCGCCGGCCAGACGATCGCGATCGTGGACGCGTACAACGACCCGAACGCCGAAGCCGACATGAACACCTACCGGGCCCAGTACGGCCTGCCGGCGTGCACCTCGGCCTCCGGCTGCTTCAAGCAGGTCAACCAGACCGGCGGCAGCAAGCTCCCGCGCTCCAGCACCAGCTGGGCCGGGGAGATATCCCTGGACCTGGACATGGTCTCGGCCATCGCCCCCAACGCCCACATCATCCTGGTCGAGGCGTCCACCGCGTCCATGACCAACCTGGGCACCGCGGTCAACACCGCGGTCAGCATGGGCGCGAAGTTCGTCTCCAACAGCTACGGCGGCGGCGAGTCCTCCGCGGACACCGGCTATGACACCTCGTACTTCAACCACCCGGGTGTCGCCATCACCGTCTCCTCCGGTGACAGCGCCTACGGTGTGCAGTACCCGGCGGCTTCGCCGTACGTCACCTCGGTCGGCGGGACCGCGCTGAAGCGCGACTCCAGCACCCGCGGCTGGAGCGAGTCGGTCTGGTACACCAAGGCCGGCGAGGGCGCGGGCTCGGGCTGCTCCGCCTACGAGCCCAAGCCGAGCTGGCAGAAGGACACCGGCTGCGCCAAGCGCACCGTCGCCGACGTCTCGGCCGTGGCCGACCCGGCCACCGGCGTGGCGGTGTACCAGACCTACGGCGGCACCGGCTGGGCCGTCTACGGCGGCACCTCGGCGGCGTCGCCGATCATCGCCTCGGTCTACGCCCTGGCCGGCACTCCGAGCGCGGCCGTCCCGGCGGCCGACGCCTACGCGCACACCTCCGCGCTGAACGACGTCACCACCGGCAACAACGGCACCTGCTCGCCGTCCTACCTCTGCACCGGCGGCACCGGCTACGACGGCCCGACCGGGCTCGGCACACCGAACGGCTTGGCCGCGTTCACCGGCTGAGCTCACCGGGCCCCTGGACAGCCGTGGTGGCGGGCCACACACCGCCGCCACGGCTTTTCGCCGCGCTGCTGTCGTCCCACAGCTCAGGTCCGTGACCAGCGCGGCGATTCCTTTCGGCGGCCACTTCGGTCTACCCCGGCATGAACATTCCGACCATCATGCGAGCCCTGCAGCAGACCTCGTTGAAAGGCCCAGGCGACATGCGCTTCATCAGCGATGCGCCAGTGCCGGTCCCAGGCCCCGGGGAGGTGTTGATCCAGGTCGATGCCGCGGGCGTGAACTTCGCCGACGTCTCGAAGGCCCACGGGACGTTTCGCGGCGGGCCGCAGCCGCCCTACGTGGCGGGGTTCGAAGCCGCGGGAGAGATCGTGGCCGTCGGGGAGGGTGTGGAGGGGCCTGGCATAGGCACGCGTGTCGTTGGTGTGGGGACGGGGGCTTTCGCCGAATACATGGCGTTGCCCGCGGTAGCGGCGCTGCCGGTGCCGGAGGGGTGGACCTCCGGGCAGGCCCTGGGGTCGGCGGTCACCTGGCCGACCGCGTTGGCGGCGCTGACGACGTCGGGGCGGATCGCAGCCGGGGAGACCGTGCTGGTGCATGCCGCGGCGGGGGCGACCGGCCAGGCGGCGGTGGTCCTCGCCAAGCACTATGGGGCCACGGTGATCGGCACGGCTTCGTCGGGCAAGCACGCGGCCGTGCGGACGTTCGGTGCCGACCACGTCCTGGACTCGAACTCGAGGTACCTCGCTGCCGAGGTATCGAGTCTGACCGGCGGCGTGGGCGCGGACCTCGTCCTGGAGACGAACGGCGGCGCGACGTTCTGCGCCAGTCTGGCCGCCGCCAAGCGGGTCACGGGGCGCGTCGTCGTCCTCGGCCTGGCCGGCGGAGAGGCCACGGTCACCAACTGGGACCTGGTCTACCAGCACCAGGTTCACCTCATCGGCCTGAACATCGGCGTGTTGATCCACTCCGCGCCGCATCTGTTCGGCAAGCTGATGGGCGAGATGGCTGCCCTCATCGCCGCCGGCGTCCTCGTTCCCTCCGAACCGACCGCCTACGAGCTCACCGACGGCCCGCGAGCCCTCGCCGACCTGGAGGCCCGCAGAACCATCGGCAAACTGGCCCTGCGCCCTTGAAGTCCCTGAAGCCGGCACTGAGGAGCACGGAGCAGCGCATGGAGTTCGCAGCCGAAACCGCGCGGTACCGCCGGGAGTTGCTGGCGCACTGCTACCGGATGGTCGGTTCCGCCCACGACGCCGAGGACCTCGTCCAGGAGACCTACCTCCGCGCCTGGCGGGCCTTCGACCGGTACGACGGCCGTGCCTCGATCCGTACCTGGCTCTACAGGATCGCCACCAACGTCTGCCTGACGGCCCTGGAACCGCGGCGGATCCGTGTGCTGCCCTCCGGTCTGGGCGACCCCGACGACGGATCCGGTGCTCCGGCGAACCGTGCCGCGCCGTCCGGCACCGCGTGGCTGGAACCCCTGCCGGACGGCTGGATCGCGCCCTCCGCGGGCGATCCGGCCGCGGTGGTCGTCGCCCGCGAATCGCTGCGGCTGGCCCTCATCGCCAGCCTGCAGCACCTCCCGGCCCGCCAGCGCGCGATCCTCATCCTGCGCGAGGTCCTGGCGTTCTCGGCGGCCGAGACCGCGCAGATCCTGGACACCACCGTCGCCGCGGTCAAGAGCGGCCTCCAAAGGGCCCGCGCCCGGCTCGAAGAGCTCGGCCCCGACCCCGAGGACCTGCTGGAACCGACCGACGAGCGGGCCCGGGCCCTGCTCGACGCGTACCTCACAGCCTTCGAACACGCCGACGCGAGCCTGCTGGAGCGGGTCCTCCGGGCTGACGCCACCCTGGAGGCGACCCCGTTCCTCGACTGGCAGGCGGGCCGCGAGAACTGCCTGCGCCTGCTCGACGCCCACGTGCTGGGCAGGCCGGGCGACTGGCGACTGCTCGCCACCACCGCCAACGGACAGCCCGCCGCCGCGATCTACCGGCGGGACGCGGACGGCGCCCTGCTCGCGTACGGCGTCGTCGTCCTCGCCGCGACGGCCGACGGCGTCGCCGGTGTCGTGGCGTTCCACGACCCGGCGCTCGTCACGCTGTTCGGCTTCGCCGACGTCCTCGGCCCGGCCCGGTAGCCGGGAGATCACCGAGTAGAGGGCTATTCCCGACTCCGGCGCCGCCCCGGCACCCTGAAGACTCGACGTCGGACTGTGGGTCTCGCGCGACGAACAGCTTGGGGGTCGGGTGTTCTGGTTCGGGTTGGTGTTGTGGGTGCTCGCGGGCGGGGAGCTCGGGGCGATCACCGACGGCGCCCTCCAGTTCGGGGACGACGGCGCGGCCGGAGTGGCCGAGTTCGTCGTCGGCGTCAACCTGCTTCCCTGGACCGGACTGGCCGGTGGCGGCGCACTGTACGCCGGCCGCCGCAGACGGCTCGGGCTCGGCGCCGCTCCCGGACCGACCGTGGCGGCCGCCGCCCGGATCGAGTCCTCCCGCGCCGTGGGCGAGGGGCCGGACTTCCCGGTGCGACTCGACCTCACCGTGGCTCCTCAGGACGGTCCGGCCTTCCGCGTTCTGGCGAACTCCTCGGTCAACCTGATGGAACTGGACCGCGTCCGGACCGGGCGCACCGTCGTCGTCGACTACGAACCGGAGCGGCCCTGGCGGGTCACGGTCCGGTCCGACCCGGGCGCGGAGTGGGTCGAGCGGATCGCGCTCGCCGCGATCGACACCGCGCCGGAGGAGTCGCGGCGGACGCAGCCGCGGGTCCCGGCGACGAGGCGGGGGAAGTGGTTCGCCCTCGCGGCGGCGGCGGTCGGTTACGCACTGTGGTGGGTGCTGTTCTAACACCGCCGCTCGGCCCTTCCCGCACCTCCCAGTAAGCTGTCGATCAATCATCGATTCCTGACAGCGGGGGGATTCGTGCCGGAGCGGATGATCGGCGGACGCTACCAGTTGCTCGACCTCATCGCCGCGGGCGGCTTCGGCGAGGTGTGGCGGGCCCGGGACGAGCGGCTGGGCGTACCGGTCGCCGTCAAGCGCATCAAGATCAGCCCGGATGTCTCCGCGGCCCAGCGCGCGGCGCTCATCGAGCGGGCCGAGCGGGAGGCGCGCAGCGCCGCGGCGCTGCGCGACGAGCCGAACGTGGTCGCGGTGCACGACGTGGTCACCGAGGACGGCCTGCCGTGGGTCGTGATGCGGCTGGTCGACGGCGGTTCGCTGGCGCAGGAACTCCAGCGGGGCCCGCAGCTGGACGTCCGGCGGGCGCTGGAGGTCGCGAGCGGCGTGCTCGCCGCCCTCGGCGCCGCACACCGGCTCGGGATCGTGCACCGGGACGTCAAACCGGCGAACATCATGCTGACCGTGCGCGGCCAGGTGCTGCTGGCCGACTTCGGCATCGCCAAGCACCGCGACGACACCTCGCTCACCGTGACCGGCACCGTCGTCGGCTCGCTGGAGTACATGGCACCGGAGCGGTTCGGCGCCGACCCGAACGCGGACCTGCCGGCCGGCGACCTGTTCTCCCTCGGGGCGACGCTGTTCGAAGCCGTCGAGGGCGTCTCGCCGTTCCGGCGCCCGTCCGTCACCGCGACCATGGCGGCGGTGGCCTTCGAGCCGCACCCGCCGCTGCGCAACGCGGGGCCGCTGACGGTGCTGATCGACCAGCTGCTGGCGAAGGATCCGTCGGCGCGCCCGAGCGCGGACGCGGCCGCGGAATCGCTGCGCGCGCTGGCCGCCGTGCCGACGACGGTCGTGGCGGACCTGACCCCGCCGACGCAGACCGCGGGCGGCGCGCTCCCCGTCTCCCCTCCCCCGCACCCGGCGGTGGAAGGGTTCTTCGACGTCGTCATCGAATCCGTCCCCAAGAAGGTCAAGATCCGGACCATCAAGGCCGTCCGGGAGCTGACCACGCTGGGGCTGAAGCAGGCGGTCGATCTCGTCGATCACCCGCCGCGGGTCGTGCTGGCGGGGGTCAGCGCGGAGCGCGCGTCCCGGGCGAAGACCGCTTTGGAA
Organism: Catenulispora subtropica; assembly: GCF_039531675.1. Lineage (NCBI taxonomy): Bacteria > Bacillati > Actinomycetota > Actinomycetes > Catenulisporales > Catenulisporaceae > Catenulispora > Catenulispora subtropica. The sequence goes on from NZ_BAAAQM010000027.1 coordinate 42,043, forward strand.
CAAGCGGGAGCCGGCGTGGCTCTCCGCGCCGCCCGCCGTTAACCAACCGTTGGCAACTGCAAATCCGCGTCCCGGTCAGGGAGTCACCGTGCGCTCGTAGTGCGCGCGGGCGTCGGCGGTCCGCATGGTGCCGTAGACCCTGAGCACTTCTGCGAGTCCGGGGTGGCCGGCGTCGAGCAGGCGCGCCGCCTCCTCCAGCTCGCCGGCGGTCGCCACCGCCCGCAGCACCGACTGCACCGCGACGGCGGGGTCGGCGCGGGGGACCGCAGGGGCCTGATCGGCGCGGATCGCCCGGGTCGACGTCGAGGCGCTCCCGGCGGCCGGCGACTCGGCGGCCAGGCGGGCCAGCTCGGCCGCGCGGTCCTGCGGCGGGCGCGCGAGGAAGGCCGGGTCGGCGGCCAGTTCGTCGAGCACGGCGAGCCGGGCCAGCACCGCGGGGTTGCTGATCTTGGCGCGGGCGCCGGTCATCAGCTGCGACACCATCGGCGCCGACAGGCCGAGGACGTCGGCCAGCTGCGCCTGGCTCAGGGTCAGGCGCGCCAGGAGGCGGCGGAAGCGCTCCCCCAGCGGTTCGCCGTACCACTCCGTCTGCAGGGCGCGGTTGCGCTGCACGACCGATGCGTTGTCCATGTGCGGTCCACCGGTTCTTGACGGCCCGTCGGATCGAGCGTACGTTTGCACTTGCAATTCATGGGGCGGGTTCTACCTGCGGGCTATTTTCGCATGCACACGACCGATTGCAAACGTTAGGGGGACGTCGATGAGCAGCTTCAAGGCTCTGCTGACCGCGACGCTACTGGGGGCCCTGGTGACGGCGGCGGTACCGGCCGCGCCCGCGCGGGCGGCGGACGGGCAGCTGGCGCCGGTGATGATGGTGTTGGACGCGTCGGGATCGATGAAGGACCCGCTGCCGTCCGGCGGCAAGAAGATCGACGTGGCCCGCACGGCCGTGCACGACCTCGTCGGCAGGCTCCCGGCCGGGACGCAGCTCGGGCTGGAGACCTACGGCACCCACGACCTGCCGAAGGACGCCGGCTGCCGGGACGTCACGGTCCTGCGGCCGCCGAGCGCCGTGGACGCCGGGGCGGTGGACGCCGCGGTGGACTCGATCGCCCCGGCCGGCTGGACGCCGATCGGGCTGGCGCTCCAGACCGCGGCGAAGCAGCTGCCGTCGACCGGGCCGCGCTCGATCGTGATCGTCACCGACGGCGCCGACACCTGCGCCCCGCCGGACCCCTGCCAGGTGGCGCGGGACCTGGAGGCACAGGGGGCCGACCTGCGGGCGTACACGATCGGACTCGACGTGGACGACGCGACGAGGAGCCAGCTGACGTGCATCGCGCAGGCGACCGGGGGGACGTACACGGACGCGCCGGACGCCGGTTCGCTGAACCTGGCCCTGAACCGGGTGACGCAGTCGGCGATCCGCAACTACCAGCCGACGGGAACGCCGATCACGGGCGGCGACTCGCCCGAGAGCGCCCCGGCCGTGAGCCCGGGTCAGTACCTTGACACACTGCGGCTGGACGGCAAGCTGAAGTACTACGCGATCGACGTCCCGGCCGGGAACACGCTGTACGTCTCCCGCACGCCGGCGTTCCCCGGCTACAGCCTCAGCACCTTCCTGGGCTCGACCGTCAAGATCATCGACCCGCGGGGTGAGGACTGCGCAGCCGACTTCGGCGGCGGCGGAGCGAGCCGCGACAGCGTGAACCCGAAGAGCCTGATCTGGCGGGGTGTCGCGGGAGACCTGCCGGATCTCGCCCCGCAGGGGTGTACCCAGCCCGGCCGGTACGTGGTGGGAATGGCGATGGCGAACCCGATCAACGGCAGCTCGGCCGGCGCCCCGGTCCCGGACGAGATCCAGTTCGGCCTGGAGCCGACGGCCACCGACCCGGGACCGGCCGCGGCGACCCGGAAGGTCGGATTCACGGAGCCGTCAGGCGGCGTGGTGCCCGTGACCGGAGGCGGCTCGTTCGGTACGGCGGCGACGCTGCCGACGAGCGGCCACTACGGCGACGTGTTGCAGTACGGCGAAGAGGTCTTCTACCGAGTCCACCTGAGTTGGGGACAGGGTCTGGCCTGGCGGGTGGACTACGGCCAAGCGGACAAGCGGCGGACGGTCAACATCGAGGCCAAGACCTTCACCCCGGTGCGCCAGCAGGTCGACTGGGACACGAGTGCGTATACGGGAGACGGGTCGCAGCTTCCTTCGGCGGGCGGTCAGCACCCTGACGGCGCGTTCGCGACCTACCCGGTCGAGTACCGGAACCGCACGGCGAGCGACGGCACACTGCGCGGCGAGTCGCTCGACGGGTGGTACTACCTGACGGTGAAGCTGGGCTACGGCATCGGCGGGGCGGACCAGCCGGGCGGCGGGAACGTGCCGGTGACCCTGGACGTCGCGGTGGTCGGCAGCCCGCAGGCCGGTCCTCGGTACGAGGGGCAGGCGGCCGGCTCGGCGACACCGGCTCAAGCCCCGACCCCGGTCGAGGTGTTCGGGGGGATGGGGGCGCCGGCCGACTCCGCGGCCACCCCGCCTTCGTCGGCCTCCTCGGCGACGGCGACGACCAAGCTGCCGGTGAACGTGGCGCTGACGGGGACGGCCTCCAAGAAGTCCGGCGGCGGAACGCCCTGGGCGGTGTTCGTGCTGGCACCGGTGGCGGTCGCGGGCTCGGTCGCCACAGTGGTCTTCATCCGCAAGGCCCGGCGCTCGGTCTAGCGCAGCACCGCCACGATGGCGCCGACCGCGCTCGCGGCCGTGACGGCGGCGGCGAACGCGGCGGCCAGCCACCAGCGTCGCCGGGAGACCGGCGACGCCGTGGTGGCGAGCGGCGGTGTGCCGCCGGGCGGCGAAGCGCTGTCGGGAGACGGCATACCGGTGACCGGCGACGTGCCGGTGACCGACAGGCCGCCAGTGAACGGCGTAGCACTGCCGAGCGCCGACGTACCGGTGACCGACGGGCCGCCAGTGAGCGACCTCGCGTCGCCAGGCGACGCTGCGCCGCTCGGCAGTGCTGCGCCGCTCGGCAGTGCTGCGCCGCTCGGCAGCGCTGCGCCGATGACCGGCGGCGTGCCAGTGAGCGGCACAGATCCGGTCGCCACGCGAACCGTCGTCGCTGCGGCACTGTCCACCGGCCGTACCAGGGTGACCGTCTCGGCTTCGGCCAGCGGGCCGCGCGGCCCCCACCCGGGCGGCAGCTCTCCGATCTGTTCGAAGACCTCGACCGGTTCGCCGGCGTCCGGCATCAAGGCCGGTGTCTCCAACGGCCAGTCCGCCAGCAGCCGGTCCAGCCACGCCAGCGCCTCGGCCGCCGAGCTCGGGCGCCGCGTCGGTTCCGGTGCGCTCAGGGCCGCCAGCAGCGGTGCCAGCGGGCCGGCCCCGGGGCCGAGCATCTCCGTCCCGACCAGGCCGGCCGCGTACAGGTCCTGGGCGATGCCCTGGTCGCCGCGTTTCAGCGACTCGGGGGCCAGATACGCACGCGTGCCGACCACCATGAACGTCCCCGTGACCCGCGGGCGGTCGGGGGTCAGGACCAGGCCGAAGTCGGCGAGGCGCGCGTGGGGGGCGCCGGTGCCCGTCGGCTCCAGCAGCACGTTCGCCGGCTTCACGTCGCGGTGGACCAGCCCCGCGGCGTGCACGTGGTCCAGGGCGACCAGCAAGTGCCGCAGGATCTCGGCGCCGTAGCGGGGTGGGAGGGTGCCGTGGTCGCACAGCAGGACCGCCAGGGAGCCGCCGCGGATCAGCGGCATGGCCAGCAGGACCTGCTCGTCGTCGGCGGCCCAGGCGTACGGGGTCACGACGTGCGGGTGGTCCAGGCGCACCCCCTGCTCGAACACCGCGCGGACCAGCGTCGCGGCCTCCGGGTGGCGGATCACCTTGGCGGCGCAGTAGGCGCCGGTCCGGCGGTCGAAGGCGCGCCAGACCTCGCCCGCACCGCCGGAGCCGATGCGGTCGAGCAGGACGTAACGGCCCGCGACGACCTCGAACACCCCGGCCCCCTCACCTCCAGGACGATCGCCGCCGCTCAGGCCGGGTCAGGGGCCTGATCGACGACGTCCTGGAGATACCGTACTGCGAGCTCCTCGGCGCGGTGACGCCGGGCGATCGGTACGGCGGCGTCGGCGGTCCACCGCCGATACAGGTCGACGCACGCCAGGATGGCCCGCGCCGCGTCCGCGCGGTCGTGCCCGCACAGCGTCGCGCGCAGGTCGACGGCCTCCTGCGGAGCCACGGCCTCCAGATGCCGCAACCCCCGCGGGACCGCCCCGGCCCGAAGCGCCGCCAGCGGGCCCAGCACGACCTCACGCACGTACCCCAGGAAGCCGATGACTTCGAACAGCTCCCCCCGGCCGAGCTTGGTCGCCGCATAGTGCACCCAGATCCAGTACCGGTCCTCGACCCACTGCGGATCGAAGTCCCGGGGAGCCGGCGGGCACGCCGCGAGCGCCTCGGCCAGCCGTCCGTCACGGTCCCACAGCAGCTCGGGGTCGGCACCGCGCTCGGCGAAGTCGGAGACGCGCACGAACTTGAAGTCGACGTGCAGCAGCGGCGGCCCGACCAGGGTGATGACCAGGCGCGGTTCGCCGACGTGTTCGCCGGTGAATCCGGCCACCAGCTCGGTCCACGCGCCGATCAGCGCGAACCGCTCGGCCAGGACCGCGTCGAAGGCCTCGTCGTCGACGGCGACCACGAGGTCGACGTCGGAGTAGACGTCCGGGTTCCCCCCGGCGAGCGAACCGGCGAGGCCCACTCCCGCGACCCGCTCGTCCTGGCGGATCTTCGGGAGCACCTCGTCGAGGAACCGGCGGTGCGGAGACGGAGTTTGCATGGCTTCCCTTCCGGTCGGAGCAAAGTTTTGCAACGTACCACCGCAAGCGCTCCGACCGGAGGGGAATAAGAGCCGTGTCTCAGCCCGAGACGCTCGGCGCCCCGGTCTCGATGTGCCCGGTGGCGCGACGGCTCCACGCGGCGTCACTGCTCACCGTGACGGTGAAGTCGTACCACCCGTTGTTGTACGCGACGGCGTTGAAGTAGTCGCTGACCGTCGCGCCCGCTGCCACCTGGTACGTCCACGGCCCGTCGGTGCGGTAGTTCGTCGACGTGATCGTGAAGGTGACGGCGCTGGTCCCGGTGTTGGTCATCTTGAACCACACCGCCTGCTTGCCGGTGTTCGGCGCCGGGGCGTAGTACGTGCTCGCCTCGGCGGTCGCACCGGAGCCGTTCGCGTTGCCGGCGAAGCGGCGCAGGAACCGGTTGGGGCCGACGACGGTCAGGTCGTACTGCCCGTTGCCGTAGTTGGTCCCGATGTTGAAGAAGTCCTTGGCGCTGCCGTCGGTGCCGTTGACGGACGGCCCGACGGTGTACTGCCACGGGCCGCCGCTGCGGTAGGCGTTGGCGTACGCCGAGAAGTGCGCGGCGGCGGTGGCCTGCGGGCCCTGGTTCGCCATCTGCAGCCAGATGAGGATCTGGCCGTTGGCGTCGTACTCGATGTGGTCGACCCAGGCGTTCGGCTGGTAGGGCAGGGCGCGCGCCGGCCTGGTGCCGCTTTCCTGAGTGGGCATCGAGTTGGAGGCCGGGCTCGGGTTGATCTGCGCGTTGCAGAACGCCTGGCCGATCGTCGTGCTGGTGGAGGGGAGCGCGGGCAGGCCGGTCACCGGGTTGGCGAAGTCGAACGCGCCGGTGAGGTCGCCGCAGACCTGGCGGCGCCAGTCGCTGATGTTCGGGCACGTCGCCGGGGTGCCCAGGGCCGCGGTCCAGGTCTCCAGGAAGCGGATCACGGAGGTGTGGTCGTAGACGCGGGAGTCGACCCAGCCGCCGCGGGTCCAGGGCGAGACGACGATCATCGGGACGCGGAAGCCGAGGCCGATCTGCGCGCCCTGGGTGGACTCGGCGGCGGTGCCGGACGGGGCGACCGGGGGCGGGACGTGGTCGAAGAAGCCGTCGTTCTCGTCGTAGTTGAGGAACAGCGCGGTGGCGTTGAACGTGGCCGGGTCGGCGGCCAGGGCCTGGAGGACGAGGTTCACGAAGTGCGCGCCGTCGTTCGGCGGGGCGTCCGGGTGCTCGGAGAACGCCTGGTTGGCGACCACCCAGGAGACCTGGGGCAGGGTGCCGCCGAGGACGTCGGCCTTGATCGCCGCGGCGATGTCGTCGGGCGTGGAGCCGCTGGCCGCCGGGACCGAGGACATGCCGCGCTGGTAGAGGGGGCTGGACGTGGCCGCGCCGGAGAACTGCTTGAAGTAGGCCAGGCCGTTGTCCCCGAAGTTGTCGTTCGCGTTCTGGTACACGCGCCACGACACGCCGGCGTTCTGCAGCGCCTCGGCGTAGGTCTGCCAGGTCAGGCCGGACTCCGAGCCGCCGTCGTAGGCCGGGCCGCCGGCGGTGCCGGCCGGGTCGATCATGCCGGACCACAGGTAGGTGCGGTTCGGGCCGGTCGCCGACAGGATCGAGCAGTGGTAGGCGTCGCAGACGGTGTAGGCGTCGGCGAGGGCGTAGTGGAACGGGATGTCCGACCGGTTCAGATAGCCCATGGTCCGGTTGGAGCCCTTGGCGGAGATCCAGTTGTCCATCTTGCCGCCGTTCCACGCCGAGTGCTGCGTGCCCCAGCTGTGGTCGAGCGAGCCGTCGCACTGCGCCAGCTCCTCCTTGGTGGTGCCCCACCACCAGGTGTTGTTGTTCGAGAGCTGCCACGGGAACTGGCGGCCGGAGCCGTCGGGCTGGTTGAACACCGAGTAGCCGCCGGCTATCTGCACCGTCGCGCGGTCGGCGAAGCCGCGCACCCCTTTCAGGCTCCCGAAGTAGTGGTCGAAGCTGCGGTTCTCCTGCATCAGCACCACGACGTGCTTGACGTCGCGGATCGTCCCGGTGCCGGCGGCCGCGGCCTGCGGGACCGAGCCGGGCAGCCCTTCCAGGCCGACGGCCGCGCCGAGGGCGGCGGCGGAGCCGAGGAAGGTGCGGCGAGAGACAGGCGCCACTGGGTGACCTCCTTGTAGTGGGGTGCGCTGGGGGGGGTGGTGCGGTGCTGCTCGGTGCTGCTCGGTCGTGCGGCTGCGCTGTGGGGTGCGCGGGCTTGCGGGCCCTGGGGAATATCCAGCCGCCGGATGTCCGGCGCCCTTGTACCAGGTAGCAGAAACGTGAAGCATTGTGAACGGTTGGTCCTGCTTTCCCGGGCCGGATTGGTCCTGTCCGGGCTGCCGCCGATGCGGTAGAGGTAGCCGCATGTACTTCCAGCACACCGAAGCGATCTGGTCCGAGCACCCCGGCCTGGTCGCCATGGCGATCACCGCGGCCGGCATCACCCCCACCGCCGATGTCGACGCGCCGGTGGCGCAGTTCGTCGCGGCCGCCCGGGCCCGGCTGGCCGGCGGCACCGAGTCCGACCTCGCCGAGATCAAGGCGTGGCGCCAGACCTTCACGAAGATGGGCCTGAAGCCCACGCAGTACCGCTGCGCCTCCGAGGCGCTGCTCCGCCGGCTGCGCAAGGAGGGCGGCCTGCCGCGCATCCACCCGCTGATCGACCTCTGCAACGCCGTGTCGGTCGCTTACGCGATCCCGGTAGGCGTGTTCGACCTCGACGAGGTCGACGGGTACCTCGAGGTCCGGCACGCCGCCGGCGACGAGGACTACCTGACGTTCGCCGACACCGGCGAGCACCCCGAGCCGGGCGAGGTGATCTTCGCCGACGCCGCGCGCCGCGCGCACGCCCGGCGCTGGTCGAACCGGCAGAGCGGCCGCTCGGCGGTCCGGCCGGGCACCTCACGCGTGCTGATCGTCGCCGAGGCGCTGCACGGATCGGCGGCCGAGGACGTGCCGGCGCTCATGAAGACGTTGGGCGACGCGGTGGCCGAGGCCTGGGACGTGGCGCCGCGGTCAGCGGTGCTGAGCGCGGAGGATCGGCGGTTCACGCTGTAGCGGACGGTCGCGGCGGCATCCCCGGCCCGATCTTCGCCTGGATCCGCGCCGGGTCGTCCACCGGGCCGCAGTGCGCGCACACCGTCTGCTGCGTCACGCCGGAACCGCACTCCGAGTGGACGTACAGGATCGGCGGCTCCCCTTCGGTCGCGTACCGGTCGCCCCACTCGGACAGCGCCACCAGGGAGTGGGCGAGGGCACGACCCTTCTCAGTGAGCAGATATTCATACTGCTCCGGCTGCTCGGAGTACTTGTGGCGGCGCATGACGCCCGCTTCGACGAAGCCGTCGAGGCGGGTCTTGAGGACGTTGGTCGCGATGCCGAGGCCGCGCTGGAAGTCGCTGTAGCGGGTCGCGCCGGCGAACAGGGCGTCGCGGACGATCAGCAGGCTCCAGCGCTCGCCGACGATCTCCAGAGCGCGGGCGATGGAGCAGATCTGGGCGTCGTAGGTCTTCCCGAGCATGGAGTCGATTCTAACTGGCCACTTGCATGATGAAAGCTGCCAGCTCTAGGGTGACTTGCATGACGCAAGCTACCCCGAGCCGACAGCATTACACGACCACGTTCACCGTCGACCGGAGCCCGCGCGAGGTGTTCGCGGCGGTCACCGATCCGCGCGCCTGGTGGTCGGAGGAGATCAAGGGCGTCACCGACCAGGTCGGCGCCGAGTTCCTGCACCGCTATCAGGACGTCCACCGCTGCACCCTGCGGGTCACGGAGCTCGTACCGGACCGCAGGGTCGTCTGGCGGGTGCTGGACAACTACTTCAACTTCACAGCGGACCAGAGCGAGTGGCCGGGCACGGAGATCGTCTTCGACATCTCCGAGACGGCCGACGGCGCCGAGGTGCGGTTCACCCACGTGGGACTGGCGTCGCAGCACGAGTGTTACGACGTGTGCTCCAACGCCTGGGGCGGCTACATCGACGGCAGCCTGCGGAGCCTGATCACCACCGGGAAGGGCCAGCCCAACCCGAAGGAGGACGGCGAAGCGCCGGCCCATCAGGACGCCGCGTCGGCGGCACGCGCCAAGCGCTCCTGACCGACCGGCCGGACGTGACCAGGCACGTCGCTCCGCCCGGCCAGGAGATCCGCACCGGGCAACAGGAAGCGACGGCAAGAAGCGGGCGGCCCCGCGGATCACGCGGGGCCGCCCGGTCGACACCGAGCAAGTCTGAGGCGGACATCATCCCTTCTTCGCGTAGTCGGCGAAGCCCTGCCAGTCGATCATGACGCACGGCTCGTCCCCGACCACCCAGGCGTCGTGCCCGGGCTCGATCGTCATGTACTCACCGGGGGCGATGTCGGCCTGCTCGCCGTCGTCCATGACGATGTGCATGTGGCCGGACACGCAGTACCCGGTGTGCGCGGCCTGACAGCTTTCGGTGCCGGCGATCGGCTTGACGTGCTCGGACCACTTCCACCCGGGCTCGAACACGGCCCGGCCGACGCCTCCGTGGTCCATGTCGACCAGATCCACGTGACCCTTGTGGTCCTCGAACGGACGGGTTTCCTCGGGGGTGTCGAGGCTCATGTGCATGAGGCCTGTCATAGGTCCTCCCAACTCTGGCTGCTGAGCGAGCTGTCAGTGAGCGGCCGGTACCTTCTCGTCCTCCAGGACGGACCGGAGCTGCTCACGGAATTCAGGGGTGTCGGTCTCACCGTGGACCGCGACCGCGTGCTGCGTCGCGGCCTGCACGACTTCGTCTTCCTCGCCGGCGATCGTCAGCGTGCATCCGACCTCGCTGGGCCACTTCCGGCAGTCGGCCACCTTGCGTGTCATCGTGGGCCCCCTTTCACGGAGCCGTTCCCCGCCCCAGCGGCGCGCCGGGGCGGACCACGCGGCCTATCTTTGCGGGGCCTGGCTGGTCGGGCGACCTGGGCTACTGCATTCAGGTGACAAGGAGCCGCGGACGGGCGTAGCGCAGGTCACGCGCTGCCGGCAAGCTGATCCACCAACTGCCCCAGCGCCGTGACGTCGCCGGCGACCGCCTTGCCGATGGCCGCATGGATCTCGATGCCGGGACGGCCGTCCGCCAGGAGGACCCCCGGACCGAGTACCGGGTCGTAGCGGTACTCGCGCCGGACCGCGAGGCCGGCCAGGAACGCTTCGAGCATCTCACCCGGCGTCGGCGCGGACGTCCTGGTGTCGGCCAGCACCCGCTCCATCACGCGCGAGTCCGGCGCACTGTCCTCGAGCTGGGCGACGGTGACCTCGTCCCAGACCCCGGCGAGCTCCGGGCCACGGCCGTCCGCGACGACGCCGACCACGTCGGCCGGCGTGGCGTCGCGGCCCAGCAGCCGGCCCGCCGCGTCGATGACCGCCTGCCCGGACGCGCCGTAGTCGATGCTGAGGTGATCCTCCGGATCGGCTTCGACGCCTGATATCAGGGCCTTGGCCGTCTCGGCGGTGAGACCGGCGATGACCGGCAGGCCTTCACCGGGGATCACCGGGTTCACCGCCTGTCTGGCGCGGTCCAGGACGTCGGCCTGCGGCGTGAGTCCGGGGTGGAACACGGTGCGCACGCCGGGCTGCGACGAAGGTGTGGAGGCGGCAGCCCAGGTCGGCACGGGCAGCGCGGCGACGCGGAGCCAGTTCGTGAAGAGGTCCTCAGGCGGCGCCAGCCCTTCGACCAGGTACCGCGGGGCGTACTCCACGAAGTGCCCGGTGACGGCCCGCGAACGCACCAGCGCGATCAGAGCCTGCTCCCGGGAACCCGCCACCGCCGCGGCGGCCCGGTCGGCACGGCGCTCGATGTCCTCGCGGAACCCCGCGGTCGCCGCGAGAAGACGCCGATAGCGCCGACCGAACCCGTCCCCGCCGAGGAAGTCCAGAAGGCTCTGGACGTCCTGGCAGATCCGGGCGAGCGCGTCGGCGAGCTCGGGGTGTGGCTCTTTCAGAACCGCCAGGGAATGGGCGACCACAGCCTTCAGCTCGACGGCCGGCAAGCCGAGGACGAACGGCGCGCCGATGTGCAGTGTCCGGCCGTCTGACGAGTCACCGGTGACGGCGATCTCACCATACGTACTCAGCCTGAGATGTTCCGGCGCGGGGACCCGGACCACGCGAGCCGCCTCAGCCACGAGATCTCGAAGCGGCGCGTACTCCGCCGCGTCCACCGTGACACCGGCGGCGGTGCCGTCGGCATAGCCCACGCTCTTCAGAAGCCGTTTGAGCCGAACCCGCCCGAGACCCCCCGCCGCTCGGCGTTGCTCAGCCACCGGCCCCTCCCTCACTGATCGCCAGCTCGCCCACCACTCCGCTCGCCATTCCGCTCGCCATTCTCCTTCAGCATCTGCTGCAAGTCGGCCACATTCATGGCCGGCCCGCTCAGCGACGCCTTCGCCCCGTCCGCCTCCAGGCCCGCGATCAGCAGATCGGCATGACGATGCGCGAGCTCGTTCTGCGCCTTCTCGCTGAACGGCCCCGGCAACGGCTGCGACAGCCGCACCAGCAGCAGACCGATGTCGGCGAAGGCGGCGTCCCGGCGCAGCCGCCCGCTCTCGCGGGCGTCGGTCAGCAGCGCCTCGAGGAGGTCCGCGGACCTGGTGCGGGCGGCCAGGAGTTCGGGTTCGTCGAGGTCGAGCGCGTCGAGCAGGGCCGGGATCACCGCGGAGGTGCGGATCTCCAGCACGGCGTGGATGTAGGCGGCGAGCGCGTCGAAGGGGTCGGGATGGGCGCGCCGGGCCTGTTCGACGGCCTCGATCGTGGAAGTCAGGGCATGGAGCACCACGGTGTGCATCAGGGTGCCGCGATCCACGAAGTGCCGGTAGAGCGTGGCGATCCCGACGTCGGCGCGCCGGGCGATCTCCTCCAGCGAGGCGCTCGGGCCCCGTTCGACGAAGACGTCTCGGGCCGCGTTCAGGAGCCGCTCCTGATTCCGGCGGGCGTCGGCGCGCATCGGCACCCCTTTCGGTCGGGACCAGCCTAGCAGTAGACGGAGGGAAGCCCTTCGTTTATATTCGGAGGGAAGCCCTACGCTTATCGGAGGTGTCGACCGTGCCCGACACGACAGTCACCACGACCACCGCGGGACCGGCCGCCGCCCCGCCCGCTCCCCCGCCCACCCGCCACCGCCTGGCGCTGGCCGTGATCGTCTCCGCCCAGCTCATGACCGCCCTGGACGCGACGATCGTGAACATCGCGCTCCCGTCGGCGCAGCACGACCTGGGCTTCGACGACGGCCAGCGCCAGTGGGCGGTCACCGCCTACACCGTCTGCTTCGCCGGCCTGCTGCTGTTCGGCGGGCGGGTCGCGGACGTCGTCGGACGCCGCCGCGCCTTCCGGCTCGGCCTGACCGGCTTCGCCCTGGCCTCGCTGCTGGCCGGCCTCGCTCCGACGCTCGGCGTCCTCGCCGCCGGGCGCGCGCTGCAGGGCGCCTTCGCCGCGCTGATCACGCCGAGCGTGCTGTCGCTGCTGGCGGTCACGTTCACCGAGCCGCGCGAGCGGGCCCGCGCCTTCGCCGTCTACGGCGCCGTGGCCAGCAGCGGCGCGGCGGCCGGACTGCTGCTCGGCGGTGTCATCACCCAGTACTCCGACTGGCGCTGGTGCCTGTTCGTGAACGTGGCCCTGGCCGGTGTGCTGCTCGCGGCGGGCCGCCGGGCGCTGCCCGACCCGCCGCCGGCCGGCGGCTCCGGTCTGGACGCCGGCTCCGCGCTCCTGGCCACCGGCGGCCTCGCGGCCGTGGTGCTGGGCTGCGGCCAGGCCGCCCGGCACGGCTGGTCCTCGGCGATCGTCGCCGGGTCCCTGGCCGGCGGTGTGATCCTGCTGGCCGCCTTCGCCCTGCGCCAGACCCGCGTCCGCGACCCGCTGCTGCCGCTGCGCATCCTGGCCGACCGCGACCGCGTCGGCGCCTGCCTCGCGGTCGGCACCGCGGTCGTCGGGGCGTTCGGGATGTTCCTGATGCTGACGTACCACCTGCAGGTGGTCCTGCACTACTCCCCCGCCCGCGCCGGCGCCGCCGTGCTGCCGATGGCCCTGGCCAACGCCGTCAGCGGCTACCAGCTGGGCAACCGCCTGATGCCGCGGGTCCCGGCGCGCGTCCTGATCGCCGCCGGACTCCTCGTCGCCGCCTCCGGGCTCCTGCTGATCACCCGGCTCACGCCGGACAGCGGCTACCTGACGCCGATCCTGCCGGCCGAACTTTTGGTCGGCGCCGGCATGGGCACACTGTTCCCACCGGCGTTCCAGCTCGCGATCCGGGGCGCGACCCAGCGCGACGCGGGCGTCACCTCCGCGGTCGTCAACGCCGCGACCCAGGTCGGCGGCTCCGTCGGCACCGCGGTCCTGAACTCGCTCGCGGTGAGCGCCACGGCCGCCTTCCTCACGGCGCACGCGCCCGGGCCGTCAGCGCACCAGGCCGCGCTCGTCCACGGGTACGCGACCGCGATCGCCTGGGCCGCCGGCCTGCTCACGGCCGCGGCCGCGGCCACGTTCTTCCTCATCCGCGCGCCGAAGAACAACGAGAAGAAGTAGGAGAGACAGATGTCCGTCCAGCTGAACCACACCATCGTCCGGGCTCGCGACAAGCGTGTATCAGCGGCCTTCCTCGCCTCGATCCTCGGGCTGCGCCCCGGAGCGGATTTCGGGCACTTCGTCCCGGTCGCCCTCGCCAACGACGTCACCCTCGACTACATGACCGTCGCCGAGCCGCAGCCCCAGCACTACGCGTTCCTCGTCAGCGACGACGAGTTCGACGCGGCCTTCGACCGCATCAAGGATGCCGGTCTCGCCTACTACGCCGAGCCGGGAGGCGGCGGACCCGGCGAGATCAACCATCGCTGGGGCGGCCGCGGGGTCTACTTCGACGATCCCGACGGCCACGCGATGGAGATCCTCACGCGCGTTCCGTAGAACCGGCGACGTCCGCGCCGACCTGCAGGGCCATGCGATCCACCACGGCTCGTGACAGGATCGGCGCGTGCAGATCGCGATGCTGGGGCCGCTGGAGGTCCGCACGGACGACGGCGCCCCGGCCGATGTGCCCGGCGCGCGCCTGCGCGGACTGCTGATCGCCCTGGCGTTGCGCCCCGGGCACGTGGTGCCGAAGGCGGCGCTCGTCGACTGGATCTGGGGGGAGAACCCGCCCTCCGACGCCGCCAACGCGTTGCAACGCCTGGTCTCCCGGCTGCGCAAGGCGCTGCCCGGCGTGGTGATCGAGGGACAGACCGACGGCTACCGCCTCGTGGTGGATCCGGACGAGGTCGACGCGGTGCGCTTCGAGCGTCTCGTCGCCGCCGGACAGGCCGGTGCCGCCGACGTCTCCGCGCGGGTTCGGCTGCTGCGCGAGGCCCTGGGGCTGTGGCGCGGCGCGGCCATGCAGAACGTGGGCCTGCTGGACAGCGAGGCGTTCGACGCCGCGGTCGTGCGGCTCGACGGGCTGCGGCTGACCGCCTCCGAGGAGCGCTTCGACGCCGAACTCGCCCTCGGGCGCGGCGCGGAGCTGATCACCGAGCTGTCCGATCTGGTGGCCGCGCACCCGGTCCGGGAGCGGCTGACCGCCGCGCTGATGCGCGCGCTGGTCGCGGCCGGCCGGGACAGCGAGGCGCTGCTGGCGTACCAGAAGACGAGGGAGGCCCTGGCCGACGCGCTGGGGGCCGACCCTTCGCCGGAGCTCTCCGCCCTGCACGTCTCCCTGCTGCGCGGTGAGCTCGGCCGCCGCGAACAACCCCGCAGGTCCAACCTGCGCGCCGAGCTGACCAGCTTCGTCGGCCGGGACGCCGACGTGGCCGCGGTCCGCGCGCTGGTCGCCGAGCACCGGCTGACCACCGTGACCGGTCCGGGCGGCGCCGGCAAGACCCGGCTGGCCGAGGAGACCGCCGGCACGATGCTGGCCGACCTGCCGGACGGCGCGTGGCTGGTGGAGCTGGCCGCCATCGGCGCCGACGGCGACGTGGCGCAGGCCGCCCTGTCCGGGCTGGGCCTGCGCGACACCCTGCTCGGCGACACCTCCGACGCCGAGCCGGCCGACCGGTTCGTGGCCGCGGTCCGCGAGCGCGAGACGCTGCTGATCCTGGACAACTGCGAGCACGTGATCGAGGCCGCGGCGGTGTTCGCGCACCGGGTGCTCGGCGAGTGCCGGCGGCTGCGGATCCTGGCCACCAGCCGGGAGCCGCTGGGCATCACCGGCGAGGCGCTGTGGCCGGTCGAGCCGCTGGCGCTGCCCGGCGAGACCCCCGGCCCGGAGGAGATCGCGTCCTCGCCGGCGGTCCGCCTGTTCCGGGATCGGGCCCAGGCGGTGCGGCACGACCTGGCGGACGATCCCGCCACGCTGGCCACGATGGCCCGGATCTGCCGGGCCCTGGACGGTATGCCGCTGGCCATCGAACTGGCCGCGGCCCGGCTGCGCACCATGTCGGTGGACCAGCTCGCGGACCGCCTCGACGACCGGTTCCGCCTGCTCACCGGCGGCAGCCGGACCGCGCTGCCGCGGCACCGGACCCTGCGCGCGGTCGTCGACTGGAGCTGGGAGCTGCTCAGCGCCGCCGAACGCAGAGTACTGCGACGGCTCTCGGTGTTCTCCGGCGGCGCCGGCCTGGAGGCCGCCGAACAGGTCTGCGCCGGCGACGGAGTCGCCCCGGAGCAGGTCCTGGAACTGCTCACGGCGCTGACCGAGAAGTCGCTGCTGGTCGCCCGGGGCGAGGGCGCGCCGCGCTACCGGATGAGCGGCACCGTCAAGGAGTACGCCGCGCTGCGGCTCGCCGAGGCCGGCGAGACGGAGTCGGCGCGCCTGGCGCACCTGGCGTCGTTCACCGAGCTCACGGAGACCGCCGAGCCGCACCTGCGCCGCGCCGAGCAGCTGCGCTGGCTGGCGGTGCTCGAAGCCGAGCACGACAACATCGCCGCGGCCATGCGCGGCGCCCTGGCCTCCGGCGACGCGCAGGCGGCGATGCGGCTGGCGGCGGGCTCGGGCTGGTACTGGTGGCTCGGCGGGCACCGGGCCGAGGGCATCGAGCTGCTGACCGCCGCGGCGCGGATGCCCGGCGAGGTCTCCGACGTCGTCCGGGCCACGGTCTTCGCGATCATCGTGACGTTCGTGAGCGCCGGCCACGACCAGAACATCGCCACCGAGTGGATCCGCAAGGCCGAGCGGGCCGCCCGGGGCTGCCGCGCCGAACACCCCGGGATCGCGCTGGTGGGCCCGCTGGTCCGGCTGCTGGACGCGCCCGAGGAGGCGCTGTCCGCGTTCGAGCCGGCGCTGGAGGACCCGGATCCCTGGGTCCGGGCCGTGGCGCGGCTGCAGATGGGCAAGATGCGGATCATGTCCGGCTCCGGCAGCCACGATGGAGACGCCTATCTGGAGGCGGCGCTCGCCGAGTTCCGGGCGCTGGGAGAGCGGTTCGGGATCTCCTTCGCCCTGTCCGAGCTCGCCGAGCGGCTCGCCGTGCGCGGCGAGTTCGGGCGGGCGTGCGAGCTCTACGAGCAGGCCGTCGTGGTCGTCACCGAGGCCGGCGACGTGGAGGACGTCATCCGCATCCGGGCCCGGCAGGCGCTGCTGTTCTGGATGGCGGGCGACCGGGACGCCGCCCGGGCCGGCATCGCCGCCGCGGAACAAGGCGCGCGCCGGGTCACCTGGCCGAGCTCACTGGTCGAGCTGGCCCTGGCGAAGGCCGAGATCGCGCGGTGGAGCGGCGAGGTGGAGGAGTCCCGCCGCCAGGTCGGCATCGCGACGGACCTGCTGGGACCGCTGGCGCAGGAGCCGGGTTACCGCGCGCTGCTGCACAATCTGCTCGGCTACCTCGCCGAGGATCTCGGCCAGGCGCGCGCGCACCGGGCGGCGGCCTGGGAAGCGGTGCCCGAAGCCGGCCCCCTGTTGCTGAGCGCCAGTGTGCTCGTCGGGGTCGCGGACCTGGCGCTGCGCCTGGACCATCCCGAGCAGGCGGCCCGGCTGCTCGCGGCGGCGGCCGCCGTGCGCGGCCTGCCCGACCACCGCCACCCGGACGTGGCCCGCATCGAGGCGGAAGCTCGGAACCGCCTCGGCGACGCGGAGTACGCCGAGGCGGTTCGGGAGGGGGCGGCGGCCGACCGGCCGGGGCTGGTCGAGGTCACGCTCGCTTGGTGAACGTCGAGATCGCCCACACGTAGCCGAGGATCGCGAACCCGCCGCACCAGGCCAGCGCGGCGAACAGGTGGCCGTTCGAGGGGTGGTGCCCGGCCAGCAGGTCGCGCAGGGTCTCGATGATCGGCGTGAACGGCTGGTACTCGACGAACTGCCTCACCCCGGTCTTCATGGTGTCGGCCGGCACGAACGCGCTGCTCAGGAAGGGCAGCATGATCAGCGGCACGGTCCCCAGCGCCGCCGACTCCGGGGTCTTGGCGGCCAGCCCCATCGCGACGGTGAGCCAGCTGGTGGAGAACGCCATCAAGGCGATGACGCCGATCACCGCGAGCCACTGGCCGGCGTCCGCGCCGGAGCGGAAGCCGATGGCGAAGCCGACGCCGATGATCGCGCCGACGGCGATCAGGGCGCGCACCGTGGTGTTGACCACGTGGCCGGTCAGGACCGCGCCCCGGGAGACGTCCATGGTCTTGAACCGGTTGATGATGCCCTTGGTCATGTCGTCGTTGACGGCCGTCGCGGTGGGTCCGAGCCCGTAGGTGATGGCCATCACGATCAGGCCGGGCACCGCATAGTCGACATACTCGCCGGGGACCTTGAAGGCGCCGCCGAAGATGTAGACGAACATCAGCATCATGACGATGGGGAACAGGACGGCGTTGAAGACCGTGACCGGGTTCCGCAGCGTGTGCTTGAAGTTGCGGCGCAGCATGATCGCCGAGTCGCGCAGCGAAGTGGACGAGGTGCTCATTCTGCGTTCGCCTCCGTGGTGGCGTGTCCGGTCAGGGCGAGGAAGACGTCGTCGAGGTCGGGGGTGTGGACCGAGAACTCCTCGGCGTCCAGCGAGTGCTCGGCGAGGCGGTCCAGCAGGTCGCGCAGGGAGCGCGAGCCGCCGTCGCTGGGCACCCGCAGGCTCAGGTCCTGGTCGTCGCGCTTGGCGCCGGGCAGGATCCGCGCCGCGGCCTCCAGCCGCGGCTGGTCGGCGAAGCGCAGCCGCACGTGGGTGCCGGGGACCTGGCGCTTGAGCTGCTCCGGGGTGCCCTCGGCGACCAGGTGGCCCTGGTCCAGCACCACGATCCGGTCGGCGAGCTGGTCGGCCTCGTCGAGGTACTGGGTGGTGAGGAAGATGGTGGTGCCGTCGGCGACCAGTTCGCGGACGATCTGCCACATGGTGCGCCGGCTGCGCGGGTCCAGGCCGGTCGTGGGCTCGTCCAGGAAGATGATCTTCGGCGCGCCGACCAGCGTCATCGCCAGGTCCAGCTTGCGCCGCATGCCGCCGGAGTAGGTCGAGGCCATCTTCGGCGCGGCCTCGGTCAGTTCGAACCGCTCCAGCAGTCCGGACACGACCCGGTCCGCGTCCCCCACCCGCTTGAGGTCGGCCATCAGCTGCAGGTTCTCGCGCCCGGTCAGCAGCTCGTCGACGGCGGCGAACTGGCCGGTGACCCCGATGGCGGCGCGCACCTGCCTGGTCTGGGTGACCACGTCGTGGCCCGCGACCCGCACGGTGCCGGCGTCGGCGCCGAGCAGCGTCGTCAGGACGTTCACCGTGGTCGTCTTGCCGGCGCCGTTCGGACCGAGCATGGAGAAGACCGATCCCGAGGCGACCTCGAAGTCGATGCCGTCGAGCACGACCTTGTCGCCGTATGCCTTCCGCAGTCCCGCGACTGCGATCGCTGTGCTTTCCATGCTTCAACGGTGCCGAACTGCGCTGACGCGGCCCTGACACGGCGCTGACGCGGTGTCCGGGTGGTGTCGTCGCCCAGGCCCGGTCCGCGGGTCAGAACAGGCCGGCGACCGCCAGTATCAGCGCCGATACGCCGCCGCCGAAGATCATGGCCAACCCCGCCCGGCACACCGCTGTGGAGATGCGGAGCAGGCGGCCCTCCGGCCGCGCGAGCACCGCGCCGCCCAGGAACACCCCGATGCCGCCGACCGCTACGCCGACGAACAGGAACTCGGCCCAGGCGTCCAGGGCGTAGCCGGCACCGACCGGAGACACGGTGCCGTGGCCGTCGGAGGTGGCTTTCAGGACCTTGCCGATCCGGTAGGGCGAGGAAGAGGTGTCGTCCAGCCGCGACAGTCCCGGCACCGCGACACCGTTGTCGGCCGTGAACTCGCCGTAGCACTGATAGGTGGTGCCGCCACGCGAACCGCGGTGCGGATCGCACTCCGCCACGACGAGCCGCCCCGCCTGGCCCATCCATCCCGCGCGGCGTATGCCCTCCGTGGCGTGGGTGGCCGCGTAGACGAGGCCGATCGCCAGCATGACCGCCGCGGTGACGCCCAGCAGCACCCGGCGGCCGGGCGCCAGCGGCTTGCTTTCCACGCGCCGACGATACCCCGGCGGCGCGAAGTGCCCAGGCCGGTGAGAGCGCTGAGGGCGGCCGTGGCCCCGGTCCGCGTCGGATTGCGGACGGAGACGGGGCACCAGGTACAGCTGGATGACCTGGGCGTTCGCCGCAATCCCGACTGGGTTCGACCCGCCCCTGGTCCAGCCGTCGCCGAGTAAGCCCTCGGATATCAACGCGGGATGGTTAATAATGGAGCCTTTGTGTGCCGTCCAGCCGGGGTGGCGCCCGAACCGGCGGGAGGTGGCCGGCCCTGAAGGCTCTGGAGAAAGCAACGAGGAAGGCTGCCCGCCGCGCGTGGCGGATGCCCGGGGACGACGTGGACCGGATGTTCACCCTGGTTCGCGAGGTCGGGCACGTGGAACTGAAGTTCACGGTCGCCGAGCCGTCCCATGAAGCCCTGCGCGCGGCGCTCGGAGCCGGCTCCGAGCGGATCCGGAACGTGTACTACCTCGACACGCCCGACCTGACGCTGCGCCACCACGGGGTTCTGGTGCGCGTTCGGGGCGGCCAGCGGCCCAACGACTCGGTGGTCAAGCTGCGGCCGATCGACCCGGCTGGGGTTCCCGCCGCCATGCGCCGGTGCGCGGACTTCACTGTCGAGGTGGATGTGACGCCGGACAGCTTCATATGCTCCGGTGCCCTTAAGCGCCGGTTGGGGCGGAATGCCGTGGAGCGGGCGGTCAGCGGCAAGGAGAGTCTGCGGTCGTTGTTCTCTGAGCAGCAGCTGGCGCTGCTTCATGGGCGGGTCGACGGACGGGCTGCCAAAACGGTCGCGGTCGACGGATTGGAGGCGCTGGGTCCGGTCGAGGTGCATCGCACGCGGCCTCGGCCCGACGGTCCGGGCCGAGGACTCGAACTGCAGGAGTGGACGTATCCCGACGGCTCCCGGCTGCTGGAGGTGTCGACGCGGTGCACGGCCGAGCATCTGCTGCAGACGGCGGCGCATGCGCGGTCCTTCTTGGACCGGCATGACATCGCCTTGTCGGGGCCTTGTCCGACGAAGGCGGATGCGACGCTGGCTTACTTCACACGGCGGTGAAGGCTTGATACGGCCTTCGGCCACAGTGCCGAAGGTCCGCGGGGATTTGCCAGGTCAGCGCAGAACCGCGGCAAGCAGATCGGCGCCCAGCGTCGTCGTGGCGGACAAGTCCAGCCGGTAGTGCACGTAGCGGCCCCGCCGCTCCGTCGTCAGCAACCCGGCTCGCCGCAGCGCCGCCAGATGGCGCGATACCTCCGGTGGCGTCAGGTCCCAGGCGTGGGCCAGCTCGCCGGTGGTGTGCGGGCCCCGTGCCAGTGTCCGCACCAGGCGCAGCCGCACCGGATGGGCAAGCGCCTCCAGCCGCAGCTGCATCGTCTCCAGGGACACCGCTTGCGGCGCGGCGGTCCGCGCCACCGGGTACTGCACCACCGGACGCCATCCCACGGCGTGTACCGCGACCAGGTGCGGATGGCCGTACACGCTGGGCAGGAACGTGACCCCGGCCTCGCGTCCGGAGGTCGTGTTGTCCTGCAGCTTGTCCAGCACGATGGCGCTCCCGTCCGGATCCAGCCGGACCATCGCCGACACCGCCGCCAGGGCCGCCCCCAGGCCCTGCCGCTCGCGCAGGTCCACCTTGTGCCGGATGTCGGCGGTGAGCTGGGGCACGACGCCCGGCCACGCCGCGTCGAAGAAGGCCTGCGCGCACCACTCCAACGTCTGCCGCACCCGGGACCGTACCGCGGCGGGGTCGGCGAGGAGCCGCTCGGCGAACGCCTCCTGGGCCGCGCCTCGGGCCTGTGCCAGGTCGAGCGCGCGTTCGCGGGCGGCGGGATCGGCCAACGGGGAGCGTCCCGGGAACGTCAGCCGGCTGCTGCCGCAGGTGGTGATGAGCGCCGACGCCACGTAGGCCTCGTCGTCGAGGCGGTCCACGTCATCGAGCTCCTCGCCGAGGGTCCGCCGGGGGCGTGCGGGGACCAGGAAGTCGGCCCTCGACGAGCGCCACAGGAACTCCGCCTCTTGGAGCCGCTCGGTCAACTCGGCCGACAGCGTGGCGCGCACCCCGGCAGCCCACGCGGCGAGGTCCGGGTGGTGGTCCGTGGCGGCCAGCGCATGCAGCATCGAGGCCAGCTCCGCCAGGGGTGAGGCGGTGAACTGGACGCGGTCCGGCGCCAGGCCGGTGATGTCGATGCGCAGGCTCACAGCACCCATGATCGCCGCTTCACCGCCGGTCCGCGGCGTCGATTGACGCGAACCGTCAACCCGCGTGCCTGAACGGGGCGCGCGGGCGCACCGTTGCCGCCATGAGCGCACCCCCGATCGCCCGCATCCCGGCCGATTCGCCGAGCCCCGCCGAGCCGAGCCGGACCGGTTCGAAGACGAGTGTCACGAAGCCGGCCGCAGCCGTCCGCTCCCCTGAACCCGCCGCGCCCAACCTCAAGGTCGCGGACCTGGTGCGGGCCGGAGGCGGTCGCCGCTACGCCGTCGCTCTGGCGGTCGACGCGCTCGGCACCGGCCTGCTGCGTCCGTTCCTGCTGCTCTACGGCATCAAGGTCCTGGGGCTGTCGGGCCCCGCGACCGGGGCCGCCATGACCGGGGGCATCGTCGTCGGCCTGGCGGCGATGCCGGCTGTCGGCCGTTGGCTGGACCGGGGGGCGCGCTCGACCGTGGTGGCGGCGTCGATGCTGGTGCGGGTGGTCGGGACCGTCCTGCTGCTGGCCGTGCCGGCGGGGAGCCTGGGTCTGTTCGCCGCCGCCTGCCTGTTCCTCGGCATCGGCAACCAGGCTTGGCCCGCCGCGCACGCCGCGCTCGTGGCCACCGTCGCCGAGGGCCGTGCCCGGGACGCCGCGCTGGCCGCCGCCCGCTCGCTCCGGAACGCCGGCTTGGGAGTCGGCGCGCTCATCGCCATGGCCGCCCTGGCCGGCGGAGCCTCCACGCTCCGAGCCGTCGCCGCCGTGACCGGTGTCAGCTATCTGACCGCGGCGGCGCTGGCCTGGTCGGTCCACGTCCGTACCGAGCCCGCGGCGGCCACCGCTCACGGCGATGCCGGTGAGCCCGCGCCGCGCATGAGCGCCCTCTTGGCCGCCAACGTCGTCTATGTCTTCTGCCTCAACGTCCCCGAAATCGCGCTGCCGCTGGTGCTGGTCACGCGGCTTCACGCCTCGCCGGCCTGGTCGGCGGGCATCTTCGTGACCAACACCGTCCTGGTGGTCACCCTCCAGGTCGCCGTGACCGTCTGGATGGCCCGCTTCTCCCGCCGCACGGCCCTGTCCATCGCCGGAGTCATCCTCGCGGCGTCGTATCTCGGGTTCCTCGCCGCGACCCCGTTGGGTGGCGGCTGGGGCGCGCCGGCGATCGCCGCCGTGTCGGTGGTCTGCACGCTCGGCGAGATCGTGTACGCCGGCGCGGCCACCCCGCTCGTCGCCGCTGTCGCTCCGCCCCGGGTTCTCGGCCGCGCGCTGGCCCGGTTCCAGCTTTCCACCGGCTTCGGCCTGGCCGTGTCGCCGGCGGTCATCACGGGCCTGGCGGCTGCCGGACCGGTCGCCTTGTGGGGCGGCCTCGCCGCCGCGACGCTGGTCTCCGCCGCCGTGGTGGCGAGGTGAGCCCGGCCGGGCTAGGTCGCGGCGGGCGGGGTGGCCGCTGGAGGGCGTCCCCGCCGCCGAAAGGCGACGATCAGGGCCACGAACACCGCGATCGCCACCAGCGCGCCGATCAGTGTCGCGCCCCGGAACATCGGGGCTTGCACATCCATCGTGCGCTGCCCGGCGTGCGACCCGCTCCCGCTGCCGAGCGTCACGCCGAGCGTCATCAGGTTCGGGGCGGCCAGCAGCACCGCGACCGCGATCCAGAGCGCCATGATCTTCCAGCTCAGGTTCCGTCCCAGGGTGATCCACAGCAGGCCCAACGGCAGGATCGTGAACACCACCCCGAAGCAGAACCCCAACAGCGCCCCGGTCGCGAGCCGGCCGTTGACCGAGTGCCCGACATGGTTCGCCCACCAGCGCGGGATGAACGCCGCCGCGACGAAGTAGATGCCGACCAGCGCGACCAGAAGGACGGCCCCCGTGACCACCCGACGCTTCCAGTCCCGGCGGGATGGGGCCGGTGGCGGGGCGGCCGGAGCCGGGGCTGGAGCAGGGGCTGGAACCGGGGCCGGAGCAGATATCGGCTCGGCGGCGGCAGTACCCGGGACATCGCCGGTGTCGGACTCACCCATGGCACCGATGCTCGCAGCAGGCGGCCGCCACCGCCCTGCGCTGCTGAGCCGTCCCGCCGTCGGGCCGGTCAACCGGTTGCACTCCGGACCCGCTGGTCACACGCGTAACGCGTCGTCCCCGGGCCGTCCGGAGGGCCGGCTGAGCTCGTGGACGTCAGCCGGCAGGCGATGGACGACGCCGACCGTGCGGGTCCGGTCGGCGTCGTCGGCGACGGCACACGCGGCGCGGTGCCGCGGTGCCGGGGTGCCGCGCAGAGGCTCCTCAGCTCGCGGAGCCGGGCGGCGGGCCGGGCTTCGGCGTGGGCGGCCCGGGCTTCGGCGGAGGCGGTCCGGGCTTGGGGGCCGGCTTCGGCGGGGCGTCCGGAGCCGGCCCGCCCGCCGCCGCGCCCTTCGTCTCCTTCAGCCTGTCAGACGCCTTGTTCCACGCCTTCTCCGCGGCGTCGCCGAGGTCGTCCCACGCCGCCTTGGCGACGTCGCCGAGTTTGTCCGCGGCCTCCCCCAGCTTGGCCTTGAACTCCTCGTAGCTGGTGCTCATCCGGGTCCTTCCGTCGCAGGCTGCCCCCACCTGCGAGTCGATCACGCCCCCGGCCGGGTGTCGACTCGGACTCAGGCGAGCGTGTCGACCCAGTCCGCGAGGCGGCGTCCCTGCACGCTCATCACCTCGGGATCGCGCAGGACGTTGGTGAGCACGGCCATGCCCTGATAGGCGGCGACGAACGCGATGGCCAGGTCGTGGGCGTCGGCGCCCCGGCCCATCTGCTCGAACTGGCCCTCGACCCACGTGATCAGGGCCCGCATGACCTCGGCGGCGGCCCGGTCCAGGCCGTCCTCGCGCTTGTCGAGCTCGGTGGCCAGGGTGCCGAACGGGCAGCCGAAGCGCGCGGCGGTCTCCCGCTGGTCGATCCAGCCGCCGATCAGGGCCTTGAGCCGGTCGGCGGGCGCGGGCAGCCGGTCCAGTTCGCCGGTGGCGGCGCGCAGCCCGTCGAGATGGCTCCCGATCGCGGCCCCGACGAGCTGGTCCTTGGTCTTGAAGTAGTAGTAGACGTTGCCCAGCGGCACGTCGGCGGCCGTGGCGATGTCGCTCAGGGTCGTGCGTTCGACGCCCTGCTGGTGGAACACCCGCGCCGCCGCCGAGGCCAGGCGTTCGCGCTTGCCGCCGCGGGAGGGCCGGGCCGAGGCGCCCGCCGCCGGTTTTGAGTCAGTCACCTAACTGAGAATAGACAGGGCCGGCCGCGGTCCGCTACCGTTCAACTCAGTTAGCCAACTAACTCACTCGCTGTCGAGGCGGGATGAGCCGCATCTTCGCTGTCTTCATGAATGGGGAGAATCATGATCGTCGTCACGGGCGCCACGGGGAACGTCGGCCGGGCCCTGGTCCGCACACTGGTCGAGGCCGGGCAGGAGGTCACCGCCGTGGCCCGCCGGATCGAGCCGGGTGACGTGCCCGCCGGGGTGCGCGCGGTCGCCGCGGACCTCGGCGACCCGGCGAGTCTGGAGCCGGCGCTGGCGGGCGCCGACGCGCTGTTCCTGCTGGTCGCCGGGGAGGACCCGGCCGGCGTGCTGGACCGGGCCGAGGCCGCCGGGGTGTCCAAGGTGGTGCTGCTGTCCTCGCAGGGCGTGGGCACGCGCCCCGGCGTCTACGCGCACGCCGCGGGGTTCGAGCAGGCCGTGGCCGGGTCCGGGCTGCGTCACACGATCCTGCGCTCGGGCGGGATGGCCTCCAACACCATGGCGTGGATCGAGCCGATCCGCGCGCACCGCACCGCGGCCGCGCCGTTCGCCGACACCGGCCTGCCGTTCGTCGACCCCGACGACGTCGCCGCCGTGGCCGCCGCGGTGCTCACCGAAGAAGGCCACGACGGCGCCACCTATGTCCTCACCGGTCCGGAGGCGACCACCCCGCGCCAGCGCGCCGAGGCGATCGCGCGGGCGATCGGGGCGCCGGTGACGTTCGTGGAGCAGACCCGGGAGGAGGCCCGCGAGCAGATGTCCGCCTTCATGCCGGCACCGGTGGTCGAAGGCACGCTGGCGATCCTCGGCGAGCCCACCGCCGCCGAGCGGACGCCGAGCCCGGACGTCGAGAAGGTGCTCGGCCGGCCCGCCGCGCCGTTCGCCGCCTGGGCCGCCCGCCACGCCGCCCTGTTCGCCTGACGGCCGCGGCCGTCCGACGCGCTGGGCGGGCCCTCCGGCTACCGGCTCAGCGCGTCGGACACGTGGCGGCTGCCGATGGTCTCGTGCCCGATGACGGAGATCACCGGCGCGGCCGTCAGGACCACGAGACACCAGGCGATGCCGACCCCGGCCGCGGCGAGCAGGACGGCCAGCACCAGGACCGCGGCGGTCGCCGTCAGGAGCAGGGCGTGGACGGGGTCGGTCTTGCGGAGGAAGACCCAGCCGAAAGTGTAGACCGCGCCGACGAAGACGGCGATCGGGATCGCGACGGCCGTGACCGTGCCGGTCCGGCCGAGCGTGCTCCGGCCCTGCGACAGGGACGCGGCGGCGTGCAGCCCGGCACCGGTCGCGGAGGTCGAGGACAGCAGCAGGATGTGGTTCACGCTCCAGATCGCGGACCGCTCGCGGTGTCGCTCCAGCACCTCGCCCCACGGCGCCGCGAAGTACATCCACCACATGCCGAAGGTCAGCCCGATGCCGGCCACCGCCAGCAGCACCGCGTCGGCCGTCCAGCCGTGGTCGGCGTGCACGAGGGCGTTGAGGGCGGCGACGGTTCCGAAGACCCCCTCCCCCAATGTGACCAGGATGAGCAGCCCGTACCGTTCGGCGATGTGGCGGGCGTGCCACGGCGTCGGCTTCTTGTGCTCGGCGACCCAGGGCCCGACGACGTCCAGGAGCAGGAAGCCGGAGCCGGTGAGCACGAACGTCAGCAGCGGAAGCCCGGCGAAGGCCAGCACCGTCCACCCGATCTGCGCGATCCCGATGCTCAGTATGTGCGCGCGGGCCGCCGCCGCCTGCGGCGAGTCGCCGCGCGCCACCCGCCACCACAACGACACCATGGACAGCCGCATCACGATGTAGCCGAGTGCCATGACCCTGACGTCCACCGCCCCGCCGGCGGCGACCGAGACGAACATGTCCTGGATCCCCAGCGACACGACGACGACTCCGACCATCTGCACCATCGTGGCGACACGGAACACCCAGTCGTCGTTGTCGTAGGCCGAGGTGAACCACGAGTAGTCGCCCCACGCCACCACGATCGCCGTCACCGCCGTGGCGAACCCCGCGACCTCCGTCCCGACGCGCCCCTGCGCCAGATAGTGCGCCGCCTGTTCGGCCGCCGTGCCGAACGCGACGACGAAGACCAGGTCGTAGAGCAGTTCCAGCGGTGTGGAGGAACGGAACCGCTCCTGCGGATCGCGGCCGGACAGCGGGCGGAGGTGGTGGTCGGTCGGGCGACGCAGCTCCTGGGTGGTCATCACTGCTCCTCGGGATCGCGGTGTATCTCCAAGGTGGCGTGGCGGGGCGCCGGTCGAACCGGTGGCGGTCCCTGGCCCGGGCCCTGGGATCCGCGTGGGAAAATCCCGTGCCCCGGGTCCGGAGGCACTCCTATCCTTCGCGGGTGATCGAGACCCCGCAGCGCTTGGTCGACACCCGCTTCGCTCCAGGCGCCTTCCGTCCGTCCGTGCTGCGCGAGGTCGCGGCCGAGCGCGTCAGCCTGCTGCGTTTGCTGCGCCACGCCGGGACCGGCACGGTCGCTGCGCTGGTCGCGGTGGAGACGGCCGGCGTGGCGGCGGTCGCGTTCGGGGCGGTCGCGACCGGGTGGCTGGTCGGCGCGGTCGCCACGGCCCACGGGTTCCGGCCGGTGCCGGGGCCGCTGCTGGTGGTCGTGGGGATGGTGCTGGCCGACCGGTGCGCGCAGGTGGTCCGGTCCGTGCCCGGGGCGGTGGCGGCCCGGCGCGTGGACGGGGCGGTGCGGTCGCGGGTGCGGCGGATCGCCCTGGCGCCGGCCGAGATCGGCCATCTCGACGACGCGGAGTTCCGCGAAGACGTGGAACGGGCCGTCGACCTGGGGATCGGGTGGCGGACCCGGTCGCCGGGCAACGCCGCGGTCGGACAGCTGACCCTGACGTTCCGGGTGATCACCGCGATGGCGGCGGCCGCCGTGGTCGCGGTGCACTTCCCCCTGCTCGCGGTCGGGCTGTTCGCGCTGTCGCTGGGAATGCGGACGCTGACGCGCCGGCAGTGGATGTGGATGACCGCGATGGACGACTCCCGGATGGACGAGTACCGCAAAGGGCAGTATTTCGCGGAGCTGCTGAGCGGGGCCGGGGCGGCGAAGGACGTGCGGCTGTTCGGGCTGGCGGACTGGCTGCTGGCCCGGTTCCGCACCGCGCAGCTGGCGGCGCGGCAGCCGTCGTGGGAGGTCCGGTCGTTCGTGCTGCGGAGGCAGGGACCGGCGTTCGCGCTCGCGGCGGTCAGCGCCGCCGTGACGGTGGTCGTGCTCGGCGCCTCCGGACAGAGCCCGGCCACGGTGGCCCGCTGCCTGGTCGCCTCGTGGGCCGTCATGGAGTTGTGCTCGATCGGGCCGGAGGTGTTCGAGATCGACTACGGCGTGGCGACCGTGCGGGCCCTCGATCGGGTGGTCGCCCGCCACGCCACCGCCGCGCCCACCGCGACCGGATCCCCGCCCCCGCCCTCGACCGGCCGTCCGCCGCACATCCGCTTCGAGAACGTCACCTTCGCCTACCGCGGCGCCGACCGCCCGGTCCTCGACGGCCTCACACTGGACGTCCCGCCCGGCCGGACGCTGGCGGTCGTCGGCGTGAACGGCGCCGGCAAGACGACGCTGATGAAGCTGCTGGCCGGGCTCCACCACCCGGACTCCGGCCGCGTCACGGTCGACGGCGTCGATCTGCGCGAGCTCGACCCGACCGCCTGGCGCACCCGGATCAGCGCGCTGTTCCAGGACTTCGTCCACTACGGCACCACCGTCGGCGACAACGTCGCCTTGTCGGCGCCCGAGTTCCTGGACGACGCCGCGGGCGTCCGCGCCGCGCTCGAAGCCGCCGGGGCCGCCGACGTCGTCGCCGGGCTGCCCCACGGGATCGCCACCACGCTGTGGCGCGGCGGCGAACACGGCGTCGACTTGTCCGGCGGCCAGTGGCAGAAGCTGGCGATCGCCCGCGTCCTGTTCGCCGCCGCGCACGGCCGCGACCTGCTCGTCCTCGACGAGCCGACCGCGCACCTGGACGTGGAGGCCGAGCAGGAGTTCAACGACCGGGTGACCGCCGGCGCCCGCGGCGCCTCGGTGGTGCTGATCTCGCACCGGCTGTCGAACGTGCGCGGCGCCGACCGGATCGTCGTGCTGGACGGCGGCCGGATCGCCGAGTCCGGCACCCACGAGGAGCTGATGGCCGCGGACGGCGGGTACGCCGCGCTGTTCCGCTTGCAGGCGGCGCGATTCGCGAAGGCGGAGACATGACGCACCGTCTGCGACAGAACCTCGCGTTGCTCCGCCACCTGAGCACGCTGGCCTGGCGGGCGAGCCGCGGCGAGACGGCGGCCTCGGCGGCGATGCACATCGTCGTGATCTTCGGCAGCGCGGGCGTGGCGCAGAGCCAGCGCTGGGTGATCGACGGCCTGCGCACGCACGCCCGCGACCGAAGCCTGACCTGGCTCCTCCTGCCGGCCGCCGTCGCCGCGTTCGCGCAGGCGGCGTCGACCATCTCGACCCGCGTCGCCGCCAACGTCGCCGTGGGCCTCGTGCAGAAGGTCGACGTCGAGCTGTCCGAGGAGATCCTCGGCCACGCGGCCCGCGTCCCCACGATCGAGCACCTGGAGCGGGCCGACTACCTGGACCGTGTCTACTCGGCCGCCAAGGGCAGCGGGGCGCTGGCCGCGCTGGTCCGGTCGGTCACCGCGACCACGGTGTGCGCGCTCATGCTGGCCCTGAGCGTCTGGCTGCTCGCCCTCGTGCACCCGGCGCTGATCCTGCTCGGCGTGACCACGATGCCGGTCATCGTGCTGGCCCGCCGCGGCCAGGCCGCGCTGCGTCGCGTGCACGACGAGACCGCCGAGGCCACCCGGCTCGAATCGGACCTGAACGGCCTGCTCCTGGACCCCGCCGCCGCCAAGGAGATCCGGATCAGCGGTTCCGGGCCGGAGCTGTCTGCGCGCGCCGACCGCTTGTGGGCCGACGTGACCGGCGCCCAGCACAGAGTCCTGGTACGGAACGCCGTGTCGGAGGCTGTGGGCTGGTCGTGCTACGTCCTCGGCCTGGCCGGCGCGCTGGCCCTGGTCGCGCACGAGGTGATCGCGGGACGGATCGGGATGGGCGCCCTGGTGCTGGTGGTCTCGCTGTCCGCGCAGCTGCGCTGGCAACTCGGGGCGTTGCAGGAGAACTACCGGCAGGCCGCGGAGGCCGGCCGCGTCGCGGGGCACTACCGCTGGCTGCGGGACCACGCGCGCGGCACCGCGGACCCGGCTCCGGCGCCCGCGCCCGAGCGGCTCGCCGACGGCATCACCCTGGAGGGCGTCACCTTCGGCTACCCGGGGAGCGACGAGCCGGTGCTGCGGTCGGTCAGCGCGCACCTGCCCGCCGGATCGGTCGTCGGCCTGGTCGGGATCAACGGTGCGGGCAAGTCGACGCTGGTCAAGCTTCTGACCGGTCTGTATCGGCCGACGTCGGGGCGGATCCTGGTCGACGGGCGGCCGCTGGCCGCCGTCGATCCGAAGGCGTGGGCGGCGGCCTCGTGCGGGGTGTTCCAGGGTTTCGCGCGGCTTCAGCTCCTCGTGCGCGAGGCCGTCGGCGTCGGCGACTTGTCAGCCCTCGACGACACCGTCGCGGTCACCGGTGCGCTGGCCGCCGCGGGCGCCACACAGCTCGTCGCGGACCTGCCCGACGGCCCGGAGACGCAGCTCGGCACGCTGTTCGGCGGCGTCGACCTGTCCGGCGGCCAGTGGCAGCGGCTGGCCCTGGCCCGCGGCATGATGCGCACCGCGCCGCTGCTGCTGATCCTCGACGAGCCGACCGCGGCGCTGGATCCGCAGGCGGAGCACGACCTGTTCGAGAACTTCGCGCGGCACGCGCGCGCGGCGGCGGCGCGCACCGGCGCCGTCACGGTCCTGGTCTCGCACCGGTTCTCGACGGTGAGCATGGCCGACCACGTCATCGTCATCGCCGACGGCCGCGTCGCGGAGTCCGGCAGCCACCGCGATCTGCTGGCGTCCGGCGGCCGGTACGCGGAGCTGTACGCGACGCAGGCGAGGGCCTACGAAGCCTGATTTCAAAGCCCTTCACAGTTTTACCGCCCCACCTCTGTCCCGGTTGTGAATCCCCCTGTCGGGAAAGGCCTCCGAACCTCGACTCTCTGCTGCGGGCCATCAGCCCCCACCGCCCCCACGCGGTGTCCCCCCACGACAGGAGTGGCAGTGAGACGAGTAACAGGATCAGGTCTGGCGGTCGCCATGGCCCTCATGGGCTACGCGGTCTCGCCGGGGCCGGCGTCGGCGGCCGGCATGCCGACGCTGGTCGCGGCCGGCTGCGCCACCGCACCCGCGGGGCACGCGCACTGCGATGCCATCCAGTACGCGAACCCCGCCGCGAGCCCGGCGGCGCCCAGCGGCTACGGGCCGGCCGACATCCAGTCGGCTTACAAGCTCGGGTCGAACCCCGGCAGCGGACAGACCGTGGCGATCGTCGACGCCTACGACGACCCGAATGCCGAGGCGGATCTGAAAACCTACCGTTCGCAGTACGGGCTGAGCGCGTGCACCACCGCGAACGGATGCTTCACGAAGGTGGACCAGAACGGCGGGTCGAACTACCCGTCCGGGGACACCGGGTGGGCCACGGAGATCACGCTCGACCTGGACGCGGTCAGTGCGACCTGCCCGGGCTGCAAGATCCTGCTGGTCGAGGCGAACTCCAACGACGACAACGACCTGGCGGCGGCGGTCGACCGGGCGGTGCAGCTCGGCGCGAAGTTCGTGTCCAACAGCTACTCGGACTCCGAGAGC
Organism: Catenulispora subtropica; assembly: GCF_039531675.1. Taxonomy (NCBI): domain Bacteria; kingdom Bacillati; phylum Actinomycetota; class Actinomycetes; order Catenulisporales; family Catenulisporaceae; genus Catenulispora; species Catenulispora subtropica. Next base: position 73,534 of record NZ_BAAAQM010000027.1, read on the forward strand.
GACTTCACCACCGGGCTGGACACCCACTACAACCACGCCGGCGTGGTCATCACCGCGGCGACCGGCGACAAGGGCACCATGTCCGGGAGCAGCGCGCAGTTCCCGGCGACGTTCCCGACGGTGGTCGCCGTCGGCGGCACCTCGCTGAACAAGGCCTCGAACGCGCGGGGCTGGTCGGAGTCGGCATGGAGCAGCGGCGGCTCCGGCTGCTCCTCGCGCTTCGCCAAGCCTTCCTTCCAGCAGGGTCTGAGCACGTCCTGCTCGAACCGGGCGACCTCGGACGTGTCAGCGGTCGGCGATCCGAACACCGGCATCGCCGTCTACGGCACCTACGGCCTGTCCGGGTGGGCGCAGTACGGCGGCACGTCGCTGTCGACGCCGATCATCACCTCGATCTGGGCGCTGGCCGGCGCCGCCGGGGCGAGCGACGACCCGGTCACCTACCCCTACGGCAACACCGGTTCCTTCAACGACGTGACCTCCGGCAGCAACGGCTCCTGCGGCACGGTGGTCTGCAACGCGGGCACCGGCTGGGACGGCCCGACCGGGCTGGGCACGCCCAACGGCACCGCGGGCTTCGTCAAGGGCGACAACCCGCCGCCCACCGACGACTTCTCGGTCACGCTGAGCCCGACGTCGGGCAGCGTGAACCCGGGACAGTCGGCGACGGCGAGCGTTGCCACCTCCGTGACCGCGGGGTCGGCCGTCACCGTCCAGCTGTCGGCCAGCGGCCTGCCCTCGGGTGCGACCGCGACCTTCGACCCCACCTCGGTCACCGCCGGGAACTCCTCGACAGTGACCCTGGCGACGTCCGCCTCGACCCCGCCGGGTACCTACTCGGTGACCGTCACGGGCACCGCCGGAAGCACCACACACTCGGCGACGTACTCGCTGACCGTGAACGGGTCCGGCGGCGGGGGGACGGTCACCGTGACCAACCCGGGCAACCAGTTCGGCTACGTCGACATATTCGGCTCCACCGTGCAGATGCAGGCCTCGGACAGCAAGGGCCTGCCGCTGACGTTCAGCGCGACCGGCCTGCCGCCGGGCGTGACGATCAGCTCCTCCGGCCAGATCAGCGGCGTGCCGACCGCCGGCGGTTCCTACACGGTCGAGGTCACCGCCGAGGACTCCAGCGGCGGCTCCGGCTCCACCTCGTTCGGCTACCAGGTCTACGGGTTCTGATCCTCGAACCCTGACGATCAGGCCGCGAGCCCCCGGGATCGAGGTCCCGGGGACTCGCCCATGCTCACGCCCACTCCCAGCGCAGGCCGACCACCCCCGGCTGGACGTCGAGCGTGACGACGTGCGCCAGGCCCGTCGTGCCGACCCACACCTCCTGGCTGGTCCGGTCCGGGGCGGTCTCGGTGCGCCGGGTGTAGCTGGAGCAGCGCGCCGGGAACGCCTCGGGCGAGAACTGCACCTGCAGGACGTACTCGCCGACGTGCGCCGGGAAGACGCGGTGGTAGAAGTCGGTGTCGACGCCGGGCCGGGACACCCCGGTGGCCTCCCACTCCACGACCGCGGTCTCGCCGACCCCGAGGACCCGGTCGAGGACCACCTCGCCGACCAGGAACCCGCTGTCCGGATCGGACCGCAGGCGGCCGACCCGGCAGCCGCGCACCGCGCGCACCACCGGCGGCGGACGGCCGTCGGGCTCGTACTGCCGGTACATCACCGGCAGCCGGCTGACCCGGTCCACGTGCGACCGCACGACCAGGCGCGTGGACACGGACAGCTCCTCGCGCGCCGCACCGACCAGGTAGAGGTCGTGGACCGCGAGCCGCACCATCCCGTTGTGGACCGGTGTGCCCACCTCGTCGAGCAGCTCGCCGAGGCCGGGGCTGCCGCCGTAGGCGGCGGTCGGGTCCATCGACCCGACCGGGCGCGCCAGCCACCGCCCGCGCGGCCGTTTCGGGCCGAGCTGCGAGATCAGCCCGTCGGCGGGCAGGTCCAGGATCTTCTCCAGCGCGTGCACCACGCGCAGCGACTCCGGGCGCTCCGGCCGGCTGCGGCCGCGGCGCCAGTAGCTCAGGGTGGCCATCGAGACGTTCGCCCCCTGCCCGACGAGGCGGGTGCGCACCTCGTCCAGCGTCAGGCCGCTGGCTTCGATGGCCAAGTGCAGGACCGCCGAGAAGGGGCCGGTCCGTAGCGCCCGCGCCAGCTCCTGTTCCAGGGTGCGCGATCGGCTCTGTTCCACGGCATTCCAGTATGGGCGCACGTCACGCGGCCGGAAAGACACCGGGCGTGCGACGGTCGCGGCGGCGGCCTGGGCCCACGGGAACCGCAACGTTTTGACGCCGGCGACGACTCCGGCGGCGGAGTGACGGCGACCACGGAGTGGTCCTGATTCAGTCGTCGCGGTAGGGCGGGTAGGCGCCGAGGCGACGACGCCCCGCGCCAGTCGCTCAGATGATCGGCTCGTCCGCGCTCTCCCTCTTCCCGCAGGCAGGGTGTCGCATTTGCGGATTCCGCAGGTCGGAAGCATCGTGGTGGGCATGGGAGCCGCCGCCACGAAGGCCGACGCGAAGGCCGCCACCGAGCACGACCGCCGGGCCCGGACGCTGGCGCAGGCGGCCGTTTTCAGCGCCGTGGCGGCGGTCGTCTTCCTGCTGACCGTGGTCCTGCTCTACCAGGGCGTGTGGTTGCTGCTCACCGGTCTGGCCGCGCTGGTCGTCGCCGGGGTCGGCGCCTGGTGGTTCGTCTCGCGGCGCGGCGTTCCGCGCTGGATCGGCGCGGCGGTCGCGGTCGCCGCGCCGATCACCGTGATCGTCCTCTACACCGGGGACGGGTTCTGGTTCGACTCCGTCATCGTGGTGGCGCTGTGGGCCCTGGCCCTGGCCTGCGGCCGCAGCGCGCTGCGCATCGACGCGGCGCGGCGGGCCGCGGCGCTGGAGTCCGTGCCCGCGCCGCCGCTCCGCCACCCGGTGCTGATCATGAACCCGAAGTCGGGCGGCGGGAAGGTCGGGCGGTTCGGCCTGGTCGAGAAGGCCGGGGCGCTCGGCGCGGAGGTCGTCGTCCTGGACACCTCCCAGCCGCAGGACGTCGAGGGCATCGCCCGCCGCGCGGTCGCCGAGGGCGCGGACCTGCTCGGCGTGGCCGGCGGCGACGGGACGCAGGCGCTGGTGGCCTCGGTCGCGGCCGAGCACGACCTGCCGTTCCTGGTGATCTCGGCGGGCACCCGCAACCACTTCGCGATGGACCTGGGCCTGGACCGCGACGACCCCTCGACGTGTCTGGACGCGCTGCGCGACGGCGAGGAGCTGCGGATCGACCTGGGCGACCTGGCCGGCCGGCCGTTCGTGAACACGGCGTCGTTCGGGGCCTACGCCCAGATCGTGCAGAACCCGGAGTACCGGGACTCGAAGTCCGGGACGATGCTGAACGAGCTGCCGGACCTGCTCACCGGCGACGAGGGCGCCGAGGCCCTGCGGGCCGAGGCGGACGGCGACCGGCTGCCGCGGCCGCAGGTGCTGCTGGTGACCAACAACCCCTACGGCGAGACCGAGACGCTCGGCGGCGGCCGGCGGCCCCGGCTGGACCGGGGCGTGCTCGGGGTCGTGGCCGTGCACGTGGAGGGCTCGATCGACGCCGCGCAGCTGGCCGTGCTGGGCACGTCCTCCCGGTCGGTGACCGTCCGGACGGCGCACGAGGTGCGGGTCGACGCCGAGGCCGGAACGATCCCGGTGGCCGTGGACGGGGAGGCTCTGAACCTGGAGCCGCCGGTGGTGTGCACGATCCGGCCCGGGGTACTGCGGGTGCGGGTGCCGAGGGACCGGCCCGGGGCCGTCCCGGAGCCGGTGAAGGTGGACTGGCGCACCGTCGGAGCGCTGGCCGTCGGCCGGACCGGAACGGATCCGCGACGGTAGCGGGACCACCGCGTCCGGGCGACCCGACCGCGCGCCTCCGCCGGGACTGTGGGTGGGCGTCGGCATGATGGGGCGGCCGGCCCTTATCAGAGTCCTTGGTCGTGTGGTGAACAGGAGCGGTTGTGCGGTTCCAGGTGGAGCGAGACGTCTTTTCCGAAGCGGTGGCCTGGACGGCGCGCTCGCTGCCGAGCCGGCCGGCCGCCCCCGTGCTGGCCGGGCTGCTCTTCGACGCCGCGCAGGGGGCGGTGACCCTGTCCGGCTTCGACTACGAGGTCTCGGCACGCGCCGAGATCGCCGCCGACGTCGCCGCACCCGGCCGCGTCCTGGTCCACGGCCGTCTGCTCGCCGACATCGCCAAGTCGCTGCCGAACAAGCCGGTGGAGCTGGTCACCGAGCGTTCGAAACTGCTGCTGACCTGCGGTTCGTCGCACTTCACCCTGCAGACGCTGCCGGTCGGCGACTACCCGGCGCTGCCGGAGGTGCCCGCCGCCGCGGGCCCCGTCGCGCGCGGATCCGTCGCGGGCTCGGCACTGGCCGCGGCGGTCGCGCAGGTCGCGGTCGCGGCCGGGCGCGACGACACGATCCCGATGCTCACCGGCGTCCGGGTCGAGATCGAGGGCGACCGGCTCACGCTGGTGTCGACCGACCGGTTCCGGCTCGCGTACCGGGAGCTGGAGTGGAAGCCGGAACAGGAGGGCGTGTCGGCGACGGCGCTGATCCCCGCGAAGGTCTTCGCGGACACCGCCCGGGCCCTGACGGGCCGCGACCAGGTCACGATCGCGCTCGCCTCCGGGGACGGGGAGGGCCTGGCCGGCTTCGAGTCCGGCGAGGGCGTGAGCGCGGGCGGCGGGGGGACGCGGCGGATGACGTCGCGGCTGTTGTCCGGCGAGTTCGTGAAGTACCGCGCGTTGTTCCCGGACGAGTACACGATCACCGCGACCGTCGAGGCCGCGCCGTTCCTGGAGGCCGCGAAGCGGGTCTCCCTGGTGGCCGAGCGCACGTCGCCGATCAAGCTCACGTTCACCCGGGGCGAGGTGGCCTTGGAGGCCGGGGCGGGGGACGAGGCCAACTCGTCGGAGTCGCTGGAGGCGGTGCTGGAGGGCGAGGCCGTCAGCGCGTCCTTCAACCCCGCGTTCCTCCTGGACGGCCTGCGTGCGGTGGGCACCACGTACGCGCAGCTCTCGTTCACGGTGCCGGGGAAGCCCACGGTGCTCATGGCCCGCGAGTCGCTGGACGTGCCGGCTTCGGACGACTTCCGTTACTTGATGCTGCCGTTGAAGGGGCGGGGTTGAAGCTGGTCGAGCTCCACCACGGTCCCGCTTTTCCGAGCCTGTTCGGCGGCCCACACCACGCGGTGCGACGCCAGGGACGACGCGGCGTCGGTGAAGACGTGCGAGCGGTCGCCGGTGCGGACCGCTTCCAGGAACGCGGCCACCAGCGCCGAGTCGCCGCCGCCGTGGTCGCCGGCCGACGCCGACCCCCGGCCGGTGTCGATCACCTCGTCGGTGTCGGTGAGGAAATCGGTGACCCGGATCCGGACCCCGTCCCCGTCGATCATGCCCCGCGTGCCGAAGATCCTGGTCTTGCGGTGCTCGAGGCGGGTGAACGCGCTCATGGTGAAGGAGACCGTCGCGCCGCCGGCGAACTCCAGGTCGACGACCTGGTGGTCGACGACGTCGTTGTCGCCGTTGTAGACGCAGCGTCCGTAGGGGCCGTCGCGCAGTGCCGTGATGACACCGGTCTCGGTGTGGTCGTCGGTCAGGACGGTGACCGGCCAGGCGTGGGGCTGTGTGGCCAGGAAGTTCAGGTAGATCCGGCGGGCGGAGTAAGGACACGTGGACTCCACCGCGCAATCCAGGCAGCGCTCGGCGGCCAGCGCGGGCTTGTTCTCCGGGCGGAAGTGCAGAAGGGAGCCGAAGGAGGAGACCCGGGTCGGCCGGCGGCCCATGATGTGCATGAGCCAGTCGATGTCGTGGCACGACTTGGCCAGCAGCATGGGCGAGGACTCCGCTTCGGTGGCCCAGTTGCCGCGGACGTAGGAGTGGGCCTGATGCCACCAGCCCACTGATTCCAGGTGCTGGATCGAGGCGATGTCGCCGATCCGGCCGGAGTCGAGCACGTCCTTGAGGGCACGGGTGTAGGCGGTGTAGCGCAGCACGTGGCAGACGGTGAGCAGGATGCCGGCCCGCTCGGCCGCCTCGGCGATGCGGCGGCTGGCCGCCTCGGTCGGCGCCATCGGCTTCTCCAGCAGGATGTGGTAGCCGAGGCCGGCGAAGGCGACGGCGGGGTCCGCGTGCATCGCGTCCTGGGTGGCGATCACGACCGCGTCGGCGAGGCGGCCGGCGCGGGCCAGGTCCTCCCAGCCCGCGAAGGCGTTCTCGGCGGGGACGCCGAACTCGGCGGCGAACGCGGCGCGGGCCTCGGCCCGCGGCTCGGCGACGGCGGTGATCCGGGCTCCGGAGGCGGTGGCGTGGCGGGCGTAGTCCCGGCCGCGGCCGCCGGCTCCGGCGATGGCAAGGGTGACTGTCATGCCTTGGAGGATGCCCGGCGGTTCGGCCGGTACAAAGTGGTTTCCCTTTCAGTGCCTGTGATGGGCCGGTCAAGGTCCGGTGACGACCTGTGCCGCTCCGGATCGTGGGGCCGAGTCGGCCGGAGCAGCCGCCTGTCAGGGCTGGAGGTCGGCCACCCCCTTGCCGCTCACCACGTCGAACGGGACCGATGCCTGGTCGTGGACGATCGTCCAGGCGCCGTCCCTCTTCTGCAGGCAGATCGTGGCGCGCACCCACATGCCCTCGGTCTTCGTCCCGTTCGCCAGGGTGCCGTGGAGGCGGCCGAAGCAACGGCCGAAGGCCACCTCGTCGCCCACGGTCAGGATCAGGTCGCGGACTTCGTAGTCCACCTCCTGGAAGACCGTGAAGACCCGCGTCCAGTTCGCCAGCTTCGCGTCCACTCCCACGTGCTGGAGCGGCGGCTCGACGTCGAAGGACACGACGTCCTCGGCATACAGGGGGCGCAGGGCTTCGATGTCCCTGGCCCGGATCCCTTCCGCGATCCTGCCGATGTGCTCCTCGATCGCGATCTCGTCCCGCTCATGCTGCGTCGTCATGGTCCGTCCTCTCCGTTCGGGCCGGGTGACCGGCTCTCGTGACTAGGACGAGACAGGCCGCACGTTCGTCACTCGCTCGCCAGACCTCAGATGAATGATCGCCGCCGAGGCCCCGTTACAGGGATTTTCATCGATTTTGCCATGAGTAAAGGTTCTTAACATTGCTGATCGATCGGATGTCAGCTTGACTCAGAGCCATGAAGCAGTCGCCGGACACGATCCCCGTGCTCGACCATCTCGACCTCGGCTGACAGGAGCGTACGCATGCGGAATGGAATGCAGCGCATCAGAGCCTTGATCATCACGGTGTGCGCCGTGGCGCTGGCGGTGGCCGGCGTGGCGACCATCGGTGCGGGGACGGCTTCGGCGGCGGACCCCCTGCTCTCCCTTCACAAGGCGGCGACCGCGTCCTCATCGGGAGGCTGCTGCGGCGCGTCCTTCGTCGACGACGGCGACTCGGCGACCCGCTGGGCCAGCGCCCCGAACGCCGACCCGCAGTGGATCTACGTCGACCTCGGCGCGACGGCGCACGTCAGCCGGGTCCGGCTGCAGTGGGACCTGTCCTGCGCGACCGCCTACGAGATCGACGTCTCGGCCGACCACAAGACCTGGAGCAAGATCTACGCCACCAGCGCCGGGAAGGGCGGCGTCGAGGACCTGACCGCCCTCGACGGCACCGGCCGCTTCGTGCGGATGTACGGCACCGAACGGTGCCGCGCCGACGCCACGCACGGCTACTCGCTCCAGGAGTTCGGCGTCTACGGCACGACCGGGACGGACACCACGCCGCCCAGCGCGCCCGGCACCCCGACGCTGGTCTCCGACACCTCGAACAGCGTCACCGTCGCCTGGACCGCGTCCACCGACGACGTCGGCGTCAGCGGCTACGACGTCTACCACGACGGCCAGCTCTGCGCCCAGGTGAGCGGCAGCACCCTGACTGCCACTTGCGGTTCGCTCAGCCCGAACGTCGCGTACGGCTTCTACGTCAACGCGCGCGACGCGGCCGGCAACGTGAGCCAGCCGTCCGGCACGCTGTCCGTCACCACGCCGCCGTCGAACGACACGACGCCGCCCACCGTGCCCGGCAGCGTGCACGCCACCGGGGTCACCAGCAGCGGCGTCACGCTGGCGTGGACCGCGTCCACCGACGACGTCGGCGTGGCCGGGTACCGCGTCTACAACGTGGTGAACGGGACCCGCACCAAGGTCGGCTCGGCGGACGGCACCGCCACCGGCACGCAGGTCGACGGCCTGAGCCCGAACACGGCGTACCACTTCCAGGTCACCGCCTACGACGGCAACGCCAACGAGAGCGCGGGGAGCACGCCGGTCCTGGACGTCACCACCTCGCCGGCGAGCGACTGCGCACCCTCCCAGGGCGTCTGCACCGCCACCCGGGTCGGCACCGACGACGACGTGGTCTGGGGCCTGGTGACGCTGCCGGACGGGACGATCCTGTTCAACGAGCGGGACGCGCACGACATCGTGCACCTGAACCCGAAGACCGGGACGAAGAAAAGCATCGGCACGGTGCCGAACGTGCAGAGCACCGACGGCGAGGGCGGACTGACCGGGCTGGAGATCAACCCGGCGAGCTTCGGCTCGGACCACTGGCTCTACATCATGCACACCTCGCCGAGCGACAACCGGATCGTCCGGATCAAGTACGACCCGACCGCCGACACGCTGCAGACCGGCACCGAGCAGGTGCTGCTGACCGGCATCCAGCGGAACAAGTACCACAACGGCGGCCGGCTGCGGTTCAGCCCGGACGGCGAGTACCTGTTCGCGGGCACCGGCGACGCGCAGAACGGCGCGAACGCGCAGAACACCAGCAGCCTCAACGGGAAGGTGCTGCGGATCGACCCCGACGGCACGATCCCGGCGGACAACCCGTTCCACAACGCGGTCTGGAGCTACGGGCACCGGAACGTGCAGGGGCTGGCATTCGACTCCCAGGGCCGCCTGTGGGAGCAGGAGTTCGGCAACAGCGTCATGGACGAGACCAACCTGATCACCAAGGGCGGCGACTACGGCTGGCCTTCGTGCGAGGGGACCTCGGGGACCTGCGGCACCGGCGGGTTCATCGCGCCGAAGCACACCTACCCGGTGGCCGAGGGGTCGTGCAGCGGGATCACCGTCATCCGCGGCTTCCTGTACGTGGCCTGCCAGCGCGGGACGCGGCTGTACCGGGAGCGGATCAGCGGGAGCAGCCTGACCGACGTGCAGGAGTTCTTCAACGGCACGTACGGACGCCTGCGGACCGTGGAGCCGGCGCCGGACGGCGGCATGTGGATGGCGACGTCCAACGGCGGCGACAAGGACGGCACGCCGCACAACAGCGACAACCAGATCCTCCATGTGACAGTGTCCTGATTCTCAGCCCAAGAAGGAGGCAGCACCATGCGGAGGAGAGCCATCCCGATCGGCGGCCTGGCCGCCGCGCTCATCGTCGGAGGGCTCTCCTCCGCCGCCCTCGCCGGTCCGCCGGCGGCTCCGAAGTTCGGCGTCGTGACAGCCGCGTCCGGTGTCACCGGGACCGACGACCGGCGGCCGGTCGGCGGCGGGGTGTACGACGCGACGGCGAACACCACGTTCGTCTCGTGGTCCGGCGCGAACGTCGACAACTACGTCCAGGCGTACAACGGAACGTGGTCCAAACCGGTGAAGGTCGGGGACGGCGACGGCGACCCGCACAACTATCCGACGATGGTCCAGGCCGACGACGGCCACCTGCTGGTGTTCCGCGGCCTGCACAACACCCAGTTGATGGAGTCCAGCTCCCCGAACGCGCACAGCGTCAGCGGGACGTGGAACGACCGGCAGATCCCCGAGGGCGCGGCGGCGACGTACCCGATGCCGGTGAAGGCCGACAACGGCGACGTCTACGTGTTCTACCGCCAAACCGACGAAGCCGTGATCTCCGGCGCCCCGGTCGACGAACGGCCGATGGAGTACGTCCTCTCCACCGACGACGGCAAGACCTGGACCAGTTCCAAGACCCTCACCGGCCAGCCCTACATCCTCGGCTCCACCACCCGCTCCGACGACATGAACGAGGTCTACATCGGCCAGATCCGCCACGAGGAGAACCCCGAGCGCTTCAGCTTCGTGTGGACCCTCGCCGGCGGCGGCCCCGGCACCCACGAACACGACCGCTACCACAAGGACGTGTACTACGCGTACTTCACCCCCTCGGACCGCCACTTCCACAACGCCGCCGGCACCGACCTCGGCCCGGCCCTGACCAACCGCGACTACCCCTCCTGCCTGGTCCTCGACACCGGCGCCCCGACCAGCAAGAACCCCGGCTACTTCAGCCTGACCGGCACCTACGCCGACGGCACCCCGGTCGTCGTCTACACCCTCGCCGACGGCAACCACGCCGCCCACTGGACCGGCACCGCCTGGCACAACGTCAAACTCGGCGGCGACCACTTCCTCGACATGGAACCGGCCGACGCGACGCACTTCCGCGTGTTCGCGAACTCGGGCTCGACGATGGTGACGTATCTGCTGTCGGAGACGCCGGCGTGGTCGCAGGAGACGTCGTTCAGTGCGCCGGGGAGCGTGGCGCACGGGGTGATGATCGGGGGGTACCGGGATCCGATGCGGGTTCTGTTGACGGGTGGGGACAAGGGTGGGGTGTATGTAGCGGGGGTGCATTAGGGGCGGCGAGCTCAGCCCACTGTGACGACCAGCTTCCCCGTCGTGTGCTCCCGCGCGAAGTCCACGCACGCCTGCGCGCCTTCCTCCAACCGGTACCGCCGCCCGATCACCGCCCGCAGTTCCCCCCGCGCGGCCACCTCGCCCACTTCCCGCATGCCGCCGAGTTCGGCGTCCATGTCGAACACGAGGTGCAGGGTGACGTCGTCGCGGCCCACGGTTTCCGGGGTCGGCGCCGGGAACGTGATTCCGAGCAGGCGGCCGCCGGGGCGGAGGGTGGCGGCGACGGCGGCGAGGCGGTCGCCCGGCAGGACCGCGTTGATCGCCACGTCGACGTCTGCGGGGTACTCGGACTCCTGGTAGCCGATGACCTCCGTCGCGCCCAGCTCCCGCATCAGAGCGGCGTCGGCGGGGGTCGCCGTGGCGATGACGTGCGCGCCGGCTGCCGCCAGCAACGGGAGCAGGACCGTGCCCACTCCGCCGGTCGCGCCGACCAGCAGCACCCTCTCCCCCGGTTTCACCGCGGCCGTCGCCATGATCGCCCGCGCGGTCACCCCCGTGGTCGCCAAGGCGGCCGCGTCTTCGGCCGACAGTCCCCCGGGCCGGTGCGCGATCATCGGGGTGTCCGCCTCGACCACCGCGTACTCCGCCAACGACCCCGTCCCCACCGAAGGTCGCTTCCCCGCCAGTCCGCGCAGCACTCTCGGCACGGCCACTCCGAACACCTCGTCGCCGACCCGGTAGGCCGTCACCCCCGAGCCGACTTGCGTGACCGTCCCCGCGAAGTCGTTGCCCGGGACGTGCGGGAACGTCAGAGGCACCGCGTCCCCGAACTCGCCGCTCGGCAGGCGCACGTCCGCCGGGTTCACCGCCGCGGCGGCGATCCGCACTTGTATCTGCCCCGGGCCCGGCTTCGGCACAGGCACGCCGTCGGCCACCGTGTACTCCTCCGGAGGCCCATAGCCATCGGCGACCACGGCACGCATCGAATCCACGTTGTCGTCCACTACCCCTCCAGAAACGGACCGGGCGGTCATATTCCACCCCGGGTCGGAGGCTAGCGATAAGCGGACCGGGCGGTCAACTTGTTAGGCTGCGGCTGTGACCCCGCCCCGACCGTTGCGCGCCGACGCCGCCCGGAACCGCGCGCTGCTGCTCGCGGCGGCCGCCGACGAGTTCGCCGAGCACGGGGTGGAGGCGTCGGTGGCGGACATAGCGCGCCGTGCCGGGGTCGGGAAGGGCACCGTGTTCCGCCACTTCCCGACCAAGGACGACCTGATCGCGGCCATCGTGCTGGACCGGGTGGAGGCTCTCGGAAGGCTCGGTGAGCGGCTGCTTTCGGCGAAGGACCCGGGTGCCGCGCTGCTGGAGTTCCTCACGGAGGCCGCGCATCAGCGGCAGCAGCGGGACCTGTCGTTCCTGCAGGAGTCCGGCGACGCGCTGCCCGCGGTGGTCGAGGCGCGGACCCGGATGTTCGCGACCATCCACGCGCTGGTCGACCGGGCCCGCGAGCACGGCGCGCTGCGGGACGACGTCACCGGGACCGACGTCATCCTGCTGATGTGCGCGCCGAACCACGTGACCGGCTACGTCCCGGACGCCTCGCCGGACCTGTGGCAGCGCTATCTGGCGATCATCTTCGACGGCCTGCGCCCGGAGGGCGCCCACGCGCTGCCCCAGCCCCCGCCCGCGCTCTGATCCCGGCCGGCCGGCGGCCGGCGGACCGGTCCACCGACCGATCCACCGACCGGTCCACCGACCGATCCGCCGACCCGCCGGCGGAAGCTCAGCGCGGGCTCACCGTCATCGGAGATCTCAGAATCCGCGCGCCAGCCGGTAGTACGCCTGGTTCCACCGCTGCTCGCGGGCGAACTGCCGCACCCGCGTCTCCGCGTCGATCACGAGCAGCTCCACCCCGACGATCTCGGCCAGGTCGCGCAGCACCTCGGTGTCCAGGGCCGACGAGTACACCGTGTGGTGCGGCGCGCCCGCGGTCAGCCACGCCTCGGCCGACGTCCGCAGGTCCGGGCGCGGCGCCCACACGGCGCGCGCCACCGGCAGCTGCGGCAGCGGCTGGGGCGGGACGACGGTGTCGATCTCGTTGGCCACCAGGCGGAACCGGTCGCCGAGGTCGGCCAGGCCGACGACGACCGCCGGCCCGGGGGCCGCGTCGAAGACCAGTCGCACCGGGTCCTCGCGCCCGCCGATCGACAGCGGGTGGATTTCCAGCTTCGGCCGCTCCCCGGCTATGGAGGGGCAGACCTCGAGCATGTGCGCGCCGAGCACCAGTTCGCGGCCCGGCTCCAGGTGGTAGGTGTAGTCCTCCATGAACGACGTCCCGCCGGGCAGCCCGGCCGACGCCGCCTTCAGCGCCCGCAGCAGCACCGCGGTCTTCCAGTCGCCCTCGCCGCCGAAGCCGTAGCCGTCGGCCATCAGCCGCTGCACGGCCAGGCCCGGCAGCTGCCGCAGGGCGCCTAGGTCCTCGAAGTTGGTGGTGAACGCGCCGAATCCGCCGGCCGTGAGGAACCGCCGCAGCCCGGCCTCGATCCGTGCGCCGTAGCGCAGCGCGTCGTGCCGTGCGCCGCCGGTGCGCAGGTCGGCGGCGACGTCGTAGGTGTCCTGATACTCGTCGACCAGCTCGTCCACGGCCTTGTCGTCGGCCGCCTCGACCGCAGCGGCCAGTTCGTCGACCCCGTAGCCGTTGACCGAGGTCCCGAACACGAGCTCGGCCTCGACCTTGTCCCCTTCGGTGACCGCGACGTCCCGCATGTTGTCGCCGAACCGCGCGACCCGCAGGGAACGCAGCGTGGCGGCCGCGAGGGCGGCGCGGCTCCAGTCGCCGACGCGGGCGGCCACCGAGGGGTCGGCCACGTGCCCGAACACTGTTTTGCGCGGCACGCCGAGCCGGGTCTGGATGTGCCCGAACTCGCGGTCGCCGTGCGCGGCCTGGTTCAGGTTCATGAAGTCCATGTCGATGGTCGCCCACGGCAGGTCTCGGTTGGCCTGCGTGTGCAGGTGCAGCAGCGGCTTGCGCAGGGCGTCCAGGCCGGAGATCCACATCTTGGCCGGGGAGAACGTGTGCATCCACGCGATCACGCCGACGCACCGGTCGTCGGCGTCGGCCTCCAGCATCGCCCGCCGGATCGCCGCGCTGTCGGTGAGCACCGGGCGCCACACCACCGGCACCGGGAGCGTCCCGGACCCGCCGAGCGTCGCGGCCACCTCGCGGGACTGCTCGGCGACCTGGCGCAGGGTCTGCTCGCCGTACATGCCCTGGGAGCCGGTGAGGAACCAGATCTCGCCGGCGGGGTTGTGCAGTGCGGTCATGCGGTCGTTTCTCCCTTGGCGCTCTGGCCGTAGACGTTCTGGTAGCGGTCGTACAGCGAGGCGATGTCCCGCTCCTCGATCGGCAGCGGGCGGCCGTGCTCGCGGGCCAGGTGCACGGTCCTGGCGACGTCCTCGGCCATCACGGCGGCCTTCACCGCGGCCTTGGCGTCCTTGCCGATGGTGAAGACGCCGTGGTTGCGCATCAGCACCGCCGGGGAGTTGCTGCCGGCCAGGGTCTCGACGATGCCGCGGCCGATCGAGTCGTCGCCGATCAGCGCGAACGGCCCGACCGGGATCTCGCCGCCGAACTCGTCGGCCATCGCGGTCAGCACGCACGGCACCGGCTCGCCGCGGGCGGCCCAGGCCGAGGCGTAGGTGGAGTGGGTGTGCACGACGCCGCCGACCTCCGGCATGTGCCGGTAGACGTAGGCGTGGGCGGCGGTGTCGGAGGAGGGGGACAGGTCGCCTTCGACCACGTTCCCGTCCAGATCGCAGACGATCATGTTCTCCGGGGTCAGCTCGTCGTAGCCGACGCCGGAGGGCTTGATGACCAACAGGTTCTCGCCGGGGACGCGGGCGGAGACGTTGCCGGCGGTCCACACGACCAGGTTGTACCGGACGAGTTCGGCGTGCAGGTCGCAGACCTCGCCGCGGATCCTCGCTATATCAGTGCTCACTGGCCGGGCCCTTCTCGGAAGCTATGGCGGCGTTGCGGATCTTGCGCAGCCGGTGCAGCACGCCGCCGCCGGCCCCGAAGGCGTCGTGCAGCGCGCGGTACTCGGCGTAGAGGACGTCGTAGGCGTCGGCCCGCTCGGGGTCGGGGACGTAGGCGGCGGTCTCGCACGCGCCCATCGCCTCGGCGGCGGCCGGCACGTCCGGATAGGCGCCGGCCGCGACCGCGGCGTGGATCGCCGCGCCCAGCGCGGGCGCCTGGTCGGAGACCGCGACGGAGACCGGGCGGCGCAGCACGTCGGCGTAGACCTGCATCAGGAAACTGTTCCGCTTCAGGCCGCCGGCGACCACGAACTCCTCGACCGGCACGCCCCCGGCTTCGAAGGCCTCGACGATGACCCGGGTGCCGAAGGCGGTGGCCTCCAGCAGCGCCCGGTACACCTCCTCGGGGCGGGTGGCCAGGGTCAGCCCGACGATCATCCCGGACAGGTCGTGGTCGACCAGGATCGAGCGGTTGCCGCCCATCCAGTCCAGCGCGATGAGGCCGTGGCCGCCCACCGGCTGATCGGCGCAGGCCGCCGTCAGCTCCTCGTGGTCCCGCCGCGACAGCCCGGACCACCAGGCGAAGATGTCGCCGACGGCGCTCTGCCCGGCCTCGTAGCCGAAGAACCCGGCGGTGATCCCGCCCTCGACCACGCCGCAGATGCCGGGCACGTCGGCCAGCGCGGTGCCGTTGAGCACGTGGCAGGTGGAGGTGCCCATGATCGCCAGCAGCTTGCCGGGGTCGACGGCGCGCGCCGCGGGGGCGGTCACGTGGGCGTCGACGTTGCCGGCGGCCACGGCGATCCCGGCGGGCAGCCCGGTCCACGCGGCGGCGCGCTCGCTCAGGCCGCCGACGCGGGAGCCGAGCGCGGCCAGGCCGTCGGGGTGGGCCAGCCGGGTCGCGGGGAAGTCGGCGAAGCGGGGGTCGAGTCCGGCCAGGAATTCGGAGGACGGATACGCGCCGTCCTGATGGATCCCCTTGTAGCCCGCGGTGCAGGCGTTGCGGGACTCGGCGCCGGTGAGCTCCCAGACGATCCAGTCGGCGGCCTCGATCCAGCGCTCGCAGCGTTCGTAGACGTGCGGCGCCTCCTCCAGGACCTGCAGGGCCTTGGCGAACTCCCATTCGGAGGACTGCTTGCCGCCGTAGCGCGGGGCCCACTTCTCGCCGCGCTCGGCGGCCAGGGCGTTGATGCGGTCGGCCTGCGCCTGGGCGGCGTGGTGCTTCCAGAGTTTGGGCCAGGCGTGCGGCTCCGCGGCCAGGCCGTCGACCTCGCACAGCGGGGTCCCGTCGGCCAGGGCCGGGAGCACGGTGCAGGCGGTGAAGTCGGTGGCGATGCCGATGACGTCGGCAGCGTCCACCTCGCTCGCCGCCAGCGCCGCGGGCACGCCCCGGCGCAGGACGTCGCGCCAGTCCTCGGGGTGCTGCAGGGCCCAGTCCGGCGGGAGCGGGCCGCCGCCGTCGGGCAGCCGCCGGTCGATGACGCCGTGCCGGTAGTCCACGACGGCGCTGCCCAGTTCGCGGCCGTCGGCGACCCGGACCACGACGGCGCGCCCGGACAGGGTGCCGAAGTCGACGCCGACGACGTACCGGGGCCGCGCCGAGGGCGGCGTGTTAGCGGTAACACTCATGGTAGGAAGCAGTCCCTCCATAGAACACTCGAACGCTGATGAAGCGGCTGGTCAAGCCCGCCGCGCGGTGCTGCGCCGCACGACGAGCTCGGTGGGGACGACCACCCCGGCCGGCCCCGCCGGCGCCGTCCCGCTGATCTGCTCCAGCAGCAGCGCCATACTGCGCCGCCCCAGCGCGGCGAAGTCCTGCCGGACCGTGGTCAGCGGCGGGGTGAAGAACGCGGCCTCCGGGATGTCGTCGAACCCGATGACGCTGACGTCCTCCGGCACCCGCCGCCCGGCCTCGTGCAGCGCCAGCAGCAGGCCCAGGGCGATGTGGTCGTTCGCGGCGAAGACGGCGGTCACCGAGGGGTCGGCGGCCAGCCGTTTGCCGCGCTCGTATCCGGAGGCCGCGCTCCAGTCCCCGGGCAGCGGTTCGGCCACCGGCGCCCCGGCTCCGGCCAGCGCGTCGCGCCAGGCGCGCTCGCGCTCCCGGGCGTCGCGCCAGTCGGCCGGGCCGGCCGCGTGGTGCACGGTCGTGTGGCCCAGGTCCAGCAGGTGCCGGACGGCGGCCAGCGGACCGCCGTACTGGTCGACCGAGGCCGAGGTGACGGTGTCGGCGGCGGACAGCGACACCACCGGCAGGTGCCCGGGCAGATGCCGCACCACCTGGTCGGCCGAGACGTGGCCCGGGATCAGGATGATGCCGTCCACGCCCTGGCCGCGCAGCCGGTCCGCGGCCTCGGCCACCGAGCGGCGGCTGGGCGAGGACAGACCGACCACGGAGACGAAGTAGTCCGCCTCGCGGGCGCTGCGCTCGATGGCGCTGACCATCGAGGCCGGGCCGAACAGCGTGGTGTCGAAGCTGACCACGCCGATGGTCCGGGAGGAGCCGGTGGCCAGGGCGCGCGCTATGGCGTTGGGCCGGAAGTCCAGCTGCGCCGCGGCGGCCAGCACCTTGGCCCGGGTCTCGGCGCTGACCCGCGGGTGGTCCTTGAACACCCGGGACACCGTCTGGTGCGAGACCCCGGCCACCTCCGCCACCTCGCGCAGACCGGGGCGGCCCCCGGCGCGCGCCGGCTCGCCCTCGCGCGGCCGCTCGGTCGTCACCTTCGCATGCTCCCTCGTGGTCATCGTCGCTGCGCAGCCTATCGAGCGGTGCCCGCGCGGCGCTTCGCCCACACGTCGAACGCCACGGCGGCCAGCAGGATCAGGCCCTTGACCAGCATGACGCGCTCGCTGGGCGCGCCCAGCAGCGACATGCCGTTGTTGATGACGCCCATGATCAGGCCGCCGGTGATGGCGCCCACCACCTTGCCGACCCCGCCGGTCACCGCCGCGCCGCCGATGAAGGCCGCGGCGATGGCGTCGAGCTCGAAGTTGGTCCCGGCGGTCGGCCCGGCCTGGTTCAGCCGTCCGGCGAACACCACGCCGGCGACCGCGGCCAGCACGCCCATGTTCACGAAGATCCAGAAGGTGACCTTCTTGACCTTCACCCCGGACAGCACCGCCGCCTGCGGGTTGCCGCCGATGGCGTAGACGTGGCGGCCGAACACGGTGCGCGCGGCGACCAGGCTGTAGCCGAGCACCAGGACCGTGAGCAGCACCAGCACCCAGGGCAGGTTCTTGTACCGGGCCAGCTGCACCACGACGCCGAGCACCACGAAGGCCATCAGCGCCATCTTCCCGGCGAACAGCGGCACCGACTCGGCGTGCTGGCCGTACCGGAGCTTGGCGGCGCGCGCCCGCCACTGCGCGGCCACCGCGGCCAGCACCGCCAGCACGCCGATGACCAGGGTGAACAGGTCGGCGCCGCCCAGCGGCCCGAGGCCGACGTTCCCGAACGTGCTGCCCAGGAAGCCGGTGGACAGGGTGCGGACCTGGTCCGGGAACGGGCCGATGCCCTGGTTCCCGAGCACGGTCATGGTCAGCGCCCGGAACACGAGCATGCCGGCCAGCGTCACGATGAAGGCGGGCAGCCCGAAGTACGCGACCCAGTAGCCCTGCCAGGCCCCGATCGCCGCGCCGGCGATCAGGGTGATGGCGAGCGCCAACGGCCACGCCATGTGATGGTTGACCATCAGCACCGCTGATATCGCGCCGGTGACCGCGACCACCGACCCGGCCGACAGGTCGATGTGCCCGGCGATGATCACCAGGATCATGCCGATCGCCAGCACCAGGATGTAGGAGTTCTGGACGATCAGGTTGGAGACGTTCTCCGGGGTCAGCAGCAGGCCGTGCGTGAGGATGTCGAAGAGCACGACGATCGCCGCGAAGGCCAGGTAGATGCCGCTGGCACGGAGGTTGAACTCGAAGCGCCGGCCCGAGCCGAGAGACACGGCGACCGCCGTCTCCGGTTCGCTGGGCGGGGCGATGCTGCTCATCAGAGGTCCTTTTCTTGCGGGGTGGTGGCTTCCGGCTCCGGCGCGGTGAGGACTTCCTCCGCGGTGACGTCCGTGTCCATGAGGGAAGCGGTGGTCATCAGGGTCATGAGGGCCTCGGGGGTGGCCTTGTCCCGGTCCAGCGCCCCGGTGATCCGCCCGGCCGACATCGCGTAGACCCGGTCGCAGATGCCGAGCAGCTCGGGCAGTTCGGAGGAGATCACGAGCACCGCCTTGCCGGAGTCGGCGAGCCGGTTGATGATCGTGTAGATCTCGAACTTGGCGCCGACGTCGATGCCCCGCGTGGGCTCGTCCAGGATCAGCACGTCCGGGTCGGCGAACATCCACTTGGACAGCACGACCTTCTGCTGGTTGCCGCCGGACAGCTTGCCGGTCACGGCGGTCACCGCCGGGGCCTTGATGTTCATCTCGGCCCGGTAGCGGTCGGCGACCTGGTACTCCTTGCGGGGATCGACCAGCCCGGCCCGGTCGGCCAGCTTGGCCAGCGCGGCGGCCGAGACGTTGCGCTTGATGTCGTCGATGAGGTTCAGGCCGTAGCGCTTGCGGTCCTCGGTGGCGTAGCCGATGCCGTGCTTGATGGCCTCGTCCACGCTCCGGGCCCGGATCTCCTCACCGTCCTTGACGAGCCGGCCGGAGATGTCGACACCGTAGCTGCGCCCGAACACGCTCATCGCCAGCTCGGTGCGTCCGGCGCCCATCAGTCCGGCGAGACCGACGATCTCGCCGCGCCGCAGCGTCAGGTTCGCGCCGTCGACGACCTTGCGCCCGCGCTGCGTCGGCGAGAAGACGGTCCAGTCCTCGATCCGCAGGACCTCTTCGCCGATGGTCGGCGTGTGCTCCGGATAGCGGTGCTCCAGATCGCGGCCCACCATGCCGGTGATGATCCGGTCCTGGGTGACGGTCTGCGTGTGGAAGTCGAGGGTCTCGATGGTCCGGCCGTCGCGCAGGATGGTCACGGAGTCCGAGACCGCTTCGATCTCGTTCAGCTTGTGGGAGATGATGACGCTGGTGACGCCCTCGCTCTGCAACCCGCGCAGCAGGTCGAGCAGGTGCTCCGAGTCGTCGTCGTTCAACGCGGCGGTCGGCTCGTCGAGGATCAGCAGGCGCACCTTCTTCGACAGCGCCTTGGCGATCTCGACCAGCTGCTGCTTCCCGACTCCGAGGTCGGAGACCCGTGCGGTGGGGTTCTCCTTCAACCCGACCCGCGCGAGCAGCTCGGCGGCCTCGGCGTTGGTCCGGTGCCAGTCGATCAGCCCGCGCCGCACCCGCTCGTTGCCGAGGAAGATGTTCTCGGCGATCGACAGGTGCGGGGACAGCGCCAGCTCCTGGTGGATGATGACGATGCCGCGTGCCTCGCTGTCGCGGATGCCGCCGAACTCGCACACCTCGCCGTCGAAGGTGATCTCACCCTCGTAGCTTCCGTGGGCGTAGACGCCGGACAGGACCTTCATCAGGGTCGACTTGCCGGCACCGTTCTCCCCGCAGATGGCGTGGATCTCGCCCCGCTTCACTTCCAGGTTCACGTCCTGGAGCGCTTTGACGCCGGGGAAGGTCTTCGTGATCCCGGCCATTTTCAGGATGACGTCCATCCCGGCTCCTTACTCATGCGTCCCGACTGAGGGCGTCCTCGGCGGCCCGGCCCCTCAACCGGGCCGCCGAGGACTGATCTATTCGGGATGGGCTACTGGAGCTGCGCCGCGGTGTAGTAACCGCTGTCGACCAGCACCTTCTGGTAGTTGTCCTTGTAGACGGTCTCGAAGTCGAGGACCTCGGTCGGGACGACCTTGGAGCCGTTGTTGTAGTCGGTGCTGTTGGTCTGGACGGTCTGGCCCTTCAGGACCTCGTCCGCCATCGAGACGGCCAGCGTCGCGAGCTTGCGCGTGTCCTTCCAGACCGTCGCGTACTGCTCGCCGGCGATGATCGACTTCACCGAGGCGACCTCGGCGTCCTGTCCGGTGACGATCGGGTAGGGCTGGCCGGCGGTGCCGTAGCCGGCGGACTTCAGCGCCGACAGGATGCCGATGGACAGACCGTCATAGGGCGAGAGCACGCCCTGCACCTTGGTGCTCGCCGAGTAGGTCTTGGTGATCAGGTCTTCCATCCGTTTCTGGGCGGTGGCCGGGTCCCACCGGAGGATGGCGACCGTCTTGAAGTCGGTCTCCCCGCTCTTGACCACGAGCTTGCCGGAGTCCAGGAAGGGCTTGAGGGTGTCCATCGCGCCCTTGAAGAAGAAGGGGGCGTTGTTGTCGTCCGGCGAGCCGGCGAACACCTCGATGTTGAACGGGCCGGCCGGCGCCGGGCTGACGTCGCTGCCGTCCTCCTTCTTGAAGCCCAGTCCCACCAGCAACGACGTCGCCTGCTGCACGCCGACCTTGTAGTTGTCGAAGCTGGCGTAGTAGTCGACGTTCGGCGACTTCATCAGCAGCCGGTCGTAGGAGATGACCTTGATGCCCTTGTCGTGGGCCTCCTGCAGCTGGTTGGACAGCGCGGTCCCGTCGATGGAGGCGATGATCAGCACCTTCGCGCCCATCGATATCTGGTTCTCGATCTGGTTCGCCTGGGTCGGGATGTCGTTGTTCGCGTACTCCAGGTCCACCTTGTAGCCGAGCTTCTCCAGCCCGGCCTTCACGTTGTCGCCGTCGTGGATCCACCGCTCCGAGGACCGCGTGGGCATCGTGACCCCGACCAACGCCCCCGCGGCCGATCCACTCCCCCCGCCGGCCGCCGCCTTGTCCGCGGTCTTCGTCGACGACCCGCAGGCCGCCAAACCCGTTACGAGCACCACACCGCCCACAGCGGCGGCGATCTTGCTGAGGTTCACGTCGCTCCTTACGTCCGGTCGAGTTCGGGTTCGTGGGACGAGAGTGTTACCGGTAACTCAAACCCTGTCAAGGGTTCATCTGCGAGAAGGAGGTCAGCCTGGGGTGCTGGTCACGGGCTGGTGTTATCGCTAACATGCCGGAGCGGCGAATTCCGGCGACGCCGGCGGGCGGGTCCGGGATAATCGGCGGCGTGCCGGAGATCGAAGTCGTCGTCGCGCACCGGGAGCGCGCGACGTTGCGCGTCGGTGACGTGTTCCTGAAGGTCGACACCGATCAGGCGCGCGCCGACGCCGAAGTCGAGGCGATGGCCCTGGCACCGGTCCCGACCCCGGAGGTGCTCTGGCACAGGCCGCCCGTGCTCGCCCTCGCCGCCGTCCGCGGAACGGCGCTCGGCCGCCTCGGCGAGCCGTCGACCGCCTCGCCCGCGGCGTGGGCCGCGGCCGGCGCCACCCTGCGGACGCTGCACGACGCGCCGCTGCCGCCCCGGCCCGGCCGGAGCCCGGACGAGCTCGCGTCAAGGCTCGACGACGAGTGCGCGTGGCTCGTCGCGAACGACGTGCTGCCCGCCGATCTGGTGACCGTCAACCGCCGGATCGCCGAGGCGGCGCTGCGCCCGTGGCCACCGGCGTTCGTCCACGGCGACCTGCAGATCGCCCACGTCTTCGTCGAAGGCGACGAGGTCACCGGCGTCATCGACTGGTCCGAAGCGGCCCGGGGCGACGCCCTGTGGGACCTCGCCGTCCTGACCCTCGGCCATGAGGACCGCCTGGACGACGTCCTGGCCGGCTACGGCACCGACGTCGACCGCGACGTGATCCGCGCGTGGTGGTCGCTGCGCAGCCTGGTGGCCGTCCGCTGGCTGGTCGAGCACGGCTACGACCCCGCGGCGCCGGGCTGCGAGGTCGACGTCCTGCGATCGCGGATGTGACGGAACCGTTACTGTTTGTGGCCGCTGATCTGCGCCTGGTACCTGGCGCTGCCGCCGAACGCGCCGCCGTACCCGACGATGTCGACGGTACCCGTCAGCGTTCCGTCGGCGTTCGCGGTGACCGTCATGGAGCCCGAGACCGGGAAGTACGGGAAGGCCCCGAGGCCGGGCTCGGTGGTGAAGACGTTGGCGCCGGTGGCGGCGATCCGCTCGTCCGGCTGGAGGGTGACCGTCGAGCCGTCGACCGTGACGAAGCCCATGTCGATGGCCGCAGACGTGGCGCCGGGGTCGCACGCGGAGTTGCTGCCGTTCCAGATGGCGCCCGCCTCGGGGACCCCGCCGGGGTTGCCCGAGAGCAGGCACACGTCGACCGGGTTCACGCCGTTGGTCGTGCCGGTGGTCGTGACGGTGGGGTGCAGGATCACGATGGCGGACCGCTGGAACGCGTTGCCGCCGGCGACCCCGGACAACGTCACCGCGTACTGTCCCATCATCCCCGCGGGGGTCCCGCCGCCCCCGGCCGGAGTCCCCAGCCGCGCGAGCAGCCCGTCGCTGACGGCGCCGGGCCCGCCCGCGACATCGCCGGCGGTCAGCCGGCCGCCGGCCGCCGCCAGCCACGCCAGCGTCGCGTCGCCGGCCAGGGTCGGCGAGTCGGTCAGCAGCAGCGGTTCGCGGTGCACCCCGGCCAGGACGCCCAGAGCCAGCGCGTCGACGCCGCCGCCGGCGTCGTCGCCGCGGGCGAAGGCCACACGCGACGGGTCGAAGCCGGCCGTGCCGACGGCGTACGACGCGATCGCCGCCGCCGTGGAACCGCGGTCGGACCCGGCCAGGCGCTGCGTGGAGACGCCGAGCGCGCGCAAGGCGTTCTCGACCGCGGGCGACACCGCTGCCGGGCCGCCGAGGACGAGCACCTGCGTGATCCCCAGCCGCCGGATCGCGGACGCCGCCTGCGCGGACAAGGTCTTCGGGTCGCTCAGCAGGATCGGGAGCCCGGCGCCGGAGGCCACGGCGGAGCCGGCGAGCGCGTCGGGGAAGGTCGCGCCCGAGGCCAGCAGTGCGGTCGGCTTCCCGTCGATCCGGCCGACCGCCGAGGCCGGCGGTGCGGTGGCGATCGCCAGCGAGGTGTCGTAGCGCGACGGCCCGGCTTCGCGCGTCACCTGCGTCACCCCGGGCAGGGCGCGCAGCTGGGCCTCGACCGCCCCGTCCGCGGCCGCGGTCCCGCCGACGAGGTAGACGTGGGTCGCGCCGAGCTTCCGCAGGGCCGCCGCGGTCGCATCCGGCAGCGCGTGGCCCTCGGTGAGCAGGATCGGCGCTCGCAGGTAGCCGGCGAGGTAGCTGGCCGACAGCGCATCGGGGAACGACTGGCCGCTGGCGACCACGACGTTCGCCGCACCGCCGGGATAGGCGCCCAGCGCCAGCGCGGCGGCCGTGCCGTAGCGGTCCGGCCCCTGCCACCGGGTCAGCGCGATCCCGGAGGCGGCGTGCGCGGCGGGGACGTCGGCCATCACCGCGACGCCCGTCGCGGCGAGCGCCAGGGAGAGCAGACGGGTCAGGCGCCTACGCGGGGGTTCCGAGCTGAACACGTTCACGAGGACTCCAAGAAGCTGTTGTCGGCTGGGATGGAAGAGGAGGGAGCAGTTCTGATCCTGGGGCTTCGGCGCGGCCGTCTCGCTCGGGGATAAACCTGAGATGATCCTTCTCAGAACGGCGGGCCGGAGTGGCGCGCGAGTGTCTCGAAGTGCGCCTGCAACAGGCGGGCATCAGCGTCCTGCGGATCGAGCAGGGCCATCTCTCGCCAGATCGCGGCGGCCTGGACCGGAGCGGCGTCGGCGGCGCTGGAGCGCAGCCGGTGGACGTCGGCCGCGTCGAGCAGGTGCGGGAAGAGCAGCATCGCTGCGGCCGTCGGCGGTACGCGGGTCTGCGCGACGTCGGCGAGGCGTGCGGCCAGCTGCCCGGCGGTCAGGGGCAGGTCGGCGCGGTCGAGGTGCTCGGTGAGGGCCGCGGCGAGGACGCCGTGGCGGTCGAGGAGCAGCACCCGGCGCGGGCAGTCGGCCCGGAACACGGCGCGGGCGGTGCGGCCGGTGCGGTCAGCGCGGTCGGTGCGGTCGGTGCGGTCGGTGCGGTCGTCTCCCGAGCGGTAGCACCACAGGCGGTCGCCGTGCCCCAGGTCGGGCGCCGCGCACAGGGCCTCGAGGATCCCGTCGGCGGCGTCCGGGCCGTTCACCAGGAAGATCCGGTCGGCCGCGAAACCCAGGCCGCGGAACAGATCGCACACCGCGGCGGCGTCCGCAAGCAGTATGTCGGCGGTCCGCGGGCCACTATCATCAGAGGTCTCATCAAGGCTCGGCACATCACGATCGTCGGCCCCGCACGGTCCCGATCCCACACGGGACGACCCACGGATCACCCACGGATCCGCCGGGGCCGCCTGCACCGCGCACCTCGTCACCACTGGTTCCTTGGGGGGATTCGTGGACCACACCTTCGCCGCGCTGCTGCGCGAGGAGCGCCGGGCGGCGGGCCTGACACAGGAGGAACTGGCCCACCGCTCAGGCGTCGCCCAGCGGACGATCAGCGATCTGGAGCGCGGCAAGTTCCCGTCGCCGCGCGTGCAGACCGTCCGCCTGCTGGCCGGCGGCCTCGGCCTCAGCGGTCCGCGCCGGGAACGCCTCGAACACGCGGCACGCGGCCTGCCGACCGGCCCGGACCCGGCCGCGGTGTTCAGCAGGGTCCGCATCCCCCCGACCCCGTTGATCGGCCGCGAGGCCGACACCGCCCGCGTCGCGGACCTGCTGACCGCGGGCACCAGCCGCATCGTCACCCTGACCGGACCCGGCGGTGTGGGCAAGACCCGCCTCGCGGCCGCGGCGGCCGCCGCGGCCGCGACCGCGTTCCCGGACGGCGTCCGCGACGTGGACCTGGTCCCCCTCCGCGACGCGGACGATCTGCTGCGGGCGATCGCGCACCGGCTGACCGCCCCGGGCGGCGGCGAGGTCGCGGACGCCGCGGACCTGGCCGCCCGCCTCGGCGGCGACCGCCTGTTGCTGGTCCTGGACAACATGGAGCACCTGGTCGACCACGCCGACCCGCTCACGGCCCTGGTGTCCGGGTGCCCGAACCTGTCGGTGCTGGTGACCAGTCGCGTACCGCTCCGAGTGCGCGGCGAGCAGGAGTACGCGGTGGCTCCGCTGCCGGTGCCGGGGCCCGAGGAGGTCGCCGGGCCGGGCGCGGCGGTGGGGGTCGGCGGTGCCGGCGGAGCCGCGGGAGCCGGCACGCCGCTCCCCGCCTCCGTCGAGCTCTTCACCCTCCACGCGGCCCGCCGCCGCTACGGCTGGCGCCCCACCGCGGCGGACCTGCGTCACGTCGGCGCGATCTGCCGGGCGCTGGACGGGCTGCCGTTGGCGATCGAGCTGGCCGCGGAGCGCATCGGTTCGCTGGATCCGGCTTCCATCGTCGACGCCCTGGCCTCGGCGTCCGGAGCGCTCGGGTTGCTCGCCGACGGGCCGCGCGACCTGCCGGACCGGCAGCGGAGCATGGCCGCGTCGGTGCGGTGGAGCTACGAGCAGCTGCCCGAGGCGGGGCGGACGCTGCTGCGCTCGCTGGCGATCTTCCCGGCGCGGTGGCGGTGGGAGGCGCTCGCGGCGGTCGGCGGTCCCCAGGCGCCGGTGGCCGTCGCAGAGCTCGTCGACTCCCATCTGGTGCAGATCCAGGAGGGACCGAACGGTCTGACCTACCGCCTCTCGCAGCCGGTGCGGGAGTTCGCGGCGGAGCAGCTGGAGCAGCACGCCGAAACGGCCACGGTCTCGCGGCTCCTGACGGACTACGCGGTCGAACTGGCCGATCGGGCCGAGCCGCATCTGACCGGTCCCGACCAGGCGGCCTGGCTGGACCGGCTCGACGACGAGCACGACACCCTGCGCGCCGTGCTCGCGCGCCTCGTCGAGGACGGCGGGGCCGAGCAGGCCATCCGCCTGTCCGGTGCGCTCTGGCGGTTCTGGTACGCCCGCGGCCACATCCGCGGCGGCCGGGCCTGGCTCCGCCGGGCGCTGACCGCCTTGGACGCCGACCCGTCGCGCGCCGATCCCCCGGCGGCCGCCGACGCCGTCCGCCTGGCCCGCGCTCTCAACGGCCTGGCCTCGCTGGAGTCCTGCCTCGAAGAGACCGCGGGCGTCCCCGGCCTCTACAAGCGCGCGATCGCGCTGTGGGAGCGTGCCGGCGACACGGCCGGCTCGTCGGCCTCCCGCACGAATCTCGGGATGTACGAACACTTCTACGGCTCGCCGGAGGCGGCCCGCGACCTGTACCGGCAGGCCGCCGACGACGCCCGGACCGGCGGCCACGACCGCCCGCTGGGCGCCGCGCTGGTGAACCTGGGCCAGCTCCTCACCGGCATCGGGGAGACCGAGGCCGCCGAAGCGTCCCTGGACGAAGCCCTTGAAGCGTTCCGCCGCCACGGCGACCTGCGAGCCCAGGCCGACACCCTGGGCTGCCTCGCGGAGCTGGCGCTGACCCGCTCCCGCCCCCGGCAGGCCCGCAGACACGCGGCGTCGGCGCGGCGTCTGTTCACCGCGCTGAACGACGAACTGGGAGTCACCCAGACCTGGGAGGTCACGGCTCGCTGCGAGGCGGCCGAAGGGGACTACGCGGCGGCCGACGAGCGGCTGGGCAAGGTCCTGGCCCGGTATGAGGAACTCGAGTACCCCTGGGGCGCCGCCGAGGCCGTCACGGCGCGCGCCCGGTTCGCCGCCGCCGGCGGCGACCCGGATCTCGCCTACGTCCTGGCCACCGACGCCGTCCGCCGGTGGGAGGGCATCGAGGACGCCGGGGACGCGGGTCAGGAGGCCCGGGACCTGCTCACAGCGCTCGACGACGGGCCCTGATCCGCCTCGTCAAGGTCCTGATGAACAGCGCCTGCGTGACGACCGGCACGACGAGCATGATCGTGCCGTCGACGATCTGCGGCACGGCGCCGGCCGGTACGTTCACGGCGACCTCCCGCGCGCTGCGGTAGATCGTCACGGCGAGGATCGGCAGCTGGAAGAACCCGAACTCGGCGAGGGTGACCGTGGAGCCCAGTGCTACGACGACGGCGTAGATCCGCACCGGCCGCCGCTCCCGCTGCGGGAGGCCGTCGGTCGGGTCCGGACCCCGCGAGCGCGCACCGCGGGACCGGAGGCCGGCGGCCCACCACCGCAAGCGCGCCGTCGCGTCGCCGTGAAGGTTCTTGCAGCCGGTCAGCTCCTGGACGATCAGGTAGACGTCGGTGCGCACATAGACCGCGAACTGCAACAGGAACGACAGCAGGATCGTGAGGCTGATCAGCTCCGTGATGCGGTGCGCGACCGACCCCGTGGGCGTCGAGGCGGCGATGAGCAGGCACGTGGAGACGACGACGAGGTCGGAGATCATGCCGGCGACGTAGAAGCGCAGCCGGGCACGGCGATCCGCGGCCCACAGCCCCGGCACGCTGGTCTGCGCGACCAGGAACGTCAACCGGGTGCCGAACCCGATCCGCCCGCCGATGCCCGCCGCCCGCGCCGCGGCCAGGTGCCAGAACTCGTGGAGAGCGGCGTTGCTCCAGCTCAGGACCATGGCGGTCAGGGCATTGACACCGGGATGGGAGAACGCGAAGAAGGACCGGAAGGTCGGCATCACCTGATCGTGGAGCGCGACGCCGAACCCGACGGCCACATACGCCGCCAGCACGATCGCGACCGGCGGCGTGAACACCCAGCGCACGTGCCCCGGCCGCAGCCGCGGCAGGCTCGGCGGCTGCGGCGCGGCCGCGCCGGCGTCGGCGGGCCGGCCGTCGACCGTCGCGACGAAGCCGAGCTCGACCAGGTCGCCGACGAAGTCGGCCACGTCGAGGTCGGCGTCGTGGCGGCGGTCCGCCTCCCGCTTCGCCTCACCGACGCGCCGCCCGGCGGTCAGCAGGTCGATCACCGTCTTGGCCTCGGCGGGCAGCTCGACGAACTCGCCGGTGGCCGCGCGGCCGACGACCCACGCGCCGTCCTCCTCGGGACGGAAGGTGAGGTCGTGCAGGACGACCACCGAATCCGCGGCGACCGCGACCGGCTGTCCGGCGGGTGTCTCGACGGCGGTCACGGCGCACCCATCCGCTTGCCGCACCCGACCGCGCAGTCCGGCCGCGGCGCGCCCTCGATGTAGTGCTGCTGGTCGTAGTCGATCAGGTAGCGCTGCAACGACCGGCCGGCGGTCTGCACCCGCATCCCCAGCAACAGGTGGATCGTCTCCAGGGCGACGTAGTGCCCTGCGATGGCCGCCGACGCGGCGATGACCGGGTGGTGGTCGTCGGTCTCGTCCGGGACGTGGCGCAGCAGCCCCATCTCCTCGGACCGCTCGGCGAAGCCGGCGTTCAGACAGTCCATGCACACAGTCCGCCCGGGGATGAACGTCGACAGCGACATCTCCGGGCCGATGTAGGCGGCGTTGAGGAACGGGATCCCGAGGCGGTACGCGGCCTCGTTCGCCCAGCGCCGGATGAGACCGCGCGGCCGGTCCGCGCACAGCACGAAGGCGTCGTGGCCGATCACGACGCGCGCGACGGCGTCGGCTCCGTCCAGGAGCACCTCCTCCGCGGTGACCTCGGCGTCGCTGTTCAGCTCCGTCAGCCGGCGCACCGCGGCGCCCACCTTGCGGCGGCCGACGTCCGCCTCGGTGAACAGCAGCTGCCTGCTGAGGTTCGACAGCTCGACCCGGTCGTGGTCGACGCAGTGCACGCCGCCGACGCCGGAGGCGACCAGGCCGGCCGCCACCGCCGAGCCGACGCCGCCGACGCCCAGCACCGCGACCCGGGCGGCTTTGAGCGTCGCGAGCATCTCGTAGGCGTTCGTGGCGGGGTCCAGGTTGACCGTGTCGAAGTACTCGAGCGTGCGCTTGTGCCGGGCCAGGTCCCGGTAACCGAGCTGCGGCGGCAGGACCGCGGCCGCGTCGTGGACCCAGCCCGACTGGATGAGGAAGTCCAGCACCTCGCCGACGTCCTCCGGACCGGCCACCCCGGGCGGTAGGGCCGCCGTCGCCTGGAGCACCAGCTCGCCGCGGGTGAGCGAGCCGTCCATCCGGGATATCAGGGCCCGCAGGACACCGTCCTCGTCCTCGATCTCGGTGGCCAGCCCGTGGACCCAGGGTCCGAACCACACCTTGCCGTCGGCGTGGATCTGGGGCCGGTGGCCCGGCTTGAGGCGTGGTCGCAGCATGCTGGTTCTCTTTCCTCGGGCGGGGAGCGCGGAAGCGGCGGGACCCGGCGCATGCCGGATCCCGCCTGGGGAAAGGCGTATCAGCCGGCGCCGTCCTCCCACGGGTGGTACGTCGCCTCGAGCTTGTCGAGCTTGCGGATCTTGATCTTCTTCATGGTGGTCACCTCCTCTCCGCAGCACGTTCGCGGTGTCTTCACTGTGCGGTGCCGTGGAGGGATGAGGCACGTATCCCGCCCAAGTCCGTCCGCCGACCTAAACTGGTCCCCCGCCCCTTCCGGGAGCGGTCAGCGTACGAAGAGGTGGCCCCGGTGACAGCTCCAGACGACGTCCCGGATCCCGACCAGGTCACCGACCTGCCGGGGTTCATCACCGCACTGGGCCGGCTCCGGCTGTGGGCCGGCGCGCCGTCGTACCGGACCCTGGCCCGGCAGGTCGGGCCGCTGCTGCGGCAGCCGCAGCAGGTGTCGGCCTCGACGCTGCGTGACGCGTTCCGGCCGGACCGCCGCCGTCTGGACTTCGACTTGGTGGTGGCCATGGTGCGCGCCCTGGGGCTGGACGCCGCCGAGGTGGAGCGCTGGCGGCAGGCCTGTGTCCGGGTGCACGCCGAGGCCAAGACCGGAGGGCCGGTCGGGGTGTTCCGCCAGCTGCCCGCGGATCTGCCGACGTTCACGGGCCGCGAGCCGGAGCTGCGGCGGCTGTTGGCGGCGGTGCCGGCGCCCGGGCCCGCACCCCGCGAGGCGGGCGGCGCCGCGGAGGCCGGAGCGCCGACCATGGTCATCTCGGCCATCGAGGGCATGGCGGGCATCGGCAAGACCCAGCTGGCGCTGCGGGCCGCGCACACGCTGGTGCGCGCCGGCCGGTACGCGGACGTGCAGCTCTACGTCAACCTGCGGGGCTTCGACCCGGACTGGCCGCCCGCCGACCCGTCCGCGGTGCTGGAGGCGTTCCTGCGGCAGCTGGAGGTCGCGCCGCAGCACATCCCGGAGGGCGTCGACGAGCGCGCGGCGATGTTCCGGGACCGGATCCACGGCCGCGCCGCGCTGCTGGTGCTCGACAACGCGGCCAGCGAGGAGCAGGTCAGACCCCTGATTCCGGGGAGCGCGCGCTGCCTGGTGATCGTCACGAGCCGCCGCACCCTGGCCGGGCTGGACGGCACCGAGCTCTACCGGCTGGACGTCTTCGGCACCGACGAGGGCGTGGCGCTGCTGACCCGGCTGGGCGGGGCCGAGCGGGTGGCGGCCGAGCCCGAGGCCGCGCGGGAGATCGTGGCGCTGTGCGGGCACCTGCCGCTGGCGATCACGCTGGCCGCGACCCGGTTGCGGTCCCGGCCGAGCTGGACGCTGGAGGGGCTGGCCGGACGGCTGCGGAGCGGGATCGCGACGCTCGCGGTCGCGGGGCGGTCGATGCCGGCCGCGTTCGACCTGTCGTATCAGGAGCTCGCTCCGGCCTCCCGCCGTATGTTCCGGCTGCTGGGCCTGCATCCCGGGCTGGACGCGACGGCCGGCTCGGCGGCCGCGCTGGCCGACCTGGATCCGGCCGAGGCCGAGCGGATCCTGGAGGAGCTCTGCGACGAGCACCTGGTGCTGCAGCGGACTCAGGACCGTTACGAACTGCACGACTTGTTGCGGGCCTACGCCGCCGAGCGCGCCGCGGCCGAGATGACGCCGGCGTCCCGGTCGGCCGCGGTGGCACGGGTCGTCATGTGGTACGCCGCGGCCATGACGGCGGCGGCCGCCGCGGAGTCGCCCGGCCGGACGCTGCCGCCGCCGGTCGCCGAGACACCGGACCACGTCCCCGGTTTCGGCGGCGCCGGGGAGGCGCTGGCGTTCTACGAGCGGGAGCGGTCCAATCTGGCGCGCGTCGTGGCGACGGCGGTCGACCAGGGGCTGAACGAGCTCGCGTGGTATCTGCCGGTGGTGACGCAGCGGCTGGCGGCGATCGCCGCGGACTGGCAGGGGCAGGAGCACCTGAACGCGATCGCCCTGGACGCGGCGGGCCGGAGCCACGACGACGTGGCGCGGGCCTGGGTGCTGCGGATCGTCGGCTCGTCCCGGCTCCAGGGCCCGGCTCCGGACCCGAACGGCGCCGTCGTGCCGCTGCTGCAGGCGCTGGAGATCTTCCACGACCACAAGGACCGCCTTCTGGAAGCGCACGTCCAAAGCGAACTGGCGCTGGCGCGGGCCAAGAGCGGACTGCCGGAGTCGGCGGTCGCGAACGCCGAGGAGGCGCTGGCGCTCTACCGGCAGGTCGGCGACGACCACGGCGAGATCGGCGCCCTGACGACGCTGGCGGTGTGCCTGCACGAGCTGGGCCGGCCGCGCGACGCTCTCACCATGGTGCAGCTGGTGGTCGCCAAGGCGAGGGAAGGCGGGTACCGCACGCGCGTGGCCTACGGCCTGCGGAACCTCGGCTACACGCATCTCGTGCTGGAGGAGTTCGAGGAAGCGCGGGCGGCACTGGAAGAGGCCGTCAAGGTCAGCGGGGACATCGGCGAGCGCTACATCCATCTCGACGCGATGAACGGGATCGCCCGCGCGCTGCACGACGCGGGACGCGGCGACGAAGCGCTCGAGCAGCACCGCCGGTTCCTCGAAGCCCTCGACGACCTGCCGCCGACCCTCGCCGAGCGGTTCCGGCAGCAGTTGGAGAAGTCGACTCTGCGCTATACGCCGGACGCCTCGGGAACGCTCAGCGAATGACCGCGGCCGCCGACCTGCCGTGGCTGCTGGTGGCGTTCGTGTTCCTGACGATCCGGCAGCCGGAGGCGGGGGCGTATGCCTCGGCCGATCGAGTGATCGGTCCGTGGTGGCTCACGATCATCGGGCGGCGATGCGGGCAGGCTCGACCGGTATGAGAACCCGCACCTTCCTGCGCGTCGCGCCCGCCGTAGCCCTCGCGGCCGTGACGACGCTGGCCACCGTCGAGCCGGCCCACGCCGGGCTCATCGACGGCAGCCTCAACAACCTCCACGCCGTCAAGAATTCCAACGCCCTCGGGGCCGTGTTCTCGAGCAACATCGCCATCGAGGAACGGAACGAAAGCAACCATCACGGGCACCTCGCCAAACATTCCCTGAGCGTCGCCGACGCCGATTCCAACAGCGTGCCGCGCCGTTGCGAGGCGACCGTGACGGTCACCGACTCCGACGGCGCCTCCGGGACCATGACCGTGGTGATCCCCGTGGACGTCCCCGCGTCGACCCAGGTGTCCATCCCCGACCAGGCCCCCGGCACAGCGTGGCACGCCGGCGACATGGACCACGTCACCGGGCACCTCGCCTGCTACGACACCCGGACCGGGGCGATGGTCGCGATGATCCTGCTGAACGAGGACCGCAAGGCGGACTGACCCGCGCCGCCGGTGGCTACCGCTCGGTACTACTGATCGGTAAGAAGTCTGCGAGCAGGCATGGACTCCTCAGCGAATCGATTCTATGTTCTCAAGGCCCCGATACACTCCTTTCGGACCGATCTTGGGAGCGCTCATGCCACGAAGACTCCGCCGGATCATCAGCGTCACCCGCGTCACCCGCGCCGCCCGCGTCCTCGCCGCGGGCGGCCTCACCGCCGCCGCCGTGGCGGCCGCGCCGATCGCCGCCACACCCGCCTCCGCCGACTCCGGCCTGCGCGACGTGCTCGTGGTGGGCAACGCGCAGGCGGGCACGGTCAGCGTGATCGACGGCCACACCTTCGCGAACCTCGGCTCGATCAACGTCATCCCGGACCTGAACCAGCGGATGTTCGAGATCGACATCAACCCGGTGTGGCTGGCCGGGTACCAGACGGTGAAGGCCGTCGAGGGCGGCGACCGGTTCGTCGACGACGCCACCATCTCGCCGGACGGCCGCACGCTCTACGTCTCCCGCGGCAACCTCGACGACGTCGCGGCCTTCGACCTGGCCACCCACGCCGAGCTGTGGCACACCCGGCTGGCCGGCTTCCACGCCGACCATGCGGCCCTGTCCCCGGACGGCACCCGCTACGTGGTCTCGGCGACCACCGCGCAGGTGGCGCAGGTCGTCGACACCGCCGACGGCGCCATCATCGGGTCCTTCCCGACCGGGACCTACCCGCACCAGAACGACTTCTCGGCCGACGGCGCCTACATCTACAACTCCAGCATCGGCATCACCTCGCTGCCGAAGTCCATGGAGTGGGCCAAGGGATCCTTCCAGCTGACGAAGGTCGACGCGCACACCCTGCAGGTAGTGCAGACCTGGACGCTCCCGCACGGCATCCGTCCCAACGAGATCGCCCCGGACGGCCACACCTTCTACGCCGATCTGTCGTACCTGAACGGCTTCGTGAAGTACGACCTCAGCACCTCCAAGATCCTCAACACCGTCCAGATGCCGTACGCCAGCGGCGGCGCGACCATGAAGCCCGACGACTACCCGAAGAACTCGGCGCACCACGGTCTGGCCCTGTCCGGCGACGGATCGAAGATCTGCGACGTGGGCACCATCGATGACTACACCGCCATCGTGGCGACCTCGAACCTCACCACGGCGGGCACCGTCACGTATCCCTCCGGCGCGCTCCCCTACTGGGGCCAGACCAGCGCGGATGGTCAGTACTGCTTCGTCTCGCTGAGCAACCGCGGCGAGGTGTCAGTGGTCAGCTTCGCCACCGCCACCGAGGTGGCGCGGGTGCCGGTCGGCGCGTTCCCCCAGCGGGAGCGGGTCTCGCAGATCGCCTCGTCGGTGGTCGGGAGTCTGGATCCGGCGGCGGGCTGAGCAGCCGGTTCGCGGCCCCGGAGAAGATCCGGGGCCGCTTCGTCCATCGGATTCGACGCGGACAGCGCCCTGCGCGCGGCGCTGATCGGAGAGCCGACGTGGAGATCGGCGCGCCCGGTTCCCGATCCGCCATCGCAAGGGCCTGACCCGGTCGGCCCGGGGCCGGATCAGCCCACCAGTCCGCCGCCGAGCCACGCCGCCGGCTGCGAGCCGGCGTAGATGAACACGGTCATCGTCGGGTACTCGTCGTCAGCGTCCTCGGTCGGCACATAAGTGTGGATCTGACCGCCGCCCTCGCGCTCGATCCCGTTGTGCAACGACCTGACGACAAGGATCGCCCCG
Organism: Catenulispora subtropica; assembly: GCF_039531675.1. Lineage (NCBI taxonomy): Bacteria > Bacillati > Actinomycetota > Actinomycetes > Catenulisporales > Catenulisporaceae > Catenulispora > Catenulispora subtropica. Next base: position 108,276 of record NZ_BAAAQM010000027.1, read on the forward strand.
TCGAGCGGGCCGCCGCGCAAGACGACGTTGGGCTGGTCGGGAGCCGCGGGTTCGGTAGCCATGGATCAACTGTCGCCCACTTCGGCCGAAGCCGCATGGGCGAGCCGGTCGCGGACAAGTCGGCCAGCCGGTTCGGGCCCACCTCCTCGGCCGGCTGTCCCCGGGACGTTCAGCCGGAGGCCGCGGGCCCGACGACCGTGCTGACGCGTCCGGTCTCGGTGTCGTACACGTGCCCGGAGACGCTGACCGCGGCCGGGATCAGGGGCGAGGCGAGCAGGCGCTCGACATCGGTGCGGACCGTCGCGTAGGGATCGGCGACCACCGAGGCGGCGAGCGCGTCCTCGGTCAGGCCGGTGGCCGCGGCGGCTTCGCCGCGGAACCCGCGATCGGCGAGGAAGCCGGTGCCGCACTGGGTGTGGTGGATGACGGCGACCTCGAACAGCGGGCCGGACAACTGGAACACGCGCCGGGCCAGGAAGGCCAGGTAGGCGAGCTCCTCGATGACCGCCGGCGTGACGCGGCCGCCGGCGTTGCGGATGACCGGGGCTTCGCCCAGGCGCAGGCCCAGGACGACGGCCGGATCGACGCGATGGTCGAGGCAGCCGACGACGATCAGCGACGCCGTCGGCGGGGCCAGCGGCTGGGGGCCGTGGTCGCGGACGAAGGCCTCGTTCCTGACGAGAAGGGGTTCCAGGCGGGTGGTGGAAGTCATGGCGGTCCGCCTCCAGACGCGATTATGTGGATGCTGTCCACCATAGCTCCCTTGGTGTACGGCGTCCACATTGTTATCCTGAGGGGGTGACCATGGCCCGCCCTGACGCCGAGAACGCGTCCGACCAGCTCGCGTCCGAGCAGCCCGCCTCGGACCAGCCCCCGCCCGGGCGCCGTCGGCCGCGGGGCGCGGTCCGCGCCGGCCTGATCGCCGCCGGCGTCGAGCTGGCGCGCGCCGGCGGACCGGACGCGGTGGTGCTGCGCGAGGCGACGCGGCTGGTCGGCGTCGTCCCCAACGCCGCGTACCGGCACTTCGCCGACCGGGACGAGCTGCTGGCCGCCGTGTGCGCCGCGGCGATGGCGGAGCTCGGGGACCGGATGGCCGCCGGGGTGGCCCAGGTGTCCGGCGAGCGCGACGATCCGGACGCGGCGTTCCTCCGCCTCGGCGCGATCGGGACCGCGTACCTGCGCTTCGCCCGCGAGGAGCCGGGGCTGTTCGCGACCGCGTTCGCCGTCCCGCAGCAGCACCCGTACATCGCGCCGACCGCACCGGCACAGGACGCCGCACCGGCGGTGGATCGCAGCCCCCTGGGTCAGCTGCGGGCGGCGCTCGACGACCTGGTGACCGCCGGCGTCCTGGACGCCGCGGACCGCCCGGGTGTCGAGTACCCGATCTGGTCCGGGGTCCACGGCCTCGCGGTCCTGACCGGGCAGGGCCCGCTGCGGGACCTCGACGACACCGAGCGTGCGCGCCTGGAGGAGCTGCTGCTCGTCTTCATCGCGAAGGGCCTGGAATAAGCGATTGGCCCGCACGGCCCCGGCTGATAGCGTGCGGGCAGCCGTGATCCCGACCAAGGAGGTGAGACCCGTGACCAAGACGACGATGCGGGTGCTCCCCTTTCGCATCACGGTGAGCGACTGACCCTGGCCGCCGGAGCGCCCCGCGAGGCACTCCGAAAGGCGACCAGAAATGAACATTCTGCATCCCCCCTCCCCGGCCGACCCCACGGTCGTGATCACCCGGGTCGCGGAACACCAGTGGCATGCTCTCGAAGACGACCAGGTCGTCGGACGCGGCGACGCCACGCACCGGCCGGACGGCCGTCTGTTCATCAGCATCGACTCGTGGCACGAAGCGGTCTTCCGCCTCCTCGCCGCCTCGATGCTGACCGAACTGCCGCGGCCGGTGTACACGGTGGTCGACGAGGCGGACACCGACCAGACAGCCTCCTGGCTCCTGGCCGGCTTCTCCATCGCCCGCCGAGAACGCGGGTACCTCCTTCCCACCGACCCGCGCACCACCGGACTCGCCACCGTCAGCCCGCCGGCCGGCGTGACGATCATCCCCGCGGGCCGCGCCGAGGAGGCACCCCTCCGCGCCCTCGACCGCACCCTGCGCGCCGAGATCGGCGCCACCGTCGGCTGGCAGACGATGCCCGCCGAAGTGATCCGCCTGCCGAAGGGCGACACGGTGGTGGACCCGTCGAAGTACGCGGTAGCCGCTCAGGGCTCTGACTACGTCGGCCTCCTCCGCCTGGCCGCCGTCACCCGCCAACCCCGCATCGGCCTGCTGGCCGTCCGCGCCGACCACCGCCGCCGCGGCATCGCCCGCGCCCTCCTGGCCCACACCCTCACCACCCTCCACCACGGCGGCACCCCCGCCGCCTGGGCCGAGGTCAATGAAGCCAACAGCGCCGCCACCGCTCTCCTCGAGACGGCCGGCGCCACCCTCACTAGCCACAACCTGGAACTGGTATACGCATGAGCAGAGTCAACAGAGGCATAGAAGTCGAGGGCACCGTCATCGACTGCCTGCGCAGCGCCAACTTCACCGTGGAACTGCAGAACGGCCACAAGGTGCTCGCCCACATCAGCGGCAAGATCCGCAAGAACCACATCAAGATCGTCCCCTACGACCGGGTCCTCGTGGAGCTCAGCCCCTACGACCTGACGCGCGGGCGGATCGTGTTCCGCTACCGGAACTAGTGTCCGCACTCGCTTGATTGTGCGATCACTGTGCGCGGGTTGTGAACTCTCGTCGTGACAATCAATCATCTCCACGACATAAGGACGGAACCTTGAGAGCACTCCTGCGCAACGTTTCCGCACGTGTCAGCACCCTGCTCCTGGCGGCGGGCGCGACCTCCATCGGGGTCGCGGCCGCTCCGGCGGCGCATGCCGACAGCGGGGCCGTCGAGCTCCCCCGGCTCGTCGCTCCGGGACCTGGCTTCAACCAGTCGCTTCGTGCCGAGATCGGCTACTGGACCCTCGCCAAGATGGCGGCCGCCGGTCTGAACGACGACGGTCAGGACGCCATCCCTCCGCAAAGTGGCGGGGACGACCTCAGCAAGCCGTGGAACGACGGCGCCACCGATGGCGGGGGCCTGATAGCGCACACGGCCGGCAAGCTCTTCATGACCCTCAAGGACGTCGACAACGGGTCGGTCCACGACGAGGCCTGCTCGGCCGACGTCGTCACGGGCGCCAACCAGAGCGTCGTCGTCACCGCCGCCCACTGCCTCGCCGTCCACACGCCGTTCGACCTCGGTGCGCAGTACGGCATGGGCAACACCCTGGTCACCAACGTCGTCTTCATCCCCGGGTACAACGGCGCCGCCCTGCCTCGCGGCACCACGAGCACGGCGCTCCCCGGTGCCGACATCGCGCCCTACGGCGTGTGGGGCGCGACCCGCGAGTGGATCACCGCGACCTGGGCCGGCAGCGCCGACTGGGCTCTCGGCCACGACATGGCCGCCCTCCTCGTCGCGAACCCCGACGACCCGCGGCCCGTCGCGCAGGTCACCGGGGCTCAGCAGATCGGCTTCAACCTGCCGCAGAACCAGTACGCGTACATGTTCGGCTATCCGCAGGCCAACGAGCGCAACTGGTACTGGTCGTTCAACAACAACGGCCAGCTCGCCAGCCACGGCGTCCCGCCCGCGCTCTGGCGTTCCTTCGACGGCCGCACGCTGACCGTCACCCGCGGCCGGTCGCAGGCCGACGCGGTCTACCCGAACGACGTCATGGACAGCGCCCAAGCCCCCGGGTGCAGCGGCGGGCCCTGGCTCCAGAACTTCGACCCGGCCACGGGCACCGGTGTCCAGACCGGGGTGAACTCGCGCTATCAGGACCCTGCTCAGGGCCCCAGCCCGTTGGGCTGGCTGGTCTGGCTTCAGGGCCCGCAGATGGAGGCGACACACTTCGGCGACCAGGAGCAGGCCGTCTGGCAGGCCGCTCAGAACGCGACACTGTAAGCGAAGAAAGCGAATCAGGAAGACAACAGGCGGGCGGACCTCACCAGGTCCGCCCGCCTCACGCCGAGGAAGCAGACCTCAGCCGGCCTTCCCCTTCACGGCCTTCGTCACCTGGTCGACGACCGACGGCGAGATCACGTTCGGCCCGCCGAACACCGACACCGACACCAGCGCGGGCTGCAATTGCTGCAACAGCGCCAACGTCTGCGCGTCCAGCGTCGAAGCGATCGTCACCAACTGCGCTCCGGCGTTCGCCGCGTAGGCGCCACCGGTGAGCGCGTCCGGGAATCCCGTCCCGGTCGCGATCCCGACCCGCGTGACCGCACCGCCCCCCGCGCCCATGGCCGCCGCGGCCCGTACCAGCTTCGCGTCCGTCTCGTAGCGATCGGTCCCGGCGTACACCTGCACGAACCCCCCGAGGTTCGCACTGGCGGTACCCGCCTGCCCGCCGACCGCCCACACCTTGGGTGCGGCCGCCGTCGACCCGACCGCCTTCGACCGCGCATACGCGGCCACCCGCGGGTCCAGCGTCTTCCCGTCGGTCGGCAGGATCGCCGCCGGCGTTCCGTTCACCGCTGCGGGCCCGGCCGCGAACGGACCCGCGGCCAGAGCGTCCGCGAAGTCCTGTCCGGTCGCCAGCACCACGTTCGCCGGGTCGCCCAGACCGCGCCGAGCGATGTCCAGCGCGGTGGCGTCGCGGTCCGCGCCGGAGTACCGGTTCACCGTGTACCCCATCGTCCGCAGCCGGCTCTCCACCGCCGGCGAGACCGCCGACTCGCCGCCCAGGATGTCCACCGTGCCGCTGGTGCCCAGCACCCGGTGGATCTCGTCCTCCGTCGCCTTCGTCAGCGCCTTCGGGTCCGTCAGCAGCAGCGGTCCGTGCAGCTTCGCCGCCAGCGGCACGCCGGCCAGCGCGTCCGGGAACATGTCGCCCCGCGCCAGCACGACGCCGTGCGCGGCGGCCCGTCCGGTGTTGTCGCCGCCCGCGTTCGCCCACTGCGCCTGCGAGACCGCGACACCGGTGAGGTACCGGTTGTCGCCCCACAGCCGCGACACCGTCGGGTTGCCCCCGGCCGGCGCGGGCGTCGGCGCCGGGGGTGGGGGCGCGGTCGTCCCGCCCCCGCCGCTTCCCCCGTCCGGCGGCGGGGGCGCGGCGACGCCGTTCCCGATGAACTGCGCCGTCATCGCGCCCTGACCGGTGTTCGCGGTGACCTCGTAGAAGGCCGACGCCGGCCCGGCCGTGTCCGGCTGGAAGTCGATCATCAGGGTGACGGTCTGCTCCGGCCCGATGACCATCGTCTCGTTCAGCGGCTTCGCCGTGCTGAACACCCCGGCCGGGGCCTTCGCCTTGGTGATGGTCAGCGGGATGTTGCCGTCGTTGCTGACCGTCAGCCGCTGCGTGCTCTTCTTCCCGACCGTGACGTCGCCGAAGTCCACGACCGGCGGCGTGAACGTCAGGTGCCCCTGCCCGTCGACCGCCGTCCCGGACAGCGGGATGGTCAGGGTGTCGTTCGTCGCGTTGCCGCTGGTCGAGTGGATGACGATGCTGTCGGTCGACGCCCCGGCCGCCGTCGGGTGATACGTCACCGACACGTCCACGCCCTGTCCCGGCGCCAGCACGGTGCCCGGATCCGGCAGCCCGGTCACGGTGTAGGGCCCGCCGTCCGCCGGGACGGTGATCGCGCCGACGGTCTCGTCGGTGGTCCCGGTGTTGACGATCCGCGCCGGCAACGTCGCCGGGAACCCGACCGGCTGGTCGGTGTCGAAGGCCAGGGCCGGCGGGTTGGAGCCCAGTCCGTCCTGCGTCCCGGTGCCCGTCAGCGAGACGCCGACCGTCCCGTCGGACTCGGTCTGGACCGACAGGATCGCGCCGATCGTGCCGGGCGCGGCCGGGGTGAAGGTCACCGGCAGGGTCAGCGTGTCGCCGGCGGCCATCGAGACCGGCTGGGCCAGGCCGCTGGTGTCGACGCCGAACGCCGCCGACGACGTCTTCGCCCCGGTGACCTTCAGCGCCTGGGTGGCCGTCAGCGTCACCGTGCCCGACGCCGTGGTGTGGACCGCCTGCCGCCCGAAGGAGGTCTGCGGCGCGGTCAGCGGCGCGGTGGTCGGGCTGCCGAAGCCCAGCACGTGGCCGTCGCGGGTGCCGACGTAGACGCGCCCTCGGTCGGTCGCCGGGACGGCGAACTTCGACGCGGTGCCGATCGGCGCCGAGAACAGCTCCCGCATGCTCCCGTCGGGGTTGGGCATCGCGTCGTAGGCGCGCAGTTCGGCGTTCACGCCGGTGGAACCGGTGGGCGAGTCGATGATCCAGACCACGGCGCTGCCGGAGGTGGTCCCGGTGGACGTGACCACCGGCGAGCCGCTGGTGTAGCCGAACTTGTCGGCCGTGGTGCCGGCGGAGGTCAGCGTCGGCGTCCCGGACGACGCCCCGTAGCGGAACGCCCGCAACGGGCCCTCGCTGCCGACCGCGTACACCCAGCCGCCGTCGCCGCCCCACACCGCCGGGTGCCCGAACTGCGCGGAGTACGGACCGCTGACGCTGACCACGGCGTCGGTCCCGCCCGGACCCTGGGCCATCCCGCCCAGGGCGTCGCGGTCGAGCACGAAGACCCGGCCGTCCTTGCCCTGCTCGATGGCCAGGTGCCGGCCCGAGGCGTCGGTGAAGTACTGCTCCGGCAGGCCGACCGGCCCTCCGGACCCGAGGTCCGTGTCGCCGAGGTCGAGGCTGGCGTTGTTCGCCGGGCTGAAGTAGTCGGCCGTGCTGAGCGTCTTGTCCGGGTTCACCTGCAGCCGGACGACCGCCTCCCCGAGGTTGTCCGGCAGCGCGCCGCTCCCGCCGTCCGGGCTGGCATGCGGGCTCATCCCGTTGCCGGTGGAGAAGAAGATCCGGCCGTCGCCGTCGGACATCAGGCCGCTGCCGGCCTGCCAGATGCCGCCCCCGGTGCTGACGCCGTCGGCCTCGTCGGTCCACATCGCCGTCTGGTGCCCGTCGGCGGCGTCCACGCCGACGACGAAGCCGCGGTAGGGCACCGCGTCACAGTGCCCGCCGAACCCGGCGTAGACCACGCCGTTCATGAGCAGCAGCCCGGGCCGCTGCATCTGGTGGAAGGCGTCGAACTCGGTGGTCGGGTCGTTGTCCGGCGAGCCCTTGATCTCCATGGGGAAGTTCTGCCGGTCCTGCCCGGTCGCCGCGTCGAGCGCGTACATGTACCAGTGGGCCGCGGTGTCGACCCCGCCGGAGTACGTCTTCGACGTCAGATAGACCGTGCCGGTCGCGGGGTCGTAGACCGGGGTCGACGTCACCCCGATCGTGGGAACCAGGTCGCCGCAGCTGACCGCCGACGCCTTGAAGGCCGGGCCCAGGTTCCGCTGCCAGGCGATGGCGCCGGTGACCGGGTCCAGGCCGTAGACGTTGTTGTTCTCGGTCGCCACGACGACGATGTTCCCGGCCACGATCGGCTGGGCGTAGACCTGGCCGTCGACCGCGGTGGAGAAGATCTGCCCGAAGGTCGAGGACGAGATGGTGGCCGGGTTCAGGCCCGGCTCGGACGAGTCCCACGCGCTGCGCAGGTTGTCGACGGAGATGGTGGTCGCGTCGGCGTGCGCCATAAGGGGCTGGGCCAGCGCGGTCCCGGTGATGACCGAGGCGGCCGTGCCGAGCGCGGACAGGCGGATGTGACGCTTCGCCACGACCAGATACCCCCTCCAGGCGGTGCCCGGATCCAGCGTGCGCCCGGGACACTCGCAAACTCTCCCCAGGATTTGCAGATCGCCAGATTGTCACCGCGGAGGAGGTCGGCTGTCAACGGGCCCCGACCCGCGGTGGCAGGGTTCTGAGCTGCGCGTGCACGCCGAGCATGGCGTTGATCGCCCGGGCCCACGGATACTGTTCGGCGCGGGTGCGGGCGGCGGCCCGGCGCCCGGCCTCGGGCCAGGCCATGACCTCGGTGACCGCGGCGGCGAGACCGGGGCCGGTCGCGGCGGCGGCGAGACCGGCTCCGGGGGCGAGGAGCTCGCCGGCTCCACCGGTGTCCGCGGTGACCACCGGAGTGCCGCTGGCCAGGGCTTCCAGGACCGACAGGCCGAAGGTCTCGGCCGGCCCGGGAGCCAGGACGACGTCCGCGGCGGCGAGGTGCGCGGCGAGGGCGGCGCGGTCGCCGAGGTGGCCGTGGAAGGTGATCGGCAGACCGGTGGCCGCGCGCTCCAGGTGGTCCCGCTGGCTGCCGGTGCCGTAGACGTCCAAGCGGACGGGGATGCCGGCGGCGGTCAGAGCTTTGACGGCCGCGACCGCCGCTATGGGGTTTTTCTCTACCGACAGACGGCCGCTGTAGACGAGCCGCCACGGCCGATCGCCCTCGGGCCGCGCGACCGGAAGACCGGCCGGACGCGGGCGAAAGGTGTCGAGATCGACACCGAGCGGGATCTCGCTCAGCTTCGCCGAAGTCCCCTCGAACTCCCGCCCGGCGAACGCCGACGCGACCACGACGACGTCGAACCCCTCCGCCAGGTTGCGGCTGCGGCGATGCAGCGCCGGACGCAACACCCGGTTCCCGGTCCGCCACGCGTGCGGGAAACGGGCCGCCGTCACGGCGTCGAGTCGCTCGTGGGAGATCAGCACGGCGCCGACGCCGTGCTTCCGGGCCCACGGACCGGCCGCGGCGAGCGTCGCCTTGTCCGACACCTCGACCGAGTCCGGCGCCAGCTCCTCCAGGAGCTCCCGGACCGGCCCGAAGCGGGGGATGACCCGGTACCCGCCGCTCACCGGGACCCCGGGGAAGGTGACGACGAGTCCTGCCGCGGTCTCTTCGCGGGCGTGCCGCCGGCCCGGGATCACGAGCACGCGCTCGTGCCCGGCGTCCGCGTAGCCGCGGCCGAGCGCGTCGACGACGGTCCGCAGCCCGCCGGAGGTGGGGGTGTAGGCGTTCGCGAGCTGGACGATCCTCACCGGGCCGCGACCGCCGCGCCGCGCATCACGAGCCCGGAGTAGGTGCCGGCGCGGTAGCCCGCGGCCAGCGCGTCGTCGATGACGGCGAGCGTGGTCGCGCGCAGGCCGGGGCGGTCCAGGTCGTCGGGGTGCAGGGCGACGCGGAATGAGCGGCCGGATCGCGCCATCGCCGCGGCCGACGTGCGCATCAGCCCCGCGGCGAGGCCCTCGCCGCGGCCACCGGGGCGATGGGACAGGGCCGGGAGGGTGTGGCGGCGGTCGGTGATGAGGTCGTGCACGAACAGGTGCGAGGTCGTATAGCGCAGGCCAACGCGGCGCAGGGCCTTGTACGCGCCCGGGGACGCGAGCCAGCCGGGCGGGTGGAAGCCGGCCGGCTCGATGGCGAGGGCGGCCAGTTCGGCCAGGCCCACGGTGAGCCGGCTGGTCGCCTCGGCCTCGTCGAGGGCTGCGAACTCGGCGGCGCCGCGGGCGATGAGCCGCGCGGCCGCGCGGCGCCAGGGCGCGCCGTCCGGGCCGGCACGGTGCGCCCAGCCGTGCAGCGCGAGCTCGTGGCCGCGGGCCTCGGCGGCGTGCAGTTCGGCGACCAGATCGGGGTTCCGGCTCAGCCGGGACCCGCGCCACGGGCCGGGGATGACGAGCAGCGTGGCCGGGACGCCGCGGGCGTCGAGGTCGGCCAGCCAGCGCCCGGTGGCGGGGGCGGAGGCCGGGGCGATGTCGTGGATCGAGACGAGGAGGTTCGGGCGGGGCATTCAGGCGGCCGTTTCGAGGTCGGTCGGGGGGTGGGCCGGTGGGGCGGTCTGGGCGGCTGCGGTCTGGGTGGCTGCAAGCTGGGCGGCTGCGGTCTGGGCGGCTGGGGCGGGCTGAACGGCCGGGGCGGTCTGGGCGGCCGAGGTGGAGCCGGTTCCGGCATTGGCCGCGATCGTGGTGGTGATGAAAACGGCGTCGCCGCCCGAGCGCTCAGCGACCGGGACGCTCGGGGTGCCGAAGGCGACCGGACCGTGACCGCCGACGACGGCTTCCAGATGCCGCAGGAGCTGGTCCCCGACCGCGCTCCACGTCCGGCCCTCCACCTCGGCGCGGGCGTTGAGCCCGTACAGGTCCCGGAGGTCACGGTTCGCCGCCAGTCGCATGACGGCGGCGCGCAGCTCGTATACCGAGTCCGGCTCGTACAGCAGCCCGGTCCGGCCGGGGGTCACCAGGTCCAGCGGCCCGCCGGCGGCCGGCGCCACCACGGGGACGCCGCTGGCCATGGCCTCCTGCACCGACTGGCAGAACGTCTCGTCGGCGCCGGTGTGGACGAACACGTCGAGGCTGGCGTAGGCGCGCGACAGTTCGAGACCGTCCAGGAAGCCGGTGAACGTCGCGGTCGGCAGCGCCTCGCGCAGGCGTCCCTCGGCCGGGCCGTCGCCGACGACGACCAAGCGGATCCCGGGCAGCCCGCTGAGGTTCGCGAGCAGATCCACCCGCTTCTCGGGGGCGAGCCGGCCGACGTAGCCGACGACCGTCTCCCGGTTCGGCGCCACCGCGTGCCGCAGTCGCTCGTCCCGGTAGCGCGGGTGGAACCGCTCCGCGTCGACCCCGCGCCGCCACAGCGCGAGGCGCGGGAAACCGTGGTCGTCCAGCAGCTTCATGGTGGCGGTGGACGGCACCAGCGTGAGTTCGGCCTGCGCGTGGATGCGGCGCAGCCAGGACCAGATCACCTTGTCGGTGCCGCGCAGCCCGTAGCGGCGGGCGAATCCGGCCACGTCGGTCTGGAACACCGCGACGCAGGGGATCCCGAGCCTGCGCGCGGCGGTGGCCCCGGCCCACCCGAGGCTGACCGGGGAGGCGAGGTAGACGACGTCCGGCTGGAACTCGCGCAGGCGCCGCACCAGCCGCGCCATCGGCAGGCCGACGACGAAGGACCGGTACCCGGGCAGCGCGAACCCGCCGACCGCGGCCACCTCGTGGCCGGCGTACTCCGCCGGTCCGGGCTTGGCCGCGACGACGAGCGCCTGGTGGCCGTGTGCGGCGAACTGCTCCAGCACGCGGCAGACCGAGTTCGTGACCCCGTTCACCCGGGGGAGGAACGATTCGGTGATGACGGCTATACGCACACTGCACAAGATGGGGCCGTCAGGTGGAACGCGGATATTCATCATGAGATGACCCGCACAACCTGAGGTGAAGGAATGGGGGGACGATCCGCGACACGCTCGACCGGGACCCCCATCTGGGGGTATGAACCTGCGCCGCGCCCCTCCCCCACGCCATGATCAACGCCAAGTAAGCGTTCGATCATCGGGAGTAACGTAGTGCGGGACACCGAAGGCCGCGAGGACACCGAAGGCCGCGAGGGCGACGCGGGCCACGAGGGCTACGAGGACTACGAGGGCTACGAAGACCCGCCGCCGACGCGCGCCGACCGCCTTCGGGCCTGGGCTCCCCTGGCGCTGCCGGTCGTGGTGCTCGGGGGCATCGCGGCTCTGGTGTTCGCCGGCATCGCGATGTTCGCGGACTCCGGCCCGCATTACCCGGACTACTCCAAGGGCGGCTGCGCCGCCGACGACAAGCACAAGGTGCTGGTCGAGGTGCAGCGGGGCGCCACCGGCAAGGCGATCGGCGACGCGCTGTTCGACGCGGGCGTGGTGCGCAGCTCCCAGGCGTTCGTCGAGGCGGCCGAGCACAACCCGGCCTCCCGGGACATCAGCACCGGCACCTACTGGGTCTGCCCCGAGATCAGCGCGGCCGCCGCCATCACCGAGCTGCTCAAGCCCTCGAACCTGTCCCCGGATTCGCTGGTCGAGATCAAGCCGGGCGACTACAGCTGGGAGACGGTGCGGGCGCTGGCGAAGAAGCGGGAGTGGGACCGCGACGATCTCCAGCGACTGATCGACACCAACCAGATCGGCCTGCCGCCCTGGTCCAAGAGCGCGGACGGGCACTGGACCGCCGAGGGCATGCTGGCCCCCGGCCGCTACATCCTGACCAGCGCGGACACCCCGCAGGGAGTGCTGTCGACGATGGTGAAGGCGCGGGTGGACGAGCTGACCAAGCTGGGGCTGGAGAGCAAGGCGTCGGCCCTGAGGTGCGCGCCGTCGCGCCACTGCACGCCGGAGGAGGCGCTGATCGTCGCCTCGCTGGCCGAGGCCGAGGTGACGAAGGCCGACCCGGACGGCCGCGCGGTGTCCGAGGCGGTGCAGAACCGGCTCAGCCGGGGCGACTTCGTGGGCGTGGACGCGACGACGAAGTACTGGCTGAGCCTGCAAGCCGGCAAGCGGGTGGCGGTGACCCGGCGCGAGGTCACCGACCCGAACGATCCGTATGCGACCGGAGGGCACAAGGGGCTGCCGCCGACGCCGGTGAGCATTCCGTCGAAGCAGATGATCGAAGCGGTGCTGTCGCCGACGGCGGACCACTATTACTACTGGTGCGCCGGGGGCAGTGGGACGAAGTTCTTCAAGGAGAGCGAGAAGAGCGCGTTCGAGCAGGCGTGCCTGGAGCACTGAGTCGGGGCGCTGCGTCGGAGCGCGCCGAGTCGGAGCGCCGAGTCGGAGCGCCGAGTCGGAGCGCTAGGCGGGAACGAACAGGCACTCGAACGGACCGTCACCGACGCCGGCCGTACGGTGCCCCACGCCGGTGACGTCGGCCGCGAGCACCAGGTCCCCCGGCGAGAACCACCGCACCTCGCCGCCGGAAGTGGTGACCTCGATGGTGCCACGCAGCATGACCACCCACTGCACGGCCGGCGCCGGGTGCGGCACGCTGTCGAAGCCGTCGCTGCGGACGTAGGCGGCACCGGCCGCCGACGGCAACGCCCCGACCAGCATCGGCGGCACGCCGGTGGTGACGATGCGCGGATCGAGGGCCAGTTCGCCGTCGCTGAAGCGGGAGCCGCCGTCGGTCGTGGTCTCGATGCGGGTGTACGTGACGGTGGTGGAGGGCGCGTCAGTCATGAGAATGAGTCTGGGCCGACAGGCACGCTCCGTGCGATTCCCTGGGAGGAATCGAACACTGACTCACATCCGTCGCGCTGTCCAGACCGTCCGGCTTCCATGAACGACGAGGTCGTCACGGCGCAGAACGGACGCGGGGCCGTCGGGCGCCAGCAGCAGGTCGAGCGTGTCGAGATCGTCCTGTTCCAGCTGGCCGCCCAGGCGATGGCGCAGGCCGCCAAGCACCTTGAGCGCGTAACGCCGAGCAGCCGGCGGAGCGGGATGCACGTTGTAGTCGAAGTCCTGCTCCTCCACCTCTGCGAATCCAGCCCGTTCCAGGTGCTTGGTCCAGTTCGGGTACGAGTTCCACCCGAGCCGCGCGGCGAGTGCGCGGCACCGCCCCTCCAACCCCGGCCGTCCGATGCCGATGTCCTCGGGCAGGAAACGCGGCAGACCGTCCATCTCGACGACCGCGAGCAGGCCGCCCGGGTTGACCGCCCCGTGCAGGGCGGCGAGCAGGCGGTCGGGTTCGCGGAGGTGGTGGAGCGAGGAGGCGGCCCAGGCCAGGTCGAGGCCGTCGGCGGCGGCGGGCCAGGTGGCGTCCAGGTCTGCCGGCACGATGCGGACCCGGTCGGCGGGCGCCACGGAGGCCAGCCGGTCGAGCATCACCGGCGACTGGTCGATCGCGATCAGTTCGGCCGTCGGGAAGCGGTGCGCCAGTGCCAGCGTCCCGGTTCCGGTTCCGGCTCCGACGTCCGCGATGACGCGGGGTTGCGGCGGGGTGCGGGCGGCGACCCATTCGATGACCTGGTCAAGGTGGCTTCGCACTACCTCGGCGTCGAGGTCGAGGGTGTCCGCATTGTGGTGTTCCATGCTCCGAGGATAAGCACCTCGTGCCCATCCGGCATACACTCTTGCCTATGGAGCAAGAAGTCATCAGGGAAGCCGACGTGGACGCCTTGATCCGTCAACGCATCCGCGGCCTGCGCCTGGCCCGCGGCTGGACGCTGGACGCCCTGGCCGCGCGGTGCAACCTGAGCCCGTCGAACCTCAGCCGCATCGAGACCGGCCGGCGGCGGATCGCCCTGGACCAGCTGGTCCCGATCGCCCGTGCCCTGGGCACCACGCTGGACCAGCTCGTGGAGTCCGCCGACGACGAGGACGTCGTGATCCGGCCGCAGTCCAGCGACTCACCGGGGCTGACCACGTGGCTGCTGTCGCGCGAACGCTCGCTGCACGGCGTCACCGTCGCCAAGATGCGCATCACCGCGGAGCGGCCCACCGGCCCGGAGCACCTACGGGTGCACCCCGGCCGCGAGTGGTTCACCGTGCTGTCCGGCACGGCCCGGCTCCAGCTGGGCGAGCGCACCGTCCTGGTCCGCGCGGGCGACGCCGCCGAGTTCTCCACCATGACCCCGCACGCCATCGGCAGTCAGGGCCCCGCGGTGGAGATCCTCACCATCTTCGACCAGGACGGTGAACGCACCCATCTTCACGACACGGCCAGCGCCTCGACCTCCCCCGGCACCTCGGCCTCGTCGACCAGTGTCACCCGGATCGCGTCGAGGTCGGGACCGACGGCGCGTTCGAAACCCTCGAGCGGCACCGCGAACACCGCCGTGGCCCGCCGGTCGGGCAAGCGCGCGCCGTAGACCAGGATCCGCCAGCCGTCGGCGTCCCAGTGTTCGAGCACGTCCGACGCCAGCCACGGCGACGCCTCCCGGTACGCCGGGCTCCGGACCAGGGCGCTGAGCGTCGCCTGCAACGGCACCTCGTCCGGCGCGCCGGACAGCGGACGCGTCACCCGCACCCGCAACCGGCGCAGCGGCGTGAGCCACAGCCGGTCCAGCTCCGCCGACAGCATCACGAACAGCGCCGTCTCGGCGAGCAGGAGCAGAGCGAGCGGAGTCAGCGGCGGCGACTGCCACCACTGCGGCGCCTTGTCCACCGCGGCGACGACCGCGGCGGCGAGCAGCAGCCCGGCGCGGGCGAACGCGCGCCAGGACAGCTTGGCCTTCTTCTTGCCGAGACAGCCGCACGACGCTTGGGGCGTCGCCACCACGGCATACCCGAGGTAGCCGAGGAAGCCGCACGCGAGCGCGGCGGCCGCGAGGGCGGTCGGGCGGCCCGGGGCGACCAGCAGCGCCAGGGCGAGCAGCGCCTCCCCGGCGCCGAGCGCGAGGTAGGCGGCCGGGGCGAGCCGGGCGCCGAGCAGCCGGTGGAGCGCGGTGCCGGCCACGCGGCCGCGGGGATCGCCGCCGACGGTCTTGGCCAGCCCCGACCAGCCGAGCACGCCGGCCAGGAACAAGGGCTGGGCTTGGGCGGTCCATGTCATGGATCAACCTCCTGTCGGTGCCGGAACGCCGGCGGCGCGCGCCGCGCCTTCGGGGCGCGCGCCGGGGCGGTGGTGCGGATGAGCGCCGTTCCGGCGGCTCAGACCTTGGCGTACACCGTCGAGACGTCGATCTCGGCGGTGTCGGGACGCCAGGCGCCGACGACGTGGACGTGCCCGCCGACCGGCACCATGGACAGGTCCGTCACCGCCGGTGTGCCGTTGTAGACGGCGGCGCTGACGCCCTTGACCACATGGCCGGTGATCTTGTTGCCCTGGTGGTCCAGATGCACCCGGTCCGAGGCCAGGGTCACCACGTGGGCGTCCAGACTGACGATGTTGACCCACAGCGCGTCGGCGGCCAGGCTGCCGTCCGGCATCCGCACGCCGCGCGCGTAGAGGCCGTCGCCGACCTGGGCCGCGCCCAGCGTGGTGGGGGTCAGCTTCCAGACGCTGGTGGCACTGGTCGCCTGGATCCGGTTGAGGGTGCCGTCCGAGCCGGTCGCCAGGATCATCGACCCGTCGATCTTGGTGATGCGGCCCTCGGCGAACGCCGGGTCCGGGGTGCCGGGGGCGACCGCCGGTCCGGTGGCGCCGAACGCCGCCTCCGGGGCCAGGGAGCCGAGCGCGGTGGCGCCGACGATGGTCGCGCCGCCGAGCGCGGCGCGGGTGAGGAACTGACGGCGGTCCACTGGAGTGGTCATGGTGTCCCCCGCCCCTACGCGACCGTGTCGATCTTGACCGGGATCAGCCCGCTGGACAGGCTGGCGATGGCGCTGAACGCCGAGGCGGTGAGGTCCACGAGCCGGTTGGTGCCGCAGGACGAGCCGCAGCAGGTCCGCTCACCGCAGAACTGGTGGGTGTTGGGCCCGCAGTCCGCGATGGAGCTGCCGACCTCCTTGCCGTTGCACAGGTTGGTGACGTAGTGCACGAACCCGCAGCCGCGCTGGGTCAGACTGACCCCGCAGGCTCCCGGGTCGGTGATGCTAATGCACGCTGCTGAGGCGGCGGGCCACGCATGCTGATGCTTGCTGGAGCTGCAGTTCCCGCAGGCGCCTCCGCCGGCGGAGCCGCACGGGCCCCAGGCGGTGCCGCAGCAGAACCACGACGCCTCGCCGATGACAGCGGTCATCCGATCCTCCTTACGGTTGTGGCATGACGATGACGGTGAGACCGGCCATGGACCGGTGTGGTGCCGTGTGCAGCCGCGCGCGCAGGTGGAGCAGGGTGGAGAAGGAGGCGAGGTGAATATATTCGAACTTTCATATACGGCGCCAGACTCAGAACAGACATAAATCCACGGATGGTGTTGTTGAGTCCTGCGCTGCCGCCTGGTGCAGCGCCGCGTCGGTCTTTCGGGGGACAGGTCGGGTCGCTGCGTGGGCGTGGGGACAGGTCGGGTCGCTGCGTGGGCGTGGGGACAGGTCGGGTCGCTGCGTGGGCGTGGGTGTGGGCCGCTTCCGGGTTGGGCGCGGGGGTTGTGGGTGTGGTGCTGTGGTGTCGGGCGGGTTGTTGTTGGTG
>NZ_BAAAQM010000028.1:0-124823 GCF_039531675.1 Catenulispora subtropica
TGCGAGCCCCCGCGCACCATCACCACCATGGCCGAAGGTCGTATCAAGCCTTTAAAACCCAGAAACCAACCGCACCATGCCCTCAACGCCCTCGGCCCGGCCCCTCAAAGCCCCGGCCCGGCCCCCTCAAAGCCCCCGAGCCAACTCCCGAACAACCTCCCCCGCCGGCCCCACCACAGCCCCCGCCGCCCGAAACCCCGTCCCAGCCCACAGATGCAAACGCTCAGCATCCCCACGTCGCGCCGCCGCCTGCCGCATCGGACGCGTCAGGTGGTGGATCGCCGGATACCCGAACGGTGCCGTCGCCTCGTGCCGGTCGATGAAGCCGTTCCGCAGGCCCCGGGCCGGGCGACCGGTGAAGGCGTGCGTGATGACCGTCTGCGTGAACGCCGGGTCGGCCAGCGCGTCCTTGTGTGTCTGCGACGCCCCCGACTCGTCAGTACGCAGCAGCAGCGTCCCGACCGCAACCGCCTCGGCGCCGGCCTGCAGCAGTTCGCCCACCGTCCGCGTGTCGGTCACGCCGCCGCCGGCGACGATCGGCAGGGCGACCGCCGCCCGGACCTCCCGCACCAGATCGGCCGGATCCACGGTCCTGATCGCCCTATGGGGGTCGAACGTCCCGCTGTGTCCGCCCGCGGCCGGCGCCTGCACGACAAGTCCGTCGACCCCCGCCTCGACCGCGGCCCGTGCCTCCGCCGCCGTCGTCACCGTCGCCAGCACCCGGCTCCCGGCACGACGCAGGGCGCTGATGTCGCGCGCGGCCGGAAGGCCGAACGTCAGCGACACCACCGGTACCGGCTCCGCCGTCAGGAACGCGACCTTGGCAGCCCACTCGTCATCGTCATTCGTCACCGGACGCGGATCGAGCTCCACCCCGAGCCGGGCCGCCTCGGGCTCCAGCTCGGCGGCATAGGCGCGGAACGCCTCCTCGTCCACCGGCATCGAGCCGGGCACGAACAGGTTCACGCCGAACGCTCCGCCGATTCCCCGGGCCTGCTGCACCTCGTCGGCCAGTGCCTCCGCCGACTTGTAGCCCGCGGCCAGGAACGGGAACCCGCCGGCGGCGTGGACCGCCGTGGCCAGGGCCACCGTGCTCGGGCCGCCCGCCATCGGGGCGGCGACGATCGGCAGTTCCGAGTCGACCACGCGGGTTCCCGACATCGACCCCCTCATCGCCGGCACAGTTTCCGACACAGTTCCCGACATCGGCTCCGCCTACCTCTCGACGCTGATCGGGTATCCAGTCTGCCCTCCGTCGAGCAGGTGATCGTCGTGTCCCTTCAGGAACCGGTTGAAGAAGGACGCCACAACCGCCCGATCGGCCGTGACCCCGGTGCGGGCCTGCTTCGGGTCGGCCGTCCCGATCGCCTTGATCAGGGTGGCGTCCGGGACTCGGCCGGCGAGTTGCGGCAGCAGTGCCTCGGCGTCGGTGTAGGAGGCGTGCTCGGACTGCTGGAGGGTGACGTCCGCCTTCCACCCGCGCTGGTGCTGCCAGAACGTCGCCCAGGACAGCTCGCGGTGCACGTCGGAGCCGCCCGCGCCGGAGCTGCCCATCAGCAGGAACGGCCGGTCCAGACCAAGCTGCTCGACCTCGCTCGGGTGCCGCCCGTCGGCCTCGGACGCATACTCCATCGTCCCGTCCATGTTGATCCCGGCCTTGATCCGCGGGTCGGCGAACATCGTGGACGCCGCGGTGAATCCGCCGCCGGACTGGCCGAACATGCCGATCCGGGTCAGGTCCATGCCCGCGGTCAGACGATGCGGAAGGGTCGCCAGCCGGTCCAGGACCAGGCGGGTGTCGGCGACGCGTACCTTGACCAGGTTCTCCAGGAACTGCGCCATCGTCCCGTTCCGCACGGCCTGGCCGGCCAGGTCCATCAGCGGCCCGTTGCCGACCACGTGGCCGTCGGGGAACTGCACCGCGGGGCCCTCGCCGGTGTGGTCGATGGTGACGACGACGTAGCCGCGCGAAGCGAGGTCCTCGACGAGGGAGACGTTCCAGTCCCGCGCGTCCCCGGCTCCCGGGGAGTAGAGCACGACCGGGAAGCGGCCCTCGGCCATCGGTGCGTCGGCCACGGAGTGGGTCCTCGTCGCGGCCCAGTCCACCAGGCCGGGCGGCAGCTCGAAATTGCCTTCCAGCGCCGGTCCGACCGCGTCGGCCACCGCTTTCGGGAACTGGTTGGTGGTGGCGTGGTGGCCGGTGTGGGACGCCGGGTAGAAGACGCTGATCATCAGCTCGCGGTAGGGCTGAGTCGGCACCCAGGGGTCGGCGCGCTTGTCGTCGACGAGGCGGAAGGTCGACTCGCCGGTGGCGTAGCGGCCCTGCGGCGCCGGGAGACGGAGACTGAGGCCCTGCACGGTGTGCACGGTGGCCGTCGACGACGCGGCGAGCGCGGCAGGCCCGGCGGCCCGAGCGGGCGCGTCGGCCGCCACAGCGGTCGGCACGGCAACGCCGGCGATGACGAACCCGGCCAACGAGGCGGCGGCAAGACGAGAGGCACGCATAAGGGGTCTTCCTCCTGAAGCGGTGTTGCGAGGATCGAACACGTCGATCCTCGCAACACGCCCCAGGCCCGCACCACGGTGCTGCCTGCGGTTTCACCCGTTCGGCCAGCCGCACCGGCGGGGGGCGGTTAACCGGCCCCCGCCGCTGTCCGAGCTCGGGTCAGCCCGACGTGACGCAGGCCGCGGCCTTGTTGGACCACAGGCCCTGCACGTCGAACGTTCCGGTCGACAGAGTCAGGTACGCGTCGAGGTTCACGCACTCGTCCCCGATCTCGCCGCCGCTGGAGTTGTACCAGCCGGCGGTCGGCCAGAAGTCGGTGACGGTCTCGGCGTACTCGTGGGTCTCGGTCGACTCGATGCCGGACAGCAGGCGGCCGTCGGTGAGCGTGGTGCAGGCGCCCGCGCCGAGGTCCGGGACGTAGGGCAGGTTGGTGAAGGCCAGCGTCCCGTAGCTCGACGACGTCTTGTCGTGCCAGGCGCAGAAGCTGCCGTGCGGTCCGAAGCCGTCCGGGTGGGTGCCGGTCGGCGAGACGATCACGTACTGGGCGTTCAGGTTCGGGGCCTGAGTCGTGTTCCCGAAGTGCGCGGCGGCATTGGCGGCCTCGGCGGCGAGCTGGTTCTTGGTGGCCTTGCGCGGCTCGGCGGAGGCGTTGTCGAACCAGACGCCGGCCAGCGGTGAGCTCTGCGGGTGCTGGATGAAGGTCGCGCTGCTCGGGCAGGTGACCGTCCCGGCCGGGGCGTTCTCGCAGTACTGGCTCATGATCGAGCCCCAGGTGTCGGCCGAGCCGTAGAGGCCTTGGAACATGGCCTGCATGTCGGCGGCGACACCGGCGGGGTCGCTCGACCACTGGCTGCCCCAGAAGACCAGGTAGACCTGAGGGGCGGGAGACACGACGCCCTGCGTTCCGTTGGTCTGCAGGGACAGCTGGCCGCCACTGGCGGCCTTCGACTGCGACTTGTCCACGTGGAGGGGCTTGGCGTGGGGCGCCGCGGACGACGCCTCGGCGACGGACGTGGGTGCGGCGGCCAGCACGGTGAGTGCGGCCGCCGCGAGGATGGCGATGCGGAGGGGGCGCATAAGACTCCTTATCTACCCGGGTGACATCTTCGTCCTCGAACAGGCGCCGCCCGGCCGCTGCGCGTTACCCCTTCACCGCCTGTCACCGCTCACTTGACGCCGATCCCCGCCAGCATCGCCTTGATCGCCGGCCCCGCCTTGTCGTTGCCGAACCCGCCGTTCAGCACCACGCAGGCGACCGCGATGTCGCGCGCGGGGTCCATGGCGATCATCCAGCTGTCCGGGTTCTCGTCCTGCCGCTCGGCCGTGCCGGTCTTGGCGCCGAGCGTCGTACTGATGCCGCGCAGAGAGCTGGCGGTGCCGTCGGTCACGACCCCGCGCATCAGGGTCTTGAGGTCGGCGTCGACTCCGGCGGGCAGCGGCGTCGCCGTCGCCTGCTTGAGTCCCGGCAGCAGGATCGGCTGCTTGAACGTCCCCGACGCCACGGTCGCGGCGACCGAGGCCATCGTGAGCGGGCACATCGTGATGTCGCCCTGACCGAAGGTCTCCGCAGCGAAACGCTCCTGGCCGTCGGACGCCGGCACCTGCCGGTCGCCCGCTGTGCAATAGGTCGCCGACCCGAGTCCCATGTCCCACGGCTGGTTCAGACCGAAGTGGGTCTTCGCCTCGTCCGCGAGCGCCGAGAGGCCGGACAGGCGGTCGCGCAGGCCGACGTAGGAGGTGTTGCAGGACTGCTCGAAGGCGTCGGCGAGGGTGGCGTTGGGATAGCCGTTCTTCAGGCCCTCGTCGTTGTGGTAGGTCTGCGATCCGACCGTCGAGGTCGGCGGGCACGGCGCCGGGTCGGAGGGCTTCAGTCCGGCCTGGAGCAGAGCCGAGGTGGTGATGGTCTTGAACGTGGAGCCCGGCGCGCGGTTCGCGTGGTAGGCCAGGCCCGCCGTGCTCTTGGAGTTGCTCGCCATCGCCAGGACGCCGCCGGTGCTGGGTTTGATGACGACCATGCCGGATTCGGGGTAGGCGGCGAGCGCCCGCTCGGCCGCGCTCTGGACCTTGTCGTCGAGCGTCGAGGGGATCTGGAGGTTCGTACCGCCCGCGGGGGCCCCGACCGGGATCGGGGACGTGCCGGCTATGGGGGCGCCGGTGTTGGCGTCGACGAACGTGATCTGCAGGCCGGTCGGCGGCGCGGCGCCCGGCTGCTTCACCGTCGCGAGCCGCGACAACACGGTGCTCAGACTGGGATGCGCCGATGCCGACAGCGGCACGCCCTTGTCGTCGACCACGGTTGCCGGCGGCGGTGTGGCGGTGAGTTTGGCCTGTGCGCCGAGTTGCGGATGGATCACGGCCGACGACCAGTGCACGAGCGGAGGCGCGGTGGCGGTCGCCGGGACGACGGCCAGCAGGGATCCGTACTTCCACTGCAGGCCGCCGTCGAAGGTGTCAACGGCTGTGAAGTTGTAGTGGTTCACAGAGTCCTGTGAGCCGAGGGTCAACTCCAGGGTCTTGGGGTTCAGCGACTTCATGACGGAACGGAGCCGCGGTTCGGCCGCCTCGGCGTTGTCGGTGAGAGCGGCCGCCTTGGTGTAGTCGCCGGACGCCCACGCGTCGAGGAAGGCTTTCGCCACCGCCTCCGGCGTGCCGGGCGCCGTGGTCGGGTCCGAGCCGGGCGTCGCGGCACCCGGAGCCCCCGCCGCACCCGCCGCACCCGTCGGCGACGCCTTGTCTTCGTCCGAGCGCGGCCACAGGGCCACGGAAGCGATCGCCACAGCGATGACCGCGGCGATCGCCGCGCTGATGGTTCTGGTGTTGCGGCTCATACCTCGCTAGGGAATCTTGCGACTCGGGTTGCTGTCCAAGAGTCGTATGGGAAACACATCCATAGCGATATGACTATGATCCGACGTCATGGATCTGTTGGCGCACCTGCGGTACTTCCGAACGGTGGCCGAAGAGGAGCACTTCGGCCGCGCCGCGGTGCGCCTGCGGCTGGCGCAGCCGTCGCTGTCGCAACGGATCCAGCGGCTGGAGCGCGAGTTCGGCGTGCGGCTCTTCGACCGCGGACGCGGCGGGGCGGCGCTGACGCCGGCCGGGCGCCTGGTGCTGGCGCAGGCCGAGCCGTTGCTGGACGCGGCCGACCGGTTGCAGGTGGTGGTCGGACGGCTCCAGGACGGCGAGGCGGGGACGCTCCGGGCGGCGGTGCCCGAGCAGCTCGGCGGCGCGGCGGTGGCGGCGTTGCTGACGACCTTCCGCGAGCGCAGCCCGGGCGGCGAGCTCGACCTGCGGGAGCTGAGCACGGCGGACCAGGTCGCCGAGCTGGGCGCGGGGACGTTGGACGCGGGGATCGTGCGCCATCCGTGTCCGGCCGCGGGCCTGGCTTTCGGGCCGATCCTGCATCAGCCGCTGGGGGTTCTGCTGGCCTCGGACGATCCGCTGGCTTCCCAGCCCTCCGTCGATCTGCGCGCCGTGTCCGGCCGCGACCTGGCGATGCCGCCGCGGGCGGCCGCCCCGGCGCTGCACGACGAGACGCTGACGGCGTGCGCCCGGCACGGTTTCACGCCGAACACCGTGCGCGGCGTCGAAGGGCTCGATTTCACTCGGGCGCTCATCATGAGCGACTCGAACCTGGTCGCGCTCATGCCCGAGCCGGCACCCGCTCCCGGCACCGTGTGGCGGGCGCTGACCGGAAGCCCTTTGGCGTGGCGCACGTCCGTCGCCTGGCGCCCGGGTCACGACGGTCCGGCGGTCCGCGTCTTCGCCGGGGCCGCGCTCGACGTCCTGCGGAGCCACGGCATGCACCCCGCCGTCGCCGGAGGGCGCCGGATCCCGCGGCCGGTATCGGAGTTCGTGCTGTGAACGAGACCCGCCGCGCCGCCACCCGGATCACCGCCGCGTTCGCCGACGCCGGTGTGACCGGCCAGCTGCACGCCCTCGACATCGACTCCGGCACGGCCGTGTCCGTCGCGGCCGCCCAGCCGGCCCCGACCGCCAGCCTCCACAAGGTGTGTCTGCTCGCCACCCTCTATCGCGAGGCCGCCGCCGGCCGGATCGACCGCACGCGCCAGATCGAGATCCCCGCCTCGGCGCGCACCCCCGGCCTGTCGGGGATCGCCCTCATGCGCGACGCCGTCCGCCTCTCCCTGCGGGACCTCGCCACCCTCGTGGTCGCCGTCAGCGACAACGCCGCGGCCGACATCCTGTGGCACGAGGTCGGGCTGGACACCGTCAACCGCACCATGGCCGCCCTCGGCCTCACCGAGACCGTCGCCGTCCACACCATGGCCGACATCGGCGACCTGCTGAGGACGGAACGGGACGCCCTCACCGACCCGGCGGCACCGAACGGTGCCAGCGCCCTGGATCCGGCTCGGACGAACCGCTCCACACCGCGGGAGCTGGCAGCCCTGTTCGCGGCGATCTGGCGCGACGAGGTCTGCCCCGGCGAGCTCGGAGCCGAGCTCCGCGCGCTGCTCGGCGGCCAGGCCTGGAGCCACCGCCTGGCCTCCGGCTTCCCCTTCGACGACGTCCTGGT
Source organism: Catenulispora subtropica (assembly GCF_039531675.1). Classification (NCBI taxonomy): domain Bacteria; kingdom Bacillati; phylum Actinomycetota; class Actinomycetes; order Catenulisporales; family Catenulisporaceae; genus Catenulispora; species Catenulispora subtropica. The sequence continues at coordinate 7,047 of NZ_BAAAQM010000028.1, forward strand.
CAGCGGCAAGACCGCCACGCTGCCCACCCTCCGGCACGAGGCCGGCGTCGTCGAGTACCCCGACGGCGGCCGCTACGCCGTCGCGGTCTTCACGCGCGCCGCGTCCACCGCCGTCATCCTGCCCGCCGCCGACGCCGTCGTGGGCACGGCCGCACGCCTCGCCGTGGACGCGCTCCGGGCCCGCTGACCGGCGCGGGCGGGGGCCGGTTGAACATCGAACTGTTAGGAACCTTGACAGACCTCTGGTCTAGTCCAATGATGTCCCCCAGGGCGGCCGCCTCCTCCAAGATCCATTCCTGATCAATGCCCTGCCACCTGGGAGCATCATGAAACGGACAGGCCGTCGACTCCGCGTGCTCGCGACCGCCGCGGCGACGATTGCGGCCGGTGCGGGCGCCTTTCTGGCGTCCGCGACCAGCCATGCCGCCACACCGGCGGCGACCCCCACCCCCGCGCACTTCTTCGCGCCCTACTTCGAGGCCTACAACGGGGACGACCCGGCGACGCTGAGCGCGCAGTCCGGGGCGAAATACCTGACGATGGCGTTCATCCAGGCCGCCACCAAGGGTTCGTGCACGGTGTACTGGAACGGCGACACCTCGATGCCGATCTCGTCCGGCACGTTCGGGCCGTCGATCTCGACCATCCGGGCCGGCGGCGGCGACGTGATCCCGTCGTTCGGCGGCTACACCGCCGACAACACCGGCACTGAGATCGCCGACAGCTGCACCAACGTGAGCTCGATCGCCGCCGCCTACGAGAACGTCATCACCACGTATGACGTGAGCCGGATCGACCTGGACACCGAGGACAACTCGCTGACCAACTCGGCGGGCATCGACCGGCGGAACAAGGCCATCAAGATGGTCGAGGACTGGGCCGCGGCGAACGGCCGCACCGTCCAGTTCACCTACACGCTGCCGACCACGACCAGCGGGCTGGCCGACTCCGGTCTCAAGGTCCTGCAGAACGCGGTCAGCAACAACGCGCGCATCGACACCGTCAACATCATGACCTTCGACTACTACGACAACCAGTCGCACAACATGGCCGACGACACCAAGACGGCGGCCACCGGCTTGAAGAACCAGCTGGCGAGCCTGTATCCGGGCAAGACCCAGGCCCAGCTGTGGGCGATGGTCGGCGTGACCGAGATGATCGGGATCGACGACTTCGGCGCGGCCGAGACGTTCCAGACCGCGGACGCGGCGCCGGTGCTCAGCTGGGCGCAGTCGACGGGGATCAGCGAGCTGTCGTTCTGGGCGCTGCAGCGCGACAACGGCGGCTGCCCCGGGACCGCGGGCTCGGACACCTGCTCCGGCATCTCGCAGAACAAGTGGTTCTTCAGCAACACCTTCGAACCGTTCACCAGCGGCAGCACCACGCCGGCGAACGACTTCTCGGTGAGCGTCTCCCCGTCGTCGGGCTCGGTGGCTCAGGGCGCGTCCGCGACGGCGACGGTCTCCACCGCGGTCACCTCGGGCAGCGCGCAGACCGTGTCGCTGACCACGAGCGGCGCCACCGCGGGCATCACCGCGTCGGTCAGCCCGACCTCGGTGACCGCCGGCGGCTCGGCGACGCTGACGGTGGCCACCTCGGCCTCCACGCCGGCCGGGACCTACCCGATCACCGTCACCGGCACGGCGGCCTCCGGCAGCCACAGCGCCACGTACAACATCACGGTCACCAGCGGCACGCCGGCGAACGACTTCTCGGTGAGCCTGTCCCCGTCGTCCGGCTCGGTGGCTCAGGCCGGGACCGCGACGACGACGGTGTCCACCGCGGTCACGTCGGGGTCGGCGCAGAGCGTCGCGCTGACCGCCACCGGCGCCCCGGCGGGCACCACCGTGACCATCAGCCCGTCCTCGGTCACGGCCGGCGGTTCGGCCACCCTGACCGCCGCCACCTCGGCGTCGACCCCGGCGGGGACGTACACGATCACCGTCAAGGGCACCGCGCCCTCGGGCAGCCACACCGCCACGTACACGCTGACCGTCACCGGGACCGGAGGCGGCGGCTCGATCGTCAACGGCGACTTCGAGTCCGGTTCGCTGAGCCCGTGGACGTGCCAGAGCGGTGACTCCGTCGTCACCAGCCCGGTGCACGGCGGCACGCACGCCGCGAAGATCGACGCGACGAGCAGCGCCACCGGCGAGTGCGACCAGTCCGTGACGCTGAGCCCGAACCACGCCTACACGCTGAAGGTCTGGGTCCAGGGCAGCTACGCCTTCGCCGGCGTCACCGGCGGCGCGAGCGCCAGCACCTGGGCGTCCGGCAGCGGCTGGACGCAGCTGTCGATCCCGTTCACGACCGGCTCGAACGGCACGGTGTCGGTGTTCGTGCACGGCTGGTACGGACAGGGCGCCGTGTACGCGGACGACTTCTCGATCAGCTGACGCGCGATCGTCCCCGTACTGCGGCGTTCCCCGCGCCCGGGCTCTTCCCTTTCCCCGGGCCCGGCGCGGGGAACGCCGCGTCAATCCCGCTCTTCGGCGAATCACTCGATCTAAGGAAGTGTCAAAGCCGCATATTGCCGACCAAAGACAGACATTGGTTACGTGGAACGCATGCCGACCGACGCGCCGCAGGACCTCGTCCAGGACAGCCAGCTCAGCCTCAGCACCGCCGCCGCCCGCAATCTGGCGACCACCACCAAGACCGTCCCGCAGATGCAGGGCATCACTTCGCGGTGGCTGCTCCGCAAACTGCCGTGGGTACAAGTATCGGGCGGCACGTACCGCGTGAACCGCCGCCTCTCGCACGCCGTGGGCCGCGGCCGCGTCGCCTTCGACCAGACCGGCGACGACATCAGGGTCCTGGCTCCCACCCTCACCGAGCTCCCGGTCCTCCGCGGCTTCGCCGACGAGGCCCTGCTGGCCGACCTGGCCGGCCGCTTCACCCAGCGGCGCTTCGCCGCCGGGGAGCAACTGGCCGAGGCCGGCCAGCCGGTCACGGAGATCCTCCTGGTGGGCCGCGGCAAGCTGGCGAAGGTCGGCACCGGCAAGTACGGCGAGACCACCGTCGTGGGATCCTTCGCCGACGGCGACCACCTCGGTGACGAGGCGGCCGCGTCCGGGGAGCCCACGACCTGGGCCTACGGCGCGCGGGCCACGACCTCGGGCGTCCTGCTCGCCCTGCCGCTGACCGCGCTCCGGGAACTGGCGGACCGCTCCGAGGAGCTGCGCGCCCAGATCGCCGGCCACGCCCAGCGCCGGTCCCGGCCCACGAACCGCAAGGGTGAGGCCGAGATCGAACTGGCCGCGGGCCACGAAGGCGAGGCGGCCCTGCCGGGGACCTTCGTCGACTACGAACTCAACCCCCGCGAGTACCAGCTCTCGGTGGCGCAGACCGTGCTGCGCGTCCACTCCCGGGTCGCAGACCTCTACAACGAGCCGATGAACCAGACCGAACAGCAGCTCCGCCTCACCGTCGAAGCCCTGAAGGAGCGCCAGGAACACGAACTGGTCAACAACCCGGACTTCGGCCTGCTCGCCAACGCCGCCCACGAACAGCGCATCCACACCCACGGCGGGCCGCCCACGCCCGACGACATGGACGAGCTCCTCTCCATGCGGCGCTCCACGAAGTTCTTCCTGGCCCACCCCAAGGCCATCGCGGCCTTCGGCCGCGAGTGCAGCAAACGCGGCGTCTACCCCACCAGCGGCGAGGTGGACGGCCACCGCGTCTTCGCCTGGCGCGGCGTCCCGATCTACCCCTGCTCGAAGATCCCGGTCACCGACCACGCCACCTCCATCCTCGCCATGCGCACCGGCGAGACCGACCAGGGGGTCGTCGGCCTGCACCAGACCGGCCTCCCGGACGAACTCGAACCCGGCCTCAACGTCCGCTTCATGGGCATCGACACCAAGGCCGTCATCAGCTACCTGGTCACCGCCTACTACTCGGCGGCGATCCTGGTCCCGGACGCGCTCGGCGTGCTCGAGAACGTCGAGCTCGACCGCCCGCGGGGCTGACCGGGCGGTCCCTCGGCGGCCCGTGCGGCGGGCCGCCGAGGGCTACGATGCACCGTGGCCACTCCCCGACGCTGGCAGCTGATGGACTCGGCCGGCCCCGGCTACACCGGCGACGAAGCCCGGCGCCTGCTCAGCAACCGAGCGGACCACGGAACCTACGAGACCTGGTTCGAAGCCGGCGACGGCAGACTGCTCGCGGTGTGCACCAACGGCGAGCGCGCGCTGGTGATGCTGCTGGCGGACGAAGGCGACTCCGGGCAGCATCTCGTCGATCTCCAGGCCACCGGAGAGTCGGGCGGCTTCGTCCTCGGCAACGGACAGGCCGACGTCTACGCGAACCGGGACACGGTCCCCTTCGCCACGGCCGGTCGCGCTGTCGCCCACCTCATCGACCACGATGTCTGGCCCGATGACGTGACGGTCGAGGTCCCCTAGGAGCGTGGGCAGCGGCGGCGGCATCTCGGCGACCTGTGCGACCGGTCGCCGAAGGCCTGTCCCTCGGCGATCTCAGGGATCAGTTCCCTGACGAGCCCTACGAGCCGGAGCCCAGTACCCCCGACTCCAGCGGCAGGCCGGCGGCCGCCCAGTCCTCTATCCCGTCGCGGTACTTCCGCACGTTCGTGTAGCCCAGCTTCTCGAGCTTCGTCGCGACGTTCTGGCTGTTCGGGCAGGCGGCGTTGCTGCAGTACGTCACGATCAGCGCGTCGCGGTCGGGGAGCACCTCGCCGTGGACCCGCTCGACGTCGTCGGCGTGGAGGGGGATGGCACCGGGCAGGTGCTGCTTCTCCCAGTACGCGCCGGCGAGGGCGTCGAGTACGGTCGCCCGGCCTTCGGTGATCGCGGTCTGGAGTTCGTCGCGGGTGATGAGCGTGGTCATGGTCGTGCCTCCGATCCAGTCATCCGGACTGCGGTCCGGTTAGCTGATCCGAGGATATGCGGACCGGAGTCCGCTTGTCTACAATGGACGCATGGAAGACCTGCCGCTGGTGGACCAGCCGCCCCGCGAACGTGCCGACGCCGCGCGGAACAGGGCCCTGGTTCTGCAGGCGGCGTGGCGGCTCTACAACGCGCGCGGCGTCGAGGCGCTGACCACCGACGCGGTCGCACAGGAAGCGGGGGTCGGCAAGGGCACCGTCTACCGGCGCTTCCGGGACAAGAGCGGTCTGGTGTCAGCCCTGCTCGACGACAAGGAGAAGGAACTCCAGCTGGCGATGATCTCCGGCCCGCCGCCGCTGGGGCCGGACGGTCCTCACGACCCGCCCACGGCCGTCGCGCGCCGCACGGCCTTCGTGCACGCCTACCTCGACTATGTCCAGTCGCATCTCGATCTCCTGCTGGCCTCCGAGACCGCGGCCCCCGGCGCCCGGTACCGCCTCGGCGTCTACCAGTTCTGGAAAACCCACCTGACGATGCTCTTCGGTGACGCCTATGATCCGGAGTTCCGCGCCTACACAGTCCTGGCCCTCCTCGACGCGGGCCTGATCCAGCACCTCCGCACCGAGGGCTGGTCCTGGGAGCGCATCCGAGCCGGAGTCGAACAGGAGGCGCGGCGATGAACCGCGAACTCACCGTCCTGGGCACCGCGTCCCAGGTCCCCACCCGCTACCGCAACCACAACGGCTACTTCCTGCGGTTCGACGAGCACGGATTCCTCTTCGACCCCGGCGAGGGGACGCAGCGGCAGATGCAGTTCGCCGGCCTGTCCGCGACCGACGTCACCGACATCTGCGTCACCCACTTCCACGGGGACCACGCCCTCGGCCTGCCCGGGGTGCTGCAGCGCCTGTCGCTCGACGACGTCCCGCACGAGGTCGTGTGCCACTTCCCCGGCGAGCACGAGGAGTACTTCGAGCGCCTCCGCTTCGCGACGCCGCACCACGCCCGCGCGAAGATCGCGACCCGCCCCTCGACCGGCGACCGCGTCTACGACCTCGGCCGCCATCTGACGCTCACCGTCGCGCCCCTCGACCACGGCATGCCCTGTCAGGGCTACCGCCTCGACGAGGCCGACGGCGTCCGGATGCTGCCCGAGAAGCTGGTCGCCGCCGGCATCAGCGGCCCCGACATCGCCCGGCTCCAGCGCGAGGGCCGCCTCGGCGACGTGACGCTGGCCGACGTCAGCGTGCCCAAACCCGGCCAGAGCTTCGCGTTCCTGATGGACACCCGGCGCTGCGAAGGCGCCGAGCGCCTCGCGGCCGGAGTGGACCTGCTCGTCGTCGAGGCCACGTTCCTGGACACCGAGGCCGAACTCGCCGAGTCCTACGGCCACCTGACCGCGCGCCAGGCCGCCCGTCTCGCTTCCGACGTCGGCGTCAGGGAACTGGTGCTGACGCACTTCTCCCAGCGCTACCCGATCGACGAGACCCGCGAGCGCTACCTGGCCGAGGCGGGCCAGGAGTTCGACGGTCTCATCCACATCGCCGAGGACCTCGCCCGCATCCCGTTCCCCAAGCGGCGCTGAACCAGCCGCCGGGGATCAGCCCTCTGTCACGACGGCGGCGAAAGCCTTCCCCTCCAAGGGAAGCTCCGCCATCTCCCCCGCCAGGCCCACCGCCTCGAACACGTGCGCCGCGACGTCCACGTGCCGCAGCACGCCCATCTCCGCCCCGGCCGCGATCCCCGGCCCGCAGGCCGCGATCCACGCCGTCCGCTCGACGTCGCTCTCGCCGCCGTGCCCGCCCTCGTCCACGTGCCCGTGATCGGTCACCGCGATCACCGTCCACGCCTCCTCGGCGAACCCCGGCCGCGACCGCAGCGCCGCCAGCAGCCGCCCCACGCGCGCGTCCGCCCGTTCCACGGCCGCCGTGTACTCGGCCCCGACCCCGAGTTCGTGCCCGGTCTCGTCGACGTCCCCCAGGTACACGAACGCGACGTCGTAGTCGGCCGCGGCCAGCTCCCGCTCGGCGTCCGCGGTCGCCGCCTCGTCCCCGCGCTCGCAGTCGATCCCGTACGACGTGAACGTCAACCGGTCCGGCGCCGCGAACAGCGGTCCGCCGCACGCCCCGGTCGCCAGCGGCTCCCAGCTGCCCACCGACAGATACGTCCGCTTCCCCGCCAGCGAGGCCAGCGTCAGAAAGTCCGGGTGCTCGGCCAGCCGGTGCCCCGTGAACACGTTGTGTGTGATGCCGTGCCTGGCCACCGAGACCCCGGTCGCGACGGTCGCCCAGCACGGCCCGGACCACGTCGGCGTGGCGTCGTCTATCCGCACCGGGGCCAGGAACCCGTCCGCGGCGATCGCGTCCAGATGGGGCGTGGCGGTGGCCTGGAGCACGTCCAGCCGGACCCCGTCGATGCCGATGACGAGGACGCGCGATGGTGAAGTCATGAAGGAACACCCGATCCGAGGAACGACTCTTACCTGACGCCGCGGATCTTATAGATACACGCGGCACCGGCGACCGACACGGCCGCCGAAGCCCAGAACAAAGCGGCGTAGCCGCCCGCGAACTTGATGAGCAGCGCGGCGATCGGCGGCACGAGGGCGAACGGGATGATCGTCATCAAGTTCGCGAAACCCATGTCCCGGCCCCGGTCCGCGCCGGACGGAAGGGTCTGCGTCACCAGTGCGCCGTCCACGCTCAGGTACACGCCGTACCCCAGCCCGAGCACCGCGCCGGCGGCCAGCATCATGCCCCAGCTCTGGTGGACCGCCAGCATCGCCGCCGCCACGGCCATCACCGCGGACCCGGCGCACACCAGCGGCTTGCGCCGGCCCCAGCGGTCCGACAGCCAGCCCGCGACGACCACCAGCGCGACCGTCGAGACGCTGTTCACGGCGACCACGATCAGCAGGTGGCTGTCGTTGCTCTTGTCGTCGGGCGTGTTCTTGAAGCCGAGCACGTCGTCCAGGAAGTACGGCGTGTACAGCGTCCCGAGCCCGTAGCCCAGCACCATCAGGAAGCGCGTCGCCAGCGCCCAGCCGAAGTCCGGGAACTGCCGCACCTGGATCCGGTAGTTGGCCAGATAGGCCTGGAAGCTGAACGGCTCGCGCCGCTCCCGCGGCATCGGCGGGTCGTCCACGCGCCATGCGAACAGCACCACGAACACCATCAGCGCGGCCAGAGCCGCGTACTGGCCGACGTACCCCTTCGACAGCGACACCAGCACGCCGCCCACGATCAGCGCCGCGGCCTGCGGCACGCCACCCCAGCCCAGCACCACGCCGCGCTGTCCGGCCGGCACCCGGTCCGGCACGATCGTCACCATGCCCGCCGCGAGCGCGGCGACGAACACCGTCTGCAGGAGATAGCCGAGCCCCACGCCCCACACGGAGTTCTGCGTCCCGCTGAACACCAGCGCGGCCGCCGCGGCCACGCCGCCGAGCGCGATCCACGGCCGACGGCGGCCGAAGCGCGACACCGTCCGGTCCGACAGCATCCCGAACAGCGGCCCCAGGAACAGGATCGAGAGGGTGCCGATGGTGTTCACCCACGCGAAGTCGGTGACGTGACCGCCCGGATCGATGTCCTTGATCTGCTGCGGCACCGTGAAAGTACTCGGCACCTGACTCGCCACCTGCCACCCGAGCCCGGCGAACACGAACCCGGTGATCCACGGCGCGCGGACCCGGGCCATGGGCTCGGCGTCGAAGGACGACGGCGGAACGGTGCCGGGGTCGTGCGAAGTCTCGACGGACAAGGCGCGCTCCAGGGAAGACGAGGGAGGCCAGAGCCAGCGGGGCAAAAGACGTGAAGGATCTTCATGTTCCTGGAAACCTCATCGTAGGGGCGCCGCACCCATCCAACAAGAGGCGATGCCTCGGCGGATAGCTCCGCCGAGGCATCGATCCGGTCGCCCGCCTGACGATTCGGCCGCCAGCGCCTGGTTCAGCCCCGGCCCCCGCGCCCCGAGCCCGGTCACCGTGGCCAGACAGGCCCAGGCGGCGCGGCGCGGCTGCGTGTGAGTTACTGAGGGCATGGACATCGCGCAGCTCACGGCCAGAGTCGACACCCTGATGCCGCAGGTCGCCGACGACCTGAAGCGGCTGGCGGCGATCCCGTCGATCGCCTTCCCCGGCTATCCGAAGGAGAAGATCGCCGAGTGCCACGACCTGTTGGTCGGCCTGCTGCGCGACGCGGGTGTCCAGGACTTGCGGGATCTGGAGCTCCCGGACACGTCGCCGATCATCACCGGGCACATCCCGCCGCCGACGCCGGACGCGCCGACCGTACTCCTGTACGGGCACTACGACGTCCAGCCGCCCGGTGACGAGAAGGCATGGACCTCGCCGCCCTTCACTCCGACGGAGTACACGGATCCGGAGCACGGACCGGCCATCCGGGGCCGCGGCATCGCCGACGACAAGGCCAACCTGGCGGTGCACCTCGGGGCCCTGCGCGCCTTCGACGGGCGTCCGCCGGTCGGCATCCGGATCATCCTGGAGGGCCAGGAGGAGTACGGCAGCGTCCTGGACGACTACCCGGCGCAGAATCCTGCGGCGTTCGCCTGCGACGCCATGGTCGTCGCGGACATGGGCAACATCCGGCCCGGCACCCCGACCCTGACCACCGCACTGCGGGGCGACGCCGAGGTCGAGGTGGAGGTGCGCACGCTCAAGGAGGCACGGCACAGCGGCCTGTACGGAGGCGCGGCCCCGGACGCCTTGCTGACCCTGATCGCCGCGCTGGCCACGCTGCACGACGACAAGGGCGACGTCGCCGTGGCGGGGCTGCGCCGTGAGCCCTGGGCCGGGACCGCCTACACCGAGGAGGAGTTCCGCTCGCTGGCCACGGTCGAGCCGGACGTGCCGCTGCTGGGCACCGGCGGCCTCGGCGAGCGGCTGTGGAGCGGCCCGGCGATCACCGTCGTCGGCCTGGACGCCCCGGCGGTCGACACGGCCGCGCTGGCGGTGGTGCCGTATGCCAGGGCCCTGATCAATCTGCGCATCCACCCCCGGCAGGACCCTCGGGAAGCGCAGCAGGCGTTGATCACGCATCTGGAGCGGCTCAACCCGTTCGGCGTCGAGCTGACCGTGACGCCGCAGGACGCCGGGCCCGGATTCGCCGCGGCCACCGGCGGTCCGGCGTATCAGGCCGCGGCGGAGGCGCTGAAGGCGGCGTGGGGCCCGGACCCGGTGCAGGCGGCCAGCGGCGGCGCGATCCCGCTGGTGAACGGTCTGGCGAAGGCGGTTCCGAACGCGGAGATCCTGTTGTTCGGCGCCGAGGACGCGGCCTGCCGGCTGCACGGCCCGAACGAGCGTGTGCTGTTGTCCGAACTCCGCAACTCGGTGCTGGCGGAAGCGGCTTTCTTCCAGGCTTACGCCGCCGGCCATGCGAAGCTCTCGTCATGAGCTTCGCTGACATCACCGATCACATAGCGACGCCGGTCCTCTCGATCACCTACGAGCGCCACGGTGATCCACGGGGGATCCCCGTCGTCCTGCTCCACGGGTTCCCCTACGACATCCGCGCCTACGACGCGGTCGCCGCTTCCCTCGCGGCCGGCGGTGGATTCGATGTCTACGTACCGTTCCTCCGGGGCTTCGGCACGACCCAGTTCGTGTCCGGCTCCGATCCGCGGTCCGGACAGCAGGGCGCCCTCGGTCAGGACCTGCTCGACTTCATCGACGCGCTCGCCCTCGATCGTCCGATCGTCGCCGGGTACGACTGGGGCGGTCGCGCGGCGTGCATCGTCGCGGCGCTGTGGCCGGAGCGGGTCCGGGGCCTGGTGTCCGTGGACGGCTACAACATCCAGGACATCGCGTACGCCGCGGTGGAGCCGTCGAAGCCGGAGTGGGAGGCGACGTACTGGTACCAGTACTACTTCCACAGCGAGCGTGGGCGGCGCGGTCTGGAGCGCAATCGCGAGGAACTGTGCGAGCTGTTGTGGCGGACGTGGTCGCCGGAGTGGAAGGCGGCCGCGGCGGAGTTCCCCAGGAGCGCGGTGAGCCTGCACAATCCCGCGTTCGTGGACGTCGTGGTCCACTCCTACCGCCACCGGTACGGGCTCGCGGAAGGCGATCCGCGATACCAGGGGATCGAGGACCGGCTGGCCGTCACGCCGGCCATCGGCGTGCCGACCGTGGTCCTCGAGTCGGGCGCGGACGGAGTCGGCGGCCCGACGTTCGAGGCGTCCGGGGACCGGGAACTGTTCACCGGGACGTTCGAACTCCGGCACCTGCCGGGCATCGGGCACAATGTGCCGCAGGAGGCGCCGGAGGCGTTCGCCGACGCGGTGCGGACACTGGCTGGAGGCTGACGAGAATGGCATGCCGTATCGGCGAACTGGTCATCGACGCCGTCGACCCCGAGCGCCTCGCCGCGTTCTGGGGCGAGGTCCTCGGCTTCGTCGAGGTCGGCCGGGAGGGCGGCGGGAGCGTCGAGATCGGGCCGCCGGGCGTCGGCTTCGGCGGTCCGCAGCCCACGCTCCTGTTCATCCCGACCACCGATCCGCGGCCCGCGAAGCTCCGGCTGCACATCGACGTCAACCCGACGGACCGGGACCAGGACGAAGAGCTGGAGCGGCTGCTCGCGCTCGGGGCCCGGCGCGCCGACGTCGGCCAGGGCGAGGACGCGTCGTGGCACGTGCTGCGGGACCCGGAGGGCAACGAGTTCTGCCTGCTGCGGCAGCGGCTCGACGCGGTCTGATCCGGCGCCGGCGCCCGGTCTGATCCGGCGCCGGTGTCCCGGCCCGATCGGCGCCGGTGTCCGCGCGGAGGCGGGCGCATCACGACTCGGTACCACCTTTCGGCGTCTAAGGACAACACCGCACTACGCCTATTACCATCGGCGAGGTGACCAGCACCTCGCTCAATCGGACCACGGCCGGCGTCCTGTTCGGCGTCACCTCCTCGGTGGCCTTCGGCGCCGGCGGTCCGTTCGCCAAGGCCCTGATCGAGGCCGGCTTCAGCCCGCTGCAGGCCGTGTGGCTGCGGCTGATCGGCACGGTCGTGGTGCTCGTGGGCCTGTGCCTGGTGCTGCGGCGGCCGGGCCGGCTGACGATGATGGTGCGGAACCGCTGGTCGATCCTGGTCTACGGGGTGATCGCGGTGGCGGCCTGCCAGGCGCTGTACTTCGTGGCCGCCTCGCGCCTGCCCGTCGGGATCGCGATCCTGCTGGAGTTCACCGGGCCGGTGCTGGTGGTCGGCTGGGAGAAGCTGGTGCGGCGGGCGCACGTGGCGCGCGAGGCGGTGATCGGCGTGGCGGTGGCGATGGCCGGGCTGGCGATCGTCGTGCAGATCTGGGCCGGGGTGCGGCTGGACGCGGTCGGCCTGGCCGCCGGACTCGGCGCGGCGGCCGGGAACGCGACCTTCTTCCTGCTGATCGACCGGCTGGCCGGCACCGTCGACCCGCTGACGCTGACCACCGGCGGGATGACCGTCGCCATGGTGTTGCTGGTCCCGGTGGCGGCGCCGTGGTCCGCGCCGTGGCACGTGCTGGGCGACGCGGTCCCGCTGGGGTCGCACCACGTCCGGGGCTGGCTGCTCGCCGCGTTCATGGTGCTGATGAGCACGGTCCTGTCGTATCTGGCCGGGGCCGCGGCCATCCAGCGGTTGTCGGCTCCGGTGGCCGCCGGTCTGGCCTACGTCGAACCGGCCTCGGCGACCGTCGTCGCCTGGGTCACGCTCGGCGAGCGGCTGACGGCGACGCAGATCGCCGGCGGCGCGGTCGTGCTCGCCGGTGCGTTCCTCGCGCAACGCGGCATCGCGTCCGGCCAGCGGGATGGGGCGGAATCCCCGGCCCCTATCCTGGGAACCACTGTTCAAGTGGAAGCGTTGATCCCGTAAGCGCGAGCGCGGGAACCTAAAGGGGGCAGGGAGCGTCCATGAGCGGCGTCATGAAGCGGATGAAGCTGGTCGTCGAGGCGAAGGCCAACGCGGCCATGGAGCGCCGCGAGAACCCGGTCGAGCTCCTCGACCTGTCCTACGAGAAACAACTCCAGCTGTTGCAGCAGGTGCGCCGCGGTGTGGCCGAGGTCGCCACCAGCCGCAAGCGCCTGGAGATCCAGATGAGCAAGCTCCAGGCCGAGTCCGACAAGCGCGCCACCCAGGCCCGCCGCGCCCTGGAGATCGGCCGGGAGGACCTGGCCCGCGAGGCGCTGGTCCGCCGCGCGCCGATCCAGCAGCAGATCGACGACATGTCCGCGCAGTACCAGGCCCTGCAGGCCGACGAGGAGCGTCTGGTCCGCGCCTCCCAGAACCTCCAGCAGCGCGTCGACGCCTTCCGCACCAAGAAGGAGACCATCAAGGCCACCTACGCGGCGGCGCAGGCGACCACCCGGATCGGCGAGGCGTTCAGCGGCATCTCCGAGGAGATGACCGACGTCAACCTCGCCATCCAGCGCGCCGAGGACAAGACCGCGCAGCTCCAGGCCCGCGGCGCGGCCCTCGACGAGCTCACGGCCTCCGGCGTCCTCGACGATCCGACCGGCTACGGCAAGGACGACATCACCCGCGAGCTGGAGGCGTTGTCGGCCGGCTCCGGTGTGGAGAACGAGATGGCGCGGCTGCGGAACGAGATCGCGGACAGCGAGGCGCGCAAGCAGATCGGGCCCGGCGCGGGAGCGTAGCGGACGGCGTTCCGGTGGGGTGGGTGCGGCGACGGCGCACCCACCCTTTTTCAGTTCTCTGATGAACCGCCGCGCGGAGCTCAGTCGACGAGCGCCCCGGCGGACAAGTTCGCCACGGTCCCGGTGATGATCGCGGCCCGGTCCGAGGCCAGGAACGCGGCCGTCTCGGCGACCTCCGCGAGCGTGGGCAGCCGCTTCAGCAGCGTCCCCGGAGCCAGGCCCGCTTCCAGGAACTCGGGCGTGAAGAGCTCCTTGGTGTAGGAACCCGCTTCCGGCGCGTCGACGACGGCGTGCGGCCGGATGCCGACGACGCGGACGCCGGCCGGGGCCAGCTCCGCCGCCAGGACGCGGGCGAACGCCTCCTTGCCCGCCGCGCTCGCGGCGTGGCCGAGGATGCCGGGGACCGCCAACTTGGCGCCCGGCTCGGACAAGGTCAGGATGACGCCGGGGCGCTCGCCTCCCATGTGCGGCGCCACGGCCTTGCTGGTGATGAACAGCGCGCGCAGGAAGCCGTCGATCGGCCGCAGGAACTCCTCCAGCGTCAGGTCGGCCAGCTGGGTCCCCTGGTCGTGCGGGACGCTGACCGCGTTGAGTGCGACGTCGATGCCGCCGGCGGCCGCCGCGACCGCGGCGGCGTGCGCCTCGACCGCCTGCTGGTCGAAGACGTCGACCAGCGCGGTCTCCGCCTTCCCGCCGGCCGCGGCGATGTCGTGCGCGACCGCGTCGAGCTTCTCCTGCGTGCGCCCGGCGAGGAAGACCGCCGCCCCCTCCCGCGCGAACACCCGCGCCACGGCGCCGCCGATCGCGCCTCCCCCGCCGTAGATCACAACGCTCTTACCTTCAAGCAGCCCACTCATCGGTTCCTCCTGGCGATCGCTTCCTTGTGTCGCTAAACACTAACCACATCTAGTTGTTAAAAACAATCAGCCACTGTGGTAGTTTCGGATCCATGCCGACCAGCCGTAGTTACCGGGACGCCTGCGGGATCGCCCGGGCCCTGGACGTCGTCGGGGAGCGATGGGCTCTGCTGGTCGTGCGCGAACTGCTGCTCACGCCGCAGCGCTTCTCCGAGCTGCGGCACGCGCTGCCCCACGTCAGCTCGAACGTGCTGGCCGACCGGCTCCGGGAGCTCGAGCACAACGGGGTGATCCGGCGCGCGCCGGCGGAGGCGGAGGACCCGCGGGTCTACGAACTCACCGAACGGGGCCGCCGGCTGGAGCCGATCCTGCGGGCCCTCGGCGACTGGGGCATCGAGGCCCCGCAGCCCCCGGCACCGGCATCGCTCAGCGCGACCTCCGTGCTGATCTTCTTGCAGGGGGCGGCGCGCCCCGATCCGGCGGCACCGCCCACGACGTGCCTTCTCGAACTCGACGGCCGGGCCTGGACGGTCCGGCTCGACGCCGGCCGGATCCACGTGCGGGTGGGCGGCACGGCGACGGCGGACGCGTCGCTCCGCGCGGATCCCCAGGCGTTCAGCGCCCTGCTGGTCGATCCGACCTCACTGGCGGCCGCCTGCGCCGACGGCGGTGTCGCCGTCGTCGGCGATCAGTCGGCCATCGAACGGCTTCTCTTCTCGGTCAGCGAGCCTCAGTCTTCGTAGTCGGGGGCCGGGACCGCGGCGTCCCACGCCGTTTCGAACTCCGAGCGATCGATCTCGTATTCGGCCCACTCGGGCTCGTAGAGGTCGAACGGCGGGTTGAAGAGCCAGTCGTCCTCGCTCGTCTTCTGCGCGGGGCCTTCGGCGAACTCGACGACCTGGCGGGTGCGATAGCCGTCTTCGCCGATCTCGTACAGATAGTGGGTCTCGCCGTCCTCGCCGATCCAGGGCGTGTGGCCGCTCTCGCCCCACGGCCGGCGGAAGTAGACCGTTCCGCGGCCGACACAGGCCCCGAAGCCGGGCCGCCGGCGTTGCTCGTCGCGCTTCGCCTTCGGGTCGCTCAGCGGATTCGGATCGGACGCGTCGATGTCGACCTCTTCGAGGTCCCAGTCTTCGGCCTGCCGCACGGTCTCGACCCGATGGATCACCACGACGTCCGCCACCCGCTCCATGATCTCCCTGGCGCCGCGGGCCTGGACCCACCACCAGAGCGCGCCCATGCCGTAGTCGTTACAGACCAGGTAGCGGGCCTTCTCGCCGTCGCGATAACCGTCCGGGGCGGGATCGTCGACCGGTATTCCGAGGGCCGCGCCCGCCCGTTTGGCCGCTGCCGCCTGGGCTCGGCCGTGCTCGCCCCAGGCGAGGAGCTCCGGCGCGCGGTCCAGACTCGTCATGAAGCGCCGGTTGACGCGGCCGTTGTCGGGGTCGGGGCCGATCGGTCCGTAGCCGCTGATCGGTACGGCGTACCGCGTCTGGGCGTACGGACCGGGACGCTTCGGATCGCCTTCGACCAGCTGATAACCCAGATAGACGGCACGTTCGGCGTCGATGCGGATCTGCGACTCCTCCATCGCCTCCCGCGCGGCGGTGCGGAGCGGATCGCCGCCGTCCTCCGGCTCGGGCCGGCCGCCGGGGAGACTATGGGGCCTGACAAGTGAGAGCCCGCGGTCCTGAATCAGGACTCGACCGTCGTCCGGGTCGAGGGCCCAGAGGTACACCTGGGTCACCGGGATGCCGTCGGGAACCGGGGACTCGGACCACGTGAAGCGGGGCTGTTCGGGCTCGGTCACCGGACCATTGTGGCCGTCGGTGCGCCGGGCGCCGCCGGATTTCTGAGAAGCTCGGCGTATGGCGATCACCCCGAGCGCCCGCAGCGGGGCCGCGCGCCGGCCGGTGGCGGGCCTGACGCGCGTGCTGTGGGACTACCCGCGCCGCAACCCGGTGACGTTCGCCTACCTGCTGCTGGTGTGCGCGGGCCTGTTCGTCTTGGGCCGGCTGCTTCCCGGCCGCGCTGCCGATCAGCTCAAGCTTGCCATCAGCACCAACCCCCATAATCTGGCTCACGACCCGGTGGTCGTCCTCCTGGCCAGTCCCCTGTTCGCCGCCACCGACAGCGGATGGGTCTCGCACCTCCTGATCATCGCCGGCGGCGTAGGAGTCTGTATGGCCACCCTAGAACGCCGATTCGGCCCCTTCCATACGATCGGGATTTTCCTTGCGGCCAACATTGTGGCCACCCTCGTGGCCACCTCCGTGGCCGCCGCAGCGACCCACTCCGGCCGCTACCCGGCCCAGTGGTGGAACGGATACGACTACGGCATCAGCTACGGCGTGCTGGCGCTGTCCGCGGCGGTGACGCCGCTGGTGCCGAGCGTGTTGCGGTGGCTGTGGGCGGCGGGGGTGTTCGCGTACCCGTTCCTGAGCGCGGAGTGGTTCGGTCTGCTGCCGAACTTCGCGACGATCGGGCACGAGACGGCGGCGGCGTTCGGGCTGGCGGCGGGCTTCTTCCTGGTCCGGCGGCAGCGGGGATCAGGTGAGGTGGGCGGCGTCGTTTAGGCGCGCCAGGGTCCATCTGACGGGCAGAGCCACCCGGGTCCCGGGATGCCAGGGCGCCGCCGGATCGTCGTCGGTGACCCACTCCGTGATCGAGGCCGGCGACACCAGGACGTCGAACTCCCGGAACAACGGCAGCGAGCCGAAGACGACGAGCGACGCCGCGACGCCCTCCGCGTGGGTGACGACGACAGCCGTGCCGCCGGACGTGGCTGCGGCGATGCTCGTCAGGGCTTTGCTGACGCGCAGGACGAGATCGGCCCAGGCCTCGTTGCCGTCCTCGAAGGGGTGGAACAGGCCGCCGTCGGTGCGGCGGTGGTCGCGGCGGATCTGTTCCCAGGACATGCCGTCGGCCCAGTCGGCCATGTGGTAGGTGCACAGGCCGCAGTCCTGGACGACGTTCTCCTCAGCTCCACCGGCCAAGACAGCCGCGGTCTCGATCGCCCGGGGGATGATGGAGCTGTAAATCGCAGGCTCCTGCGACCGTTCTCCGGGCCCGGGCAGGACACCCGCCGCCGTCAGCCGGTCTTTCAGCGCGACCGCCTGGCTCCGCCCGAGATCCGTCAACCCTCGGCAGGTGCGCGGTCCGCCGTGGACTCCGTCAGCCTTGTGGTGCGAGTCGCCGTGCCGCACCAAGATCAACCGCGTCGGCATGTCAGTCCACCGGCCGCCGCAGCGCGAGCGTCAGCACGCTCGGCCGATCGCTGATCCGCTCGTATTCGGCCGGATCGGCCTCCCGCAGCTCCTCCGACGGCCGCGGCTCCAACAGCCGCTCCAGAACGAAGCCGCCGTCGATCAGCTCGTTGACGAAACGCTCGATGGTCATCCGCTCGAAGTTGATGGTGAGCCCGTCCCCCACCGGCGCGTCGACGCGCCCGCCCTCGTAGTACGAACCCCCGAGCCACCGCTGCTCGCCAGCGGCATGCGTCCCCGACGCCAGCAGTCGCGCACCCGGCCGCAGCACGCGACGCAACTCGCTGAGCAGCTGCTTCCGGTCGTACACGTGGTGATACACCAACGCCATCACGGCCAGATCGAACGACGCGTCCGCGAACGGCAACGGCTGTTCGAGGTCGTGCTGGACCAAGGTGGCCCGTCCCCGGGTCGCCTCCTCGGCGTGAGCCAGCAGCCTTTCGGAACCTTCGACCCCCGTCACGCGCGCGCCCCGCTCGATCATCGCGGCGCTGTAGAACCCCGCCCCGCAACCCACGTCCACCACGTCGAGGCCGGCGACGTCGCCGATGAGGGCGAGCATCGCCGGCCGGTCGACGAAAGCGTTGGTCGGATGGACGGCGCTCAACTGGACGAAATGGTCGCCGAGATCACCATGATACGCAGTGTCGGAAGGCATCCGACCAGCATGTCAGGGGACGAACGCCCCAGGAAACTGGGTTTTCGGCGCCCACGTCACCGGCCACGAGGCGCAGTGCCCCTGCGGGTCTTCGGGCAGGGGGAACTTGGTCTCCTCGATCACCTTCAGGTCGGGCCCGAGGACGCGGTAGACGAGATCGTGGCGGGTCTTCGGCACCCCCGAGCCCGGCTTTCCGGCGTCCTGCCCGGTCTCGTCGATCGCCAGGGTGATCTCGTGGTCCCCGGTCCACCCGAGGTAGTAGGAGCGCTGCACGTCGGGCGAGGACTGGGCAATTCGGCGGCCGCCCGCCCGCAGGTCGAAGGTCGCCACCACGGTCGCGTTGAACTCCGTCAGGAAGCGGCCGTCCGGCGAGGTCGCGGTCTGGAGAAAGGGGATGCCCTTCGGAGCGGTGGCAGCCAGCCCGTTCTGCACGGTCACGGTTCGGACGACCTTGCCGCCGGTGTCCAGCCACTCGACGCGGTCACCGGAGACACTCGCCATCGGGAAGACCACCGAGTCGTGGTCGCCCTGCCACTGCTGGAGTACCCACTGGCCGCTGGTGATCCGGTCGATGACGGCCGCCGGGAGGTGGACGGAGCGCGCGGCACCCGTGCTCGGATCGTAGAACTCGACCGAATCGTCCATGACGACCGGCTTGCCCGTCGCGTCCGCGCCGGTGATCCAGTCCGCGCCATTGGTCACCTCGGCTCCGTCCGTGGTCCAGCGCACGCCGCCGCTCAAGGCACCGAGGTCGTGGAAGGTCAGCCGCCCCGCGACGGCGTCGCTCCAACCGGCCACCGCCCACCGCACCGCCGGCATCCCCTGCACCACTAGCGCCCGCTTGCCGTCGGGCGACGGGGTGAACGCCGTGTACACGTCGCCGTCCACCCCGTGGTACTGCTGCGTCTCGGGATCCCACACCCAGTCCATCGCCATCTTCGGGGCGCCCTTGTCCAGGCACTCCACCTCGAAGTCCACCAGCGCCGACTGCGCTGCCGGGTTCGTCGCCATGGTCGGTGCGTTCAGCGACGCCACGCGCTCGCCTCCGCCTCCGCCTCCGCCGCTTCCGCCGTCGAGCGCCAACACGCCGAACGTCCCCGCGACGGCGAAGGCCGTTCCCACCGCGACCCCCGGCGCGTAGCGCGCCCACCGGCGGGTCCCGCGTCCCTCCGCCATCGCCAGCGCGCGGTCCGACAGACCGAGCATGTACGTCTCCGCCGCCGCATCGTCGGCGGCGCCGGTCAGCACCTCGCGCAGTTCCTGTTCCGTCACCATGCCGCTTCCGCCTCCCTCGTGGATACCGTCACTCGCAGCGCCTTCAGGGCTTTGTGGTGCTGGCTGCGCACCGTCCCGGTCGAGACGCCGAGCACGTCGGCGATCTCGGCGTCGCTGCGGTCCTCGAAGTACCGCAGCACCACGACCGCGCGCTGCCCGGGCGGCAGCTGTCGCAGCGCCTCCATGACCTCGTCGCGGTCGGCCACGGTGTCCGCGGGATCCGCGTCCCGCGCCGGCCGGTCCGGGACCGCCGCCGTCGAGCGTTCCCGCCGCCACGACAGGCGCCGGGTCTTGTCGACGTGCGCGTGGTAGACCGCCTTGCGGGCGTACGCCTCGGCGCGCGCCGGATCAGAGAGCTGACCCCAACGCCGCGCCAGCGACGCCAGTGCGCCCTGCACCAGATCGCGGCTGTGTTCCCAGTCGCCGGTCAGCAGGTACGCGGTCTGCAACAGCGCTTTGGACCTGGCTCCGACGAACTCGCGGAACCGCCGTTCCTCTTCGATGTCCATGCCCCTCCTCGCCCTAGTACACGAGGCCGGGGCCGGAAATGACTGCCCGACTCCACGAACTTGTTCTGGCGGACCTCATCAGCGTCTATTGTTCTGCGCCATGGGCGGGGAATCGGAACAGACTGACGTGTTCGCCTGCAACGAGGTGCGGCGCATCAACCGTGTCCGCCTCATCCCGATGGTCGTGCAGCAGGTACCGATGCTGGCGGTGTGTCTCCAGGGCAGCGGCCGTGCCACGACCACGTCCTACTGGTCCGAGGTCTTCCTCTTCAACGCGGACGCCGGCCAGCGCTTCCAGCAGTTGCCGATCCTTATGACGCCGCACGAGTTCGTGGCCTCGCCCGGCCCGGGCATCGTGCCCGGCCTGTCGTTCGTGGTCCCCGGCGAGCTGGCCGGTCTGCCGCCGCAGTCGCAGGCCGTGATCAGCGCGAACCTGATGTACCCCGCGCCCGTCTACAGCCACCCGGTCCAGATCCCGCCGGTGAAGAAGGTCCGGTTCGAGGAGGCGGTCGACCTGCACGGGCTCGGGCACCCCGGCGTCGCCCTGGCCAGCTCGAACCGTCCGCCCCTGGTCCGCGACGAGCGCGAGGGCTGGCGGATGCTGGAGGGCGCCCTGCGACCGCACCGCCTGTACGCGGCACGCCCGAACATCCTCATCGGCCTCGGCCGGACCTCCGGTGGGAGCACCGCGGCGGTCGCCTGGAACATCAACCGGCCCTACGTGCTCCACACCTTCGGCGGCCGCAAGGACGTCTCCCACATCGCCGTCTCCACCTCCGGGGAGCTCGTCGCCGTCGCCGCCCCGGACGGGATCAGCGTCCACCGCCCGACCGGCGAGGAGGTCCTCGACCGGCTGCCGGTCGAGGACCGCGTGGACGGACTCCTCATCGACGACTCCGGGTCGGGTGTCCACGTGGTCTGCGTCTCCCCGAGCGGCATCAAGCTGTGGGAGGCGACACGGAAGGCGGTCGTGGGCGACTTCCCCGCCGTCGCGGTGCCGGCGGACGAGCCCGTGCTCGAGTGCCAGTTCGCTCCCACGTCCGGCAGCCCGAAGGTGGTCCTGGCCACGTCCGCGCGGGTCGTCATGAGGTCCCTGGGCTGACGGCAGGGCGTCATCCACCATGTGGGTGAGCGGAGTCGCCCCTGTCAGTGCCGTGGCGGACGATGCCCTCATGCGCTTGTCGGATCTGGCGGACACGTCCATCGCGGTCACCGCGTCCTCGGCCCGCACGGCCAAGATCGCCCTGCTCGCCGAGCGCCTGCGCGCGGCGAGCCCGGAGGAGGTGCCGATCGCGGTCCACTACCTGTCCGGCGAGCTGCCGCAGCGGCAGATCGGCGTCGGCTGGGCCACGCTGCGCGACCTGCCCGGGCCGGCCCCGGTCGCGGAGCTGGAGCTGATCGAGGTGGACCGGATCCTCGCCGAGGTCGGCACGACCACCGGCACCGGATCGCAGGCCCGCCGCCGGGATCTGCTGGCGGGGCTGTTCGACCGCGCCACCGCCGGGGAACAGGCTTTCCTGCGCGGGCTGCTCACCGGCGACCTGCGCCAGGGCGCTTTGGACGGCGTGATGGCCGACGCGGTGGCCAAGGCGGCGGCGGTCCCGGCGACCGAGGTCCGTCGGGCGGCGATGCTCGGCGGTGATCTCGCCTCGGCGGCGCGGACCGCGCTGCGGGACGGGGTGCCGGGGCTGCGCGCCGTCGGCCTGGTGGTCGGCCGCCCGATCCAGCCGATGCTGGCCGCCACCGCGGACAGCGTCGAGGCCGCGCTGGCCAAGACCGCGGCCGCCGCCCTGGAGTGGAAGCTGGACGGGATCAGGGTCCAGATCCACCGCGCCGGCGACCGCGTCCAGGTCTTCACCCGCAGCCTCGACGACATCACCGACCGGCTGCCGGAAGTGGTCGAGCTGGCCCTGGCCCTCCCGGTGGCCGACGCCGTCCTGGACGGCGAGGCGCTCGCCCTGGCCGCGGACGGCCGCCCGCGGCCGTTCCAGGAGACGGCGAGCCGCACCGGCAGCCGCCGGGACGTGACGAGGCTGCGCGAACAGATCCCGCTGACCGTCTTCCTCTTCGACCTGCTGCACCTGGACGGCCGCGACCTGATCGACCTGCCCTCCCACGAGCGCTCCGCGCTGCTGGCCTCCATCGCGCCCTCGGCCACGGTCACGCCGCGGCTGGTCACCGACGATCCGCAGGCCGCCGAGGCGTTCGCGAGGGACGCTCTGGAACGCGGCCACGAAGGCGTCATCGTGAAGGCCCTCGACGCGCCCTACGCCGCCGGCCGCCGCGGCGCGGCCTGGCTGAAGGTGAAGCCGGTGCACACCCTCGACCTCGTGGTCATCGCCGCGGAGTGGGGCCACGGCCGGCGCAGCGGCCGGCTGAGCAATCTGCACCTGGCCGCGCGCGACCCGGAGACCGGCGGATTCGTCATGCTGGGCAAGACGTTCAAGGGCATGACCGACGAGCTGCTGGCCTGGCAGACCGAGCGGCTGCGCGCACTGCAGACCGGGGCCGACGACTGGACGGTGCGGGTCCGCCCGGAGCTGGTGGTCGAGATCGCGTTCGACGGTGTCCAGCGGAGCACGCGGTACCCCGGCGGTGTCACGCTGCGGTTCGCGCGGGTGCTGCGGTACCGGGAGGACAAGCGGGCTCAGGACGCCGACACGATCGACGCGGTGCGGGCGATCGCGGGCATGTCAGCCGCCTGATCACCGGGAGCGCCGGACTCCGATCCGTTCCTGCTCCCCCGCGAGCAGGTCCCGGGCCAGTGCGCGCTCGGACCCCGCCAGCTCGCCGTCCACGGCCGACGGCGAGAAGTCGGCGACCGCGCTGCGCCGCGCGTACCGGTCGAACAGCCGCGCCTTCGCGCCGAGCCGGGCCAGCAGGGCGTCGTCCACGCTGTCCTTGGCGAGCAGCCGGTAGACCCGCACGACACGGTTCTGTCCCATCCGGTGCGCCCGCGCGATGGCCTGGTCCTCGGTCGAGGGCTTGAACTGCGGCTCGCACAGGATCACGACCGACGCGGCCTGCACGTTCAGGCCGGTGCCGCCGGCGTCGATCTGGGAGAGCAGCACCGCGTGACCGTCGATCTTGCTGAAGCCGTCGACGAGGTCCAGCCGCGTGCCGGGTATGGTGTCGCCGGTGATCGAGCCGACCACGCGCTCGCCCAGGGCCTGCTCCACGGTGGCGAGCACTTCGCGGAAGTAGGAGAAGATCAGGACCTTGAGCCCGTTCTCGCGGGCCTCGTCGACCAGCTCCACCAGGCGCTGCATCTTCGCCGACGCCGCGCCGGACCGGTAGGCCGCCTGCCGCACGTACATGATGTGCCCCGCCATGACGGCGTCGTGGTACGCCTGCTGGTCGGCGTCGGTGAACTCCACCCACTCGTCGACCGCGACCATCTCGGGCAGTTCCTTCAGGACGTCCTTCTGGTTGCGCCGCAGATAGGCCGGAGCCGCGATGCGGCGGAACGCGGCCGGGTCGTCGCTCTCGTCACTGCGGTCCAGCGCGTCGGCGAGGTCGGGGCGCAGGTAGCCGAGCAGCTCGGTGAACTCGGCGACCCGGTTCTCCAGCGGCGTCCCCGACAGCAGGATCGTGTGCTCGGCCCGCTTGAGCAGGGCCCGGACGTTCTTCGCGCGCGCGGTCTCCGGGTTCTTGATGAAGTGCGCCTCGTCCACCACCGCCAGCCCCAGCGGCCGCGGCGGGACGGAGACCACGCGCAGCGTGTCGAACGTCGTGATGGCCACGCCGCCCTGGCGGGCCCAGCGGTTCAGCACCTTGTCGCGCTCGCCGGAGCCGTGCACCCGGAACGACGTCAGCGAACTGAGCCGCTCTATCTCCCGCTCCCAGTTGGCCATGACGCTCGACGGACACACGACGAAGAAGTGCTTGCGGCCGCTCGCGCTCAGGTGCGCCAGCGCGGCGATCGCCTGAACCGTCTTGCCCAGGCCCATCTCGTCGCCGAGCACCACCGCCTTCTGCGCCAACGCGTAGCGCGCGCCGAAGTGCTGGTAACCGCGCAGCGTCGCGGTCAGCAGGCTGGTGTCCAGCGGCTGCGCCTCGACCGCCGCCACGACCTCCGGCGGCAGCTCGGCCTCGCGGCTGCCGCCGGTCTTCGTGTCGACCGCCTCGCCGAGCGCCGCGTCCAGGGCCGAGTAGTACGCGGCGGAGCGCTGGTTGAAGTCACGCCAGACGACGGCCATCGGCGGCGGTGCGGTATCGCCGACGGCTTGGTGCGCGCGCCGCAGGTCTTCGAGGAACGCGGTCCTCGCGGGGTCGTCGAGCAGCTTGGTCAGCGTGCCGAGGGCTTCGGCCGCCTCCGCCTTGCGCTTCGGCCCGGACAGCATCCAGCGGAGCTTGCCGCGCAACGGTTTCGCCGATCCGCGCAGGCGTCCCGCCTCGTCGCGGTACTGTTCGGCCTTCGCGCGCAGCGGGCCGATGAGGCGCTCGATGCGGTCGTAGTCGTAGAGGGCGCGGGCCAGTCTGTCGGTGAGACCGGGTTCGAGCCGGATGGCGGAGTCGTCGTCGACCTCGCCGCGCAGCACGACCGCGGCGCGGTGCAGCCTGACGGCGGTCTCGACGCTGATCCCTTTGGCCTGCGCCAGTTGTTCGGTCGAGGCGTCGAGGACTTGTGCCGCGCTCTGGTAGCCGGCGCGTTGGAGGGCGGTCAGGGGGAAGCGTGCTCCGTACGGCTCCCGCAGCTGCTCGACCGGGAGGCGGACGAAGCGGCCTTGCCGCGCGGCTTCGATCGCCGCCTGGTACTCGGTGACGACCAGGGCCCGGGCTGTGGCCGTGGCTTCGAGCAGTCTGTCGCATTCGCGGGCGAACGCCTTGCCGCCGCGCAGGGTCCGGCGCGCGCCCCGGCCGGGACGCGGTGCCTCGATCTCCGGCTCGGACAGAGTCGCCGCCTCCTCAGGTGGACCACAGCACTACGGTCTGCGTCGGGCTCCATCCGGTGGAGGACGCGCCACGGGTCACGATGCTGCCACGATAGTCGTGATCGGCGCCGTGGCCGCGGCACGGACGTCGGCATCGGTGCCGGGGCCGGGGCCGGCGCCGGTGTCGCAGGCCCTTCACCCGCCGCCGGGCACGATCAGCCCGGTCTCGTACGCCACGACTACCGCCTGCGCCCGCGTGGACAGCCCGAGCTTGGTCATGGTGCGGCTCAGGTGGGTCTTGACCGTGGTCTCGCCGACCACCAGGTGCTCGGCGATCTCAGGGTTCGTCATCCCTTTGCCGACCAGGCGCAGCACCTCGACCTCCCGCGCGGTCAGCGGGGCGAGGTCCGGCGCCGGCCCGGAGGCCGCCTCGCCCCGCAGGGTGTAGGCCTCGACCAGGCGCTCCGAGATGCTCGGGGAGAACAGCATGTCCCCGTGCGCGACCACGGTGATCGCCGCCAGCAGGCGGTCCGGCGGCGTGTCCTTCAGCACGAAGCCGCTGGCGCCGGCCTTGAGCGCGGCGTACACATAGTCGTCGAGGTCGAAGGTGGTCAGGACCAGGACCCGGGGGATCCGGCGGCCGGCCGCCTCCCGCGCCGCGACGATCCGCTCGGTGGCTGCGATGCCGCCCATGCCGGGCATCCGCAGGTCCATGAGCACCACGTCGGCCTCGTGCTCGGCGAGCAGCGCCAGCGCCTGTTCGCCGTCCTCGGCCTCACCGACGACGTCCACGGTCGGCGCGGCGCGCATCAGCGCCGCCAGCCCGGCCCGGATCAGGACCTGGTCGTCCACGACGAGCACCCGCCACACCCCGCGGCCCCCTGTCTGGCGGGACCACACCGGGGCGGCGTCCCCGTGACCGGATCAGGTCTCCGGGCCGTCCTGCGCGTCTCCGATCGGGAGGGCCAGCACGACCTCGAACCCGCCGGCCACGCGGCGCCCGGCCGTCAGCGTCCCGCCGTAGATCCTCGCTCGTTCCCGCATGCCGACCAGGCCGTTGCCGGTCCCCGTGCGCTCCGGGGACGCCGGTCCGGCACCGTCGGCGTCCATCAGGGAGCGTACTCTCCCACCGTCGTCTGCGACGCGCAGGGTGACCGCCCGGTTCTCATACGTCAACTCCACGACCGCGGTGGCCCCGGCGGCGTGCTTCATGATGTTGGTCAGCGACTCCTGCGCGATCCGGTAACAGCACAGGTCCGGCCCGGGCGGCAGGGCCACCGGGTCGCCGGAGATCCGGAGGTCCACCTCGATCCCGCCGGCCCGGACCCGGTCCAGCAACGTGTCCAGGCCGGACAGCCCCGGCGCGGGCTCCACCGACGGCGGCCGCCCGCGCCCGGCCGCGCGGCCGTTCTCCGGAACGGGCCGCAGCACGGCGAGCATCCGCCGCATCTCGCGCATGGCCTCGTGGTTGGCGTCGGCGATGGTGTCCATCGCCTGCCCGGCCGTCGCCGGGTCGCCGGCCAGGACGTACCGCGCGAGTCCCACCTGCACCGAGATCACCGACATGTGGTGCGCCACCACGTCGTGCAGTTCCCGCGCGATCCGCACCCGTTCGGTCGCCACCGCGCGGTCGGCCCGCGCCGCCTGCTCCCGCCGCAGCTGCGCCGTCAGCGACGCCAGTCTCGTGTTGCGCTCGGCCAGCCGCCGAGCCTGGTCTCCGAAGCTCCAGGTGACGACGATGACCAGCACCGACTGCACCACCGCCAGCAGGATGCCGAGAACCTCGAGCTTCAGGCTGTACTGGAGCCACACCGCGAACAGCGCCAGGGCGAACGGTGCCGCCCGCAGAGGCACGGTGCGAGTGCACAGCGTGTAGAAGATCAGGATGGGGCACCAGGCGAGGGTGGTCGGCGGGTAGTCCCGGGCGGTGTAGACGGCGATCAGCGCACAGGTCCCGAGGAGCACCGGCTCGGTCCGCCAGCGCCGGGCGGCGATCGCCGCGCACGTCAGGCCGGTCAGCACGGCGCCGAGGGCGTCGACGGGCCGGTAGGGCACGTGGTGGACGTCCTGGACGCTGTAGACGTGCCGGCCGTCCGGCTCATACGGATACTGATTCAGCCAGATCACGGTCACCGCGAGCATCGCCGCCGCGACCACCCCGTCCACCGCCCAGGGCCGGGCCCGATACAACCGCCGCGCGGCCCGCACCGCCTCCCCCACCCCCGGTCCCAGACTCCCCGGAACAGTCCGCATCGCCGCAGCGTAACGCCGAAGCGGGCCCGGGTCACCGTGCTGCGGTCGACGACCCGGATACCACTGTGGGGGGACGCCGGAGGCGGGATCGGCCCGTGGTCTACGCGGGCTCCGCAGTCGGCACGGTCCGCACTCCGTCCAGGAACAGCGCCACCATCTGCTCCCCCAACTCGCGCCGCGTCAGCGGGCCCTCGGGCCGGAACCAGCGGTAGATCTGCACGATGCCGCTCAGGAACGTGTTGGTCACCACGGTGGCCAACACGTCGCCGCGGAAGACGCCGGTCTTCTGGCCTTCCTCCACCAGGTCCTGGAACAGGTGCTGGTACCGGCGGCGCTCGGCGCGGACCGCGGCGGCGTGCTCCCCGGCCACCAGATGCATCGACCGGGCCCAGACGGTCAGCGGCTCGGCGTGCTCGTCCATGTGCGCGAACAGATCGGTCACCGCGTCGTGCAGACGGACGTCGGCCGGGCCGGCGCCGCCGGCGATCGCCTCCAGCCGCGCGGTCTGCTCGGCCAGCAGCTCGCGGTAGATGCTGGTCAGCAACTCCTCCTTGGAGCTGAACCAGTGGTACATCGCGCCCTTGGTGACCTGCGCCGCCTCCACGATCTGCCGAGTCGTCGTGGCCTCGTAGCCCTGGCGGCCGAACAGCTCCGTGGCCGCGGCGACGATCCGGTCCCGCGCCTCGCCGCGGGGCACCCGCGCCCCGCCCCGCTCCGTCATGTCACTCCTCGTCAGGGTCCTGCTCCGCCCCCATTGACACCCCGGGATTCCAGACGATACTAAGCGGAAACATACCGGGCGGTCGGTCTGCGCGCGACAACCGCGGGGACCAGGAAGCGAGAGCGTCCATGACTTTCAATCTCGCGACGATGCTCCGCGAGGCGCGGCACACGGCGCCGGACAAGCCGCTGTGCCACAGTCGGGATGCGACGTTCACGTACGAGCAGATCGACGAGGCGTCCGGCCGGGTGGCCGCGGCCCTGCTCGCCCTCGGACTGGAGCGCGGCGACCGCGTCGCGGTCCAGCTGCCGAACCTGCCGGAGTTCCTGCTCTGCTACTTCGGCATCCTCAAGGCGGGGCTGATCCTGGTCCCGCTGAACCCGCTGTTGAAGGCTCGCGAGATCGCGTACCACCTGGAGGACTCGGGCGCGCGGATCCTCGTGACCTATGCCCCGCTCGCGGGCGAGGGCGTCGAGGCGGCCCAGACCGCTGACAAGGTGCCGGTCTACGCCGTCACCTTGCCCGGAACCGCCGACGTCCCGGCCGGAACCCTGCCCTTCGAAGACCTGCTGGACGCCGCCGACTCCGGCGACATCGCGCCCACCAACGCCGACGACACCGCCGTCGTCCTCTACACCAGCGGCACCACGGGCCGGCCCAAAGGCGCCGAGCTGACCCACTTCCAGCTCTACATGAACTGCACCGTGTCCGGGAACCTCTTCGGCATCCGCGAGGACGACGTCGTCCTCGCGGTCCTGCCGCTGTTCCACGTCTTCGGGCTGTCCAGCGTCCTGAACGTCGTGGTCCGCTTCGGCGGCACCCTGGCCCTGGTCCCGCGCTTCGAGATCACGCCGGTGCTGGACGCGATGGCCGAGCACCGCTGCACCATCTTCTCCGGCGTCCCGACGATGTTCTTCGCGCTCCTGCACGCGGACACCGCGCGGCACGACCTGTCCGCCCTGCGCGTCGGCTGCTCGGGCGGGGCCGCGATCCCGGGCGAGGTGATCCGCGCCTTCGAGGAGAAGTTCCCGGGCACGGTGATCCTGGAGGGCTACGGCCTGTCCGAGTCGGCGAGCACCACGACCTTCAACATCAGCGCCGAACAGCGCAAGGTCGGCTCGATCGGCAAGCCGGTCTGGGGCGTGGAGACCCGCGTGGTCGACGACGCGGACCGGACGCTGCCGCCCGGGCCGGAGCACGTCGGCGAGATCGTCATCCGCGGCCACAACATGATGAAGGGCTACTGGAACGATCCGGAGGCGACCGCCGAGGTGGTCCGCGACGGCTGGTTCCACACCGGCGACCTCGGCTACGCGGACGAGGACGGCTATCTCTACATCGTCGACCGCAAGAAGGACATGGTCATCCGCGGCGGCTTCAACGTCTACCCGCGGGAGGTCGAGGAGGTCCTCTACACCCATCCCGCGATCGCCGCGGCCGCGGTCATCGGCCGCGCCGACGAACGACTCGGCGAGGAGGTCGTGGCGTGCGTCGTGCTGAAGGCCGGCGCGCAGACCGACGAGGAGGAGGTCATCGCCTACTGCCGAGAACGGCTGGCCGCCTACAAGTACCCGCGCGAGGTGCGTTTTTTCAGCACCCTGCCGATGGGGCCGACCGGGAAGATCCTGAAGAAGGAGCTGCGGACGGCCGTGCAGTAGAACCCGCGATACCCGCACCACCCCAGGAAGACCGGTTTCTCCACCCGAAAAGAAGGAGTCATCTGTGTCATCCCCCAGCATCACCGCGGACGCCGCCCCGGCCGTCCTGACCCGCTTCTGGCGGCGCGACCTGGCCGCCTATCCGCAGTCCGCACGCCGGTACGCCTATCTGGCGATCGTCGTGCTGACCACGATCGTCCTGTACTACCTGCTCTACATCCAGTACGCGGTCGCGACGTCGATCATGACCCGCTACCACATGACCTTCACCTACTTCATCTGGATGTCGGTGATCGGCAACGCCGTCGGCGCCGCCTCCTCGCTGATCGCCGGCCTCGCCGACCGCTGGGGCCGCGCGAACCTCGTCGTGTACGGCCTGCTCGTGGCCGGCGTCCTGGTGCTGGCCCTGCCCGGCATGACGGGTAAGGGCGCCTTCCTGACGCTGTTCGTCGCGCTGTCGTTCGTCGAGGGCATCATCCTGGTGGCGACGCCGGCCCTGATCCGCGACTTCTCACCGCAGCTGGGCCGGGCCACGGCCATGGGCGCGTGGGCGATCGGACCGGTGGCCGGCAGCCTGGTGGTGACCACGGTGACGAGTCACACGCTGGACAGTTCCACGTGGCAGGACGAACTCCGCTACGCGGCCGTCAGCGCCCTGATCGTGTTCGTCATCGCGTTGTTCGGGCTGCGCGAGCTCTCCCCGCGGCTGCGCGACCAGATCATGGTCAGCATGCGCGACCGCGCGCTGGTCGAAGCCCGCGCCCGCGGCATCGATCCCGAGCAGCAGCTGACCGGCCACTGGCGGCAGATGCTGCACCCCGCCGTCGCCGGCCCGGCGTTCGCGGTCAGCGTGTATCTGCTGCTCTACTACGCGCTGGTCGGCAACCTGGTCATCTACTTCTCAGCGGTCTACAGCTACAGCGAGCAGCGGGCGAACGCGGTGGCCAACTGGTACTGGGCCGCGAACGCGATCGGCCTCATCGTCGCGGGCCTGGTGTCGGACCGGCTCAAGGTCCGCAAGCCCCTGATGATCGTGGGCTGTCTCGGCACCATCGCCACGACGGTGGCCTTCGCGGAGCTGGCGACCCGTCCCGCCACCGGCTACTACACCTTCGCCACCGTGTTCCTGATCGGCGGCGCCCTGGCCGGCGTGACCTACGCGCCGTGGATGGCGGCGTTCACCGAGACCGTCGAGGAACGCAACCCGGCCGCGACGGCCACCGGCCTGGCGGTGTGGGGCTGGATCCTGCGCGTCGTGGTAGCGGTGTCGGCGGCCTTCGTCCCGGTGGTGGTGACGTCGGTGACCCCGGTCGTCGACCACGGCGCCGAGGTCGCCGCCGCGAACGCGAAGGCCGCACCGGCACTGGCGATCATCGACGCCCACCCGGCGACCTTCGCCGAGCTCGCCAAGTACCCGCCGACCGCGATCCCGCCGGACGTCCTGGGCCGGGCCGTGGCCGCCGTCGGCGCGGCCGACCTGCTGAAGGTGCAGCAGGCCCAGCCCGACCTCGCCGTGCTGCGGGCGCACGGTCCCGAGGTCGCCAAGGCGGTCAAGGACGGACCGCACCAGTGGCAGACCTGGTGGTGGGTCACACTGGCCGGGCAGATCGTGTTCCTGCCGTTCGCGGCGACGATGCGCGGGCGGTGGAACCCGAAGCGGGCCCGCGAGGACGCCGAGGCCCACGAAGAGGCCGTCCAGCGTGAGCTCGCGAAGCTGGAAGCTCACAACGCCTGAAGGAACCTCAGCAGCGCCCCGGTGACCTCGTCGGGGCGCTCCTGCTGGACCCAGTGGCCCGCGCCCTCCAACCGGACGTTCTCCCGCAGGTCGGTGAGCACGGCGCCGAGGCGGTCCGCGCTCATGAACCGCGCGACCAGGTCCTCCGAACCGGTCAGGAACATCGACGGACAGTCGATCGTCCGGCCGGCCAGCGGCTCGGTGCGCTCCCAGGTGCGGTCCATGGCCCGGTAGTAGTTGAGGCCGCCCGTGAATCCTGTGCGCTCGAAGGTCCTGACGAAGACATCGAGTTCCGCTTCGGTCATGAAAGGACGCGGCGGCGACTCCTCGTCCGCGGCGGACTGCCACGCGGCGGCGTCGATGTCGTCGGACAGCAGGGTCCGGCGGACGTCGGCGTTCAAGACCGCGTCGGCGACGCCCGGCTCCTGGAACCACACCATGTAGAAGCCGTCGCCGAGGCGCTTGCGCAGGATCGGGATCGGCGGCGCCGGCGAGCGCGGCGTGATCGGGACGCTCAACCCGGCGACGGCCCGGACCCGGTCCGGGTGGGCCAGCGCCAGGTTCCAGACCGTGGAGGCACCCCAGTCGTGGCCGACGAACACCGCGTCGGCCAACCCGAGCGCGTCCAGCAGTCCGACGAGGTCCGCCGCCAGTGTCAGGGCGTCGTAGCCGTCAGGGTCCTCGGGACGCGAGCTGTCGCCGTATCCGCGCATGTCCGGGATCAGCACCCGGAAACCGGCCTCGGCCAGCGGATACACCTGATGCCGCCAGGAGAAGGCCAGCTCGGGGAAGCCGTGGCACAGGACCACCGCCGGGCCCTCGCCGTAGTCGACGACGCTCAGCTCGATGCCGTTCGTCGCCACGCGCCGCACCGGCAGCCGTTCCCAATCCGCGACCTCGGTGTAGCCCGCGGAGCCCGTACTCACGGCCGCTCCACCAACTCCCGCTTGAGGATCTTGCCGGTCGCCGTCATCGGCAGGCTGTCCCGGAACTCGACGATGCGCGGGTACTTGTACGCGGCCATCATCTGCTTGCCCCAGGCGACGAGCTCCTCGGCGGTGATCTCAGCGCCCGGATTCAGGATGACGAAGGCCTTCACCTCCTCGCCGTGGCTGTCGTGCGGGACGCCGACGACCGCCGCCAGGCTGACCGCGGGGTGCGTCATCAGCACCTCCTCGATCTCCCGCGGATAGACGTTGAAGCCGCCGCGGATGATCATGTCCTTGGTGCGGTCGACGATGTAGTAGTAACCGTCGGCGTCGCGGCGCCCGACATCGCCGGTGTGGAACCAGCCGTTCGCGTCGATCGCCTCGGCGGTGGCCTCGGGGCGGCCGAGATAGCCCTTCATCACGTTGTGGCCGCGGATGACGATCTCGCCGGGCTCGTCGGTCTCGCAGCGCGTC
Organism: Catenulispora subtropica; assembly: GCF_039531675.1. Taxonomy (NCBI): domain Bacteria; kingdom Bacillati; phylum Actinomycetota; class Actinomycetes; order Catenulisporales; family Catenulisporaceae; genus Catenulispora; species Catenulispora subtropica. The sequence goes on from NZ_BAAAQM010000028.1 coordinate 39,737, forward strand.
CCGTCCGGCCGGACGGCGTCCACCTCGACGCCCCAGCACGGCAGCCCGATCGAGCCCGGCTTGCGCGGCCGGTCGACCCGGCTGAACGTGGCGACCGGGCTGGTCTCGGACAGTCCGTAGCCTTCGAGGATCGGCACGTCGAAGCGCTCTTCGAACTGCTTCAGCACCTCCAGCGGCAGCGCCGAGCCGCCGGAGATGCTCAGCCGCAGGTTCGCGGCGATCCGCCGCAGGTCGAAGGTCTCCGCCTGCTCGCTGTGCAGCAGGGCCCAGTACATGGTCGGGACGCCGGCGAAGATGGTGACGCCCTCGCGCTCCATCAGCCCCAGCGCGGCGTCCGGGTCGAAGCGGGGCAGCAGCACCAGCGTCGCGCCGCTGGCGAAGCCGTAGTTCTGCGCCACCGTCTGCCCGAACGAGTGGAACAGGGGCAGCGTGACCAGGTGGACGTCGTCGCTGCTGACCCCGAACATCCGGCTCACCATCAGCGCGTTCTGCACCATGTTGCTGTGGGTCAGCTCCGCGCCCTTGGGGCGGCCGGTCGTCCCGCTGGTGTAGAGGACGACGGCCGTGTCGGTCTCCTGCGTCTGCACGGTGTCGAACGTCGGCGGCCGGCCCGCGGTGAACGCGGCGAGCGTGGTCACGTCCGGCTCGGACGCCTCGGCGCCGGCCGTGATCAGCACGAAGTGCTCGCAGCCGGGCACCGCGTCGAAGGCCGCCCGGCCGGCCTTGGCCATCGGCAGCTCCGGCGTGCCCTCGAAGCAGAAGTAGGCGACCGCCCCGGAGTCCTCCAGGTGATACGCGATCTCCCGCTCGGTGAGCAGCACGTTCAGCGGCACGATCGTCGCCCCGGCCTTCAGCGCGCCGTAGTAGACGATCGGGAAGTACGGCAGGTTGGGGCAGCTCAGCGCCACCTTGTCCCCGCGACCGACGCCGCGCGCCGCCAGCGCCCCGGCCACCTGATTGGCCGCCGCCTCGACCTGGCCGTAGGTCAGGCGCAGATCGCCGAGGACGACCGCGTCGCGCTCCGGCAGGTCCCGCGCCGTGTTCTCCAGCAGCACCGCAAGATTCAACATGCTTGATCCTCTTAGGTCCCGGTCAGCCGCGCAACGCGGAGATGAAGACGCCCGGCAGCGCCGACCAGCGGGGCCGGGCGGCGAAGCCGACAAGCCGCCGGCCGGTGGTCGCGGCGGTCTTGTTGCTGACGAACCACGGCGGCTTGGGCGACAAGCTGGGCTCGCCGTGCAGCAGGGCTCGGGGCGCGGGGCGGAACGGACCGCGCAGCACGGTGCGCTCCGGGGAGGCGAGCAGCACCGCGTTGTGGACCACGCCGATCCCGCTCTGGACGTCGTCGAGGGTGTGCCCGGGGAAGGCCCCCCAGGTGGCCGCGGCCGTCAGGTAGCCGACGCCGGTCCAGGCGTTGATGGTGACGGTGCCGTAGCGCAGGTCCGCGATCGCCTGGTCGAAGGCCGCGCCGAGCGCGGAGATGGTGCGCGGGTCGGCGATGACGTTGGCACCGAGGGTGCCGGTGAGGCGGTCGTTGGCGGTGCGCACGGCGGTGGCGAGGAACGTCCGCGCGTCGCCGGGCAGCTCCATGACGCCCAGCACCGGCCCGAAGTACTCGGTGGTGAGGGCGGGTTCGGAAGCCGTGTCGCCGGGGTCGCCGGGCACCGAGATCAGGACCCTGGAGCGGATCCGTTCGGCGTCCGGGTAGGCCTCGCACGCCTGCGCGACGCGATGGTCGCTCCCGGGGTAGTAGGCGGGTCGCGCGGGCGCCTTGGCGAGCGCGTCGCGTAGGTACTTCAGGAACGCGTCCTTCTGCGGCCAGTCGGAACCGACCACCACGATCTGCGAGGCGATGCAGTTGTAGCCGCCGTTGTGCAGCTTCTGGGTGGCCACGTGCTCGGCCTGGAACCGCAGATCGGCGTCGGACCACCGGCCCGGGACCACGATGGTCGGCGAGACGCCGCCGAGCTCGCTGGTGATCGGCTTGGTGAGCAGCGGGGTCCCCGCCGCCTTGCGCGCCGCGCCCTCCGCGCCGGTGCCCCAGACGATGGCGTCGTGGGTCAGGGCGCTGCCGGTCATGTGGACGTGGTCGACGAGGTCGTGCCGCACGAGGTAGGTGCCGACGTCGGCGCCGCCGCGGACGATCCGGACCAGGCCGGGTTCGATGAGCGGCGCCAGCACCTTCGAGAAGACGTCGAACAGCACGTCGGTCACCGGATTGAGCTTCAGCAGCGCCACGCGGTTGTTGGCGTAGAGCTCGTACAGCACGTCCAGCACCGGGATCGAGGTGATGTTGCCCGCGCCGAGCACCACGCCCACGCCACCGGGGCCGGCGGGGTCGCGCAGCGCCAGACCGGCCTGCTCCCGCACGGTCGCCTCGGTCACGCCCGGCGGCATCCACACCTCGGCGGTGAACCCGCTGAGCAGCAGCCGGTCGTATACGCCGTGCGGCAGGATCTTCACGGTGGTGCGGCCGCCGGGGGCCTTGCCGAAGCGGTAGCCGTCGACCGGACTGCGTCCGGCTTCGAGCGCCGCGATGCTCTGGGCGAGAACCGCCGTCGCGGTCAGGACCGCGTACGGGCCGCTGGTCCACTCCTCGCCCCGCAGCTGGCTGCCGTCGGGGAGCTGCTTATAGGTCGATGCGGCGGTCACCCAGGCTTCGGCGTTGGCGGCCGTCGCGGCGTGGATCTTCTGGATGAGGTCCCGGCGCTGCGCGAGACCGCAGGCCTTCCAGGCCCGGGCGCCGGAAACGAGCTCGGTCAGGGCCTGGTCGATCGTCGCCGCCTCGGCGGCGGGCAGAGTCGCGGTGCTCATGAGGCTCTCCAGTTGTGCGTCCGCCTTAACGTACAGGCAACTTGTCGTGCACTAAAGGAGATGCTTACGTAAGGTGAACGGCTAGTGCCATGGGCGCCGGGAGGGGGTTCCCGCGATCCAATTGTGCACCTGCACAAGACAAGCCGCCAACCACCGGTTACGATCGCGTCATGGCCAGCACCATGGACGAATCCGCCATATCGGCCTCGGCCGCGCGGGCCCGTCCGGCCGCCCGGCCGATGCCCACATCGACGCCCACATCGGCGTCCGCATCGGCGTCCCGGACGCCGTCCCGGCCGGCCGCTCGCCCGGCCGCGAAGTCGGCCGTCGGGCTGGTGGCGCGCCTGCTCGGCGACGTCGACCCCCTGGCCGACCAGCTCACCGACCAGATCTTCGAGGCCGAGCGCGGCTACGCCGAGCACGAGCGCGACAGCCATGAGCGGGTCCGCGTGGTCGTCCGCGACAACCTGCGCACGCTGCTCATGGCGCTGCAGGAGAACCCGGTCGCCCTGGACGCCGCCCGCGAGGCCGGCCGCATCAAGGCCGAACTCGGCATCCCCCTCCCGGCCCTCCTGCACGCCTACCGCCTCGGCGGCCGCTTCATCTGGGACCGCCTCCTCGCCGCCGCCACCGACGAGGGCGCCGCCACCGAGCTCCTGTACCTGGCCTCCGACATCTGGCAGATCATCGACGAGCACTCCAGCGCGGCCGCCGACTCCTACCGCACCACCGTCGAGGAACAGGCCCACCGCGACACAGCGGCCCGCGCCGCCATGCTGACCACCCTGCTCGACGGCACCGTCACCTCAGCCCCTCGTGCGGCAGAGATCGTCCGCGTCCTGCGCCTGGACCGCGGCGGCCCGCTCGTCGTGGTGAACGCCGAGATCGAACAGGACGACGGCCTGCCGCCGGGTACCGCCACGAAACTCCGCACCATCGGCGTCGCCTCCGAGTGGACCCGGCTCGCCGGCGCGACCGTGGGCCTGCTCTGCCTTCCGGGCGAACGCTCCCTGCCGAGCGCGGTGGACATGCTGAGCACCCTCGCCGCCACCCGCGTCGGCGTCAGCCGCCCGTTCCGGACTCCGGCGGACGCCACGCGCGCGTGGCGGGAGGCGCAGGTGGCGGCTCGCTGCCTGCCGACCGGTGCCCAGGGCGCGCACGCGTACGGCGAGGCACCGGTCGCGCTTCTTGTCGCGTCGGCGCCCGATGCGGCGGCGGACATGGCCCACTCGGTGTTCGCCGCACTCAACGGCCTTCCGCCGAGTGAGCACAGCACGCTTCTGGACACCCTGGACACGTGGTTCTCCGCTGGAGGCTCCACGAGTAAGGCGGCGGAGCTGTTGCACTGCCACCGGAACACGGTGCTCTATCGACTCAACCGCATCGGTGAGCTCACCGGACGGCATACCACTGATGCGGTGGGTTCGGCTGAGCTGTACGCGGCATTGCGGGCGGTTCGGCAGGGGGCTGCGACGGGCGATTAGCCTGGCGCGGGCAGGGGTCCTCCCTGATCAGCTGGCGGTACACGCCAGCGTGGGCGTGCCGTTGGTCCCCGAGTAACCGGCCTGGAACCCGAACGACGTATTACCTCCCGGCGCGATCACGCCGTCATAGGAAGCGTTCGTCGCGGTCTCGCTTTGACCGCTGCGGCTCTCGGTGGCGTTCCACACGTTGCTGATCGTCTGGTTACCGGACCACGTCCACGTGACCTTCCAGCCCTTGGTCGCCGCGGTGCCGTTGTTCGCGACGGTCACGGTGGCGGTGAAGCCGGTGTCCCAGCTGCTGCTGATGGCGTACGTCGCCGTGCAGCCCGAGCCTCCTCCGCCCCCGCCGGCGGTCGTCGCGGTGACGGCCGGGGACTGGGCCGAGACGTTGCCGGCCGCGTCGTAGGCCGCGACGGTGTACGAGTACTGCGTCGAGGCGGCGAGGCCGGTGTCCGTGAAGGTGGTGCCGACGGTGGTGCCGACCTGGACGCCGTCGCGGTAGACGCGGTAGCCGGCCACTCCCGTGTCGTCGCTGGAGGGTGACCAGGACAGCGCGGCGGTGGAGCCGGTCGTGCCGGTGACCGCCAGGCCGGACGGCACGGAAGGCGGGGTCGTGTCGCCGCCGGTGCCCTGCTGGCTCGCGGTGAACGAGAAGTTCGTCGTGGCCAGGCCCTGGCCGCCCTGCCAGATCTCGAATCCGGCCTCGGCGTCGATCAGGTAGTGCGCGGGGTTGATCGAGCCGCGGGCGACCGCGTCCTGGATCAGGGCCTTCACGTCCAGGTCGGTGACCGAGGTGGCGCCCGGGTTCAGGACATAGCTGATGATCTTCCACGAGGTCTGCTGGCCGGTCCACACGTTCCAGTTCCGGCCGGCGGCGGTCGACGTCCCGGTCTGCGAGCCGAAGGGCTGCACCCCGCCGCGGCTGTTGATCCAGATCATCACCTCGGTGCCGTCCGGCTGCCCCGAGGTGGTCGGCGTGGAGTTGAACCAGATGTCGTAGGCGACGTCATAGGCGCCGGAGCCGGGCTGCGTGGTGCTCCACGAGCTCGTCGCGCTGCCCAGCTTGCTCACCTGGATCGGCATGCCGCTGCCGGCGGTGCACAGTCCCCAGTGACAGCCCTTGTATATCGACGGGTACGTGGCGGGCGCGCCGCTCGTCGACAGGTTGAAGTCGGCAGTGCTCACCGACCACGCGGTGCCTCCGGTATAGGTGATGCACTGTTGCGCTGTGGAGTTCCACTCGTTGGCCTGGATCAGGTAGTCCCCCGCGGGGATGGTGCCGGTGGCGGAGCACGTGCTGGTGTCCGCGGGTGCGGCGCCGGCGCCGGGCGCGGCCAGAGCGGGCGCCGCCGCGGCGACGCCGATCGCCAGCGCCGTCACGGCCGCCCGGAGCCAGTGGAAAGGTCGGGACATCGGGTTGTCACCCCTTCGAGTAGGTCCTGCGAGGAGAGCGGGCTTGTCGCAGAAGCTAGCCAGGGAGCTGCGAACATCCAAGGAACCACCGGGCCGATCGGGGCGAAACGCAGGTCGGAGCGTCCATGCGCGCCGAAAGTTTCACGCCCGCCGTCGAACATCGTCGAATATCCGTCGAACATCGAGGTCAGCGCGGCCCCGATGCCAGGGCACGCGACGGCCGCCCCGCCGGTCCTTGCTCGCGGGGCGGCCGTGAGGTGGATCAGCTTGCTGAGCAGACCGGCGTCGGAGCCGGATTGCTTCCGGAGAAGCTCGCCTGGAAGCCGAAGGAGGTGTTGCCTCCCGCCGGGATCGCGGCGTTGAAACTCTGCGCGGTGAACGTCTCGCTCTGGCCGGAGCGGGTCTCGGTCGCGTTCCAACTGTTGGTGATCTGCTGGCTGCCCGGCCAAGTCCAGGTGACCTGCCAGGTGTGGGTGGGCGCGGTTCCGGTGTTGGTCACGGTGACCGTCGCGGTGAAGCCGTCGCTCCACGAGCTGTTCACCGTGTAGGAGGCGGTACAGCCGGCGTTGCCCGTCGTGCCCTGCGTCGTCGCGGTCACCGCCGTCGAGGCCGCTGACAGGTTCCCGGCCGCGTCGAAGGCTTTGACCGTGTAGCTGTAGGCCGTCGACGGGGTCAGGCCGGTATCGGTGAACGACGGGCTGGACGTGGTCCCGGCGAGCGTCGTGCCGCGGTAGACGTCGTAGCCGGTGACGCCCACATCGTCGGTCGAAGCGGTCCACGACAGCGAAGCGGAGGTGGAGGTGGTTCCGGTCACCGCGACGCGGGTCGGCACGCTCGGCGGCGTGGTGTCGGTGCCGCCGCCGGAACCGCCCGTGAAGCCCGGCGCCTTGATGGACGCGAGGTAGCCGTCCTTGACGGTGTCCACCGTCTGCCAGTCGCCCTCCAGGATCCCGCCGGTGTCACCGGAATCGGGGTTCCACGACCAGAAGGTCCACTGGTAGGAGTCGGCACCCGAGGTCGCCGTCGGGCGCAGGTATTGGACCAGAGCCTTGAGCCACACCTGGTCGGTCGTCGACGCGAGCGTCGTCCCGAACTCGCCGACCCACACCGGCGCCGTGTTCCCGTCGAAGAGGTAGCCCCAGTTCTTGCCCCAGATCCCCGGCATGTTCGCCGGGAACGACGGGTCGGAGAACCACGTCTGGCTCGCCACGCTGGTCGCGTAGTCATGAGCCGAGTAGACAAGCTGGTCGGCCACGTTCAACCGCACCGGATAGGTCCCCGCGCCCTGCAGGTTCCCGCCCCACCAGTACGAGCTGCCGTTGAAGGTCTGCACGCCTTCCACGAAGATCAGCAGGTGCGGATCGACCGCCAGCACGGCGTTCCCGGCCCGCTCGGCCGCCAGCCGCCAGTCGATCGTCGTGTCCCCGCATCCCCAGCAGGCCGGGTCGTGCGGCTCGTTGTGCAGGTCGATGCCCACCACCGCGGTGTTGCCCTGGTAGCGCGTCGCGAGCGCCGTCAGGTCGCTGATCCACGTCGACTCCGGCACCGCGGAGGTGTACCACAGCGCCGACTGCCCGCCGCTGTCCGGCCGGTGCCGGTCCAGGATGACCCGCAGCCCGATCGACCCGGCGTAGTTCACGATCTTGTCCATCACCTGCAGCGACGTGAGCCCCTGCAGGTCGGTGTTCATCTGGTAGAAGTTGATGCTGTTGGGCATCGTCCCGGGCTTGAAGATGTCGTCGCTGTACGGCAGCCGGATCGTGTTGTAGCCGAGCGACTTCATCTGATCCATCATGCTCTTGTAGTCGCGCGACCAAAGCCCGTGCGGCACGTAGTTGTTCGTCTCGAACCCGAACCAGTTGACCCCGGCGATCCGCACCGGCTGGTTGTTCGCGTCGAGGATCTGTCTGCCACTCGTGTGCCAGTAGCCCGTGCCGGCCGCGGCCGCGGCCGCGTTCGGTCTCGCGGCGGCGGCATGGCCGGTCACGGTCATGGTCACGGCGAGCACCCCCGCCGCGAACAGGGCCAGCAGGGTTCTGATTCCCTTCATCAAGCCTCCAGTGCTCCGATGGGTGATCGGTCGCGTTCACTACAGGCTCGAAGCGGTGGCGTGGCAATACGAAGACTGCGAGCGGAGCTCCGCCACGGGGCTCGTTTCCGAGGAAAGCACTCGTCAGGACGGTACTGACAGCCGTCAGACGGGGCACGTGCGCCGTGTAATTTTCATCCGCCGATGCTGACGACGACCTTGCCCCGGGCATGGCCCCGTTCTTGGTGGCGGATCGCTTCGGGCAACTCCTCGAAGGCGTAACTCCGGTCGATGACCGGGGTGACTTCGCCGTCCTCGATGAGCGTGGTCAGCGTGGTCAGCAGTTCCGGCTTCCGCCGGTGGCCGACGATGTCGGTGCCGACGACCCGCTGCTTGCCCAGCGGCGCCACCGCGACGGACGCGAGGACGTGCGTCATCGGCTGGAACCAGCGACCGGGCGGGCCGCCGACGACGACGAGCGTCCCCTCGGGGTGCAGGGCTCGGCGCCAGGCGCGGGTCGACGTGCGGCCGGCGAGGTCGACCGCGAGGTCGTGGCGAGGTCCGCGGGTGACGTCGCCGGCGGCGTGGTCGACGGCGTGCGCGGCGCCCAGGGACCGGACCAGGTCCAGGTTCCGCGCTCCGCAGACGGCCGTGACCTTCGCGCCGAGGGCGACGGCGATCTGGACCGCGTACGTGCCGACGCCACCGGACGCCCCGGTGATGATGACGTCCTGACCCGCCTCGATCCGGCCGTCGTCGCGGAGGGCCAGCAGCGCTGTCGCGGCGGCCATGGGCACCGTGGCGGCCTGCTCGTGGGTGAGGTTGCGCGGCATCGGCACCAGCTGGTCCTGCGGAACGCAGGCGTACTCAGCGAAGCCGCCCTCTTCCAGGAGCGCGTACACGTCGTCGCCGGGGGCGAAGCGCGTGACGCCGTCGCCGACCGCCTCGACCCGGCCCGCCAGGTCGCAGCCGAGCCTGCGCAACCGGGGCCGGGTCAGGCCCAGACCGCCGGGCACCAGGCGCGCGAGCATCGGCTCGCCTCTGAGGTGGTGCCAGTCGTAGGGATTGACCGAGGTGGCGTGCACCCGCACCAGCACCTCGCCCTCCGCCGGCGTCGGTGTTTCGCTGTCGACCAGCTCCAAGACGCCGGGATCGCCGAACCTGTGCCGCGTGAACGCCCTCATGATTCCTCCTTACAACGTAAGGTGACCTTACGGCGTAAGGTAGCCTTACGGCGTAAGGACGTCAACCGTCGGCCCGGCCCGGGCAGTACGATCGCGACGGAAGGGACGGATGACGCTGAGATGACCACCGAGACCGAGCAGGAGTCCAAGCCCCGCGCACCACTGACCCGGGACCGGGTCCTGCGCGCCGCCACCGCCCTCGCCGACCGCCAAGGCATCGACGCCGTGACCATGCGCGGTCTCGCCGACGAGTTCGGCGTGGAGGCGATGTCCCTCTATCACCACGTCGCCAACAAGGAGGACGTGCTCAACGGCGTCGTCGACGTGGTCATGGGCGAGATCCACGCGGCCGTGGGCGCCGTCGCCCCGCCGGAGGAACCGGCCGCCTGGAAGACCGTCCTGCGGGCCAGGATCCTGGCCGCCCGTGAAGTGTTCCTCCGGCACCCCTGGGCGCCGGCGGTGTTTCAGACCCGCACCGAGACCCCGCTGTCAGTGCTGGACTACTACGACTCCGTCCTGGCCCTGATGGACGCCGGCGGGTTCACCCACCAGCAGGCGCACCACGCCATGCACGCCCTGGGCAGCCGGGCGCTCGGCTTCAACCAGGAGCTCTTCACCCCGCCGGATCCCGGCGGCTCCCCCGACACATCCGCGCTCCAGGCCCTGGCCGAGCGGCTCCCCCACCTCACCGCCATGCTGAGCGACGTCGCCCACGACGACCCCGACAGCACGCTCGGCTGGTGCGACGACCAGGCCGAGTTCGAGTTCGGGCTGGACCTGCTCCTGGACGGGCTCGACCGGCTGGTCGGCCGCGGGTAGGCCGCGCCGGGACAGGGCGGCCCAGGCCACGAACGCCAGCGTCACCAGCATGTAGGTGTCGCCGATCAGGTTCTGCCACCAGTACCAGTGCATCTCGCGGCCCTGATTGACCGGCAGCAGCAGGAGCGGCCCCATCAGGAAGACCGCGATCAGCGCCCCGCCACCGGCGATCCGGGCGCGGGAGCCGGAGCGGATCACGCGGAAGGCGAGCGCCGGCAGGATCGGCGCGATCCAGACCCAGTGGTGGGACCACGAGACCGGCGAGATGAGCAGCTGGCAGGCGGCCACGACGACCACCGCGCAGGTCAGGTTGCCGGACGCCACGCAGCGCCGGGCACCGCGGTAGGCCAGGAGGACGACGATCACGGAGGCGACGAGCCAGACGTGCTCCTCGGGCTTCACGCCCAGGGCGAGGCGGTGCACGGCGCCGCGGATCGACTGGTTGGCGGCGTAGCCGAGGTCCCCGATGCGGGTCGGATCGTAGACGGTGCTCGTCCAGTAGGTCTCGGTGTCCCGTCGCGCGACCAGGAAGCTGAACAGCGTCGCCCCGGCGAAGGCGGCGGCCGCCGTCGCCGCCGCCCGCCACTGCCGCCGTGCGATGAAGTAGAGCAGGAAGACGGCCGGGGTCAGCTTGATCGCGGCGGCGACGCCCGTGAACACCCCGCGCGGGATCCGGGTCCGGGGCCCGAGCGTGTCGGCGGCGACCAGGCCCATCAGCAGCAGGTTGATCTGACCGTGCAGGAACGTGCTGCTGACCGGCTCGACGACGAGGACCGACAGCGTCAGCAGCACGGCCAGCCGGGCGTTCAGGGCCGGCAGGCCCCACGCCGCGCGCCGCTCGTGCCAGACCAGGGAGATGACCCAGGTCAGCGCGCCGAGCCCGGCCACGACCAGCAGCGCGGCCGCGGCGAGGTACCCGACCACGCCGAACACGCTGAAGACCACGGCCGCGAACGGCGGATACGTGAACGGCAGGTCGGGGCCCTGCAACGGCTTGGGGAACTGGGTGGCGTAGAGCGGCAGTCCCCGGATCCACGACAGGCCGCCGGCCCGGTAGACCTTCAGGTCGATGAGCGGATTGCCGCCCTTGCCCGCGATCAGCCCCACGCCGAACACCCCGGCGGCGGCCACCAGCCACCACCCGACCGACCGCCGCCGACTCCACGGCCTGGCCGAAGCCGTCCGCCTGCCGACCCACGCCGCAGCAGCACCCGCCACCATGCCCAGCCACTCCCTCTCGGCCGCCGGCACAGCGGCGGTACCCAGCCGAGCCGGGTCCGGCGCAGCAGGCATCATCAAGAAGGACGCGACGACGCCGACCCGATCGCAGGCCCAGCAGATGTGAATCCCCCATGAGCCGCGGCGGCGGAACCGGTCGTTCCGCGCCAGCGCGGCGCCAGGCTCTCAGCCGATCGTTAAGCGGAGCCGATCTCGAAGTGCCCGCGACTTGAACGGCATGGGGAGAACAGGGCGGCGGCCCGCTCCTCGACCTGCTCCCTCGAAGCACAGGGGGCGTGCGTGGTGCGTGCCGGGACCGGGCCGCCTTGCCCAGAGGAGTCGACGCGGCATGACGGCGATCGGGATCACAGCGCTTGACCGGTCGCGGCCTGGCGCGCCATCAGGCCGAGAGCCTGGAACATCTCCCCACGGTCATCCTCGACACCAAGGAACGCTTGTACCTCCATAGCCCCGGCGTCGAGGAGACCATCCTCCCCGCCACCCCCGGCCAGACCTTCCACTACCGCTACCGCAACCTGCGCCTCCTGATCGAAGGCCACGACCGCCTGTTCCTGGTGCCGGCCACCTGGTCCGCCAGCGACTCCACGACGGTCGTCCCGTTCGACGGCTCAGCTCGGCTGCAGTTCCAGTTCGTCAACGAGCGGCCGTGACAGCGGCGACGAGCCGGGGTCCTCCACACCTGGTGGGGGACCCCGGCCCGGCTTTCAACGCTGCTCAGGTCTCAGGTCACCGCGCACGCGCCAGCGCCTTGGTCCTGGTGGACGTGGCGCGTGTCGTGGTCGGGCGGGCCGGCCTGGCGGCGGTGCGGGCGCGGGTCGCGGCCGCTGTGCGCGCCTGGGGAGAGCGCGCCTGCTTGGTGCGCGCCGTGGTGGTGCGGGTGCGAGCCTGCGTGGTGCGGGTGCGAGCCTGTACGGTACGCGCCGCGCTGCGCGTCTGCGTAGCCCGCTTGGCCGAAGTCCTCTTCGGAGCCGCCTTCTTGACCAGCGGCTTCAGCGGGACCCGCTGGCTCGCCGTCCGTGCAGTGGCCCGCTTGGCGGGCTTCTTGGCCGCCGCCGTGACGGTCGTCCGCCGCTTGGCCGCGGCCGTGACCGTCGTCCGCCGCTTGGCCGCCGGGGTGACGACCGTGCGCCGCTTGGCAGGCGTCCGCTTCGGCACCGGCCGCTTCGTCGCCCTGGGTTTCTCGGTGGCGTCCTCTATCGACTTCACCGCGGTCTGGATCGACTTGATCGCATTCATCGCGGTGCGCTTGCTGGCATAACCGATGGACTTGGCGATAGCCGCCCCGTTTCCAGCGATCATCTCGAAGCTGTACTTGGCGCCACGTTTGCGAAGCACGAATTTGGTAGGCATCGCTGCCTCCTCACTGACGGCGTCGACCGGCGGTCGAACGTGATCCGTGACTCAACGATCACATTCCTGCAAGAACGGCGCATCACCTCACCCCGCCTTTCCACCTCGCAACGTCCCCGGCAAACGAAGCGCGATCCGTATCAGAGGAAAGAAGAGCACAGAGATACCGGCCCCCGCGACCGGAATCCTTTATCCCACAGGCGATTCCCGTACTAGATCAGGAGTCTGAGAAAAATTCCCGGCCCCGTCGGCGCCCCCGTCCCGGTACCGCCGACGACCCACATGGACGTTCATTCCATTGGAGTATTCCGACTGGACCGACCGCCCGACCAGGCTCGAACACGCCTACGAGTCCGAGCCTCTGTGCCCCTCGCGGCAGCGGTGCCACCGGCTGGTACGTTGCCGTGTGGGTCCGGCGATCAACCAGTGACGCCGGACAACGCATGGGACATGGGGGATCCGCACGTGGACGACGAACTGATCACCGACTCCGACGACGACGAGGACGAGGAACCGACGAGCATCGTGGCGGTCTGCCCGATCTCCCCAGAACTCGCCGCGCAGATCTTCTCCATGGCCGAGCTCGACTGGACAGATCCCGACGCCACCAAAGCCGCCATGACCGCCGCGGGCTGGACCTCGACCGGCGACTATCTGGGGGAACTGGGCGAGAGGGCCTACACGCCGGCCGGGCACCTGGTGTACGGCGACGACTGCCTCGCGATGCCGTTCGCCTACGACTTCTGGATCCACCCCGACGGGGCGTGGACGGAGGACGTCTGGGCTGACCAACCAGGCTGGCACAGCCTCGTCGACCCGCCGCCCGGGACCGTCGCCGCACAACTGGAGGCGGTGGTGGCCACGTTCACCGAGCTCATGGGCCCCGCGGATCACGACGTGACCCACGAGCCCCGCCCGGAGTTCAAGTACCGGTGGCGCTACCGGGCGTGGCGCCGCGGTGACAACGTCGTGGTCGTATCCCCTGGCCTGGACCCTCATTCCTACTCGCAATTCGTGCACCTTCTCGTGCAGATCCGATCCCTGCCGTCGACCGCTCCGTTCCCCGCCGGCCGGGACCTGCCGAACTTCTCCTGGTGAGTGCGGCTGCGCCGATCGCCGTCATCGGCGTCGGCGCCACAACCAGCTGAGGGCGATTCCCCAGCCGATCAAGCCGGGGCCGACCACAGATCGGGACCGGTTAGAGTTGATCGGATTGCCCGATCCCAGAAGAGAGTCCGCAGGCGATGAACGCAGGACCCGACGTGACCGAAGCCGCCGAGTCCCACCCCGGTATAGACCCCGAACGCATGCGCCTGGTGTTGGAGGTGCTGGCCGAGCTCAGCGAGTTGCCGCTGGACCACCCTCAGGCGATCGAGCTGCGGAGGGCGACCAGCGACGTCTATCGCGAGGTCAAGCAGCGCCGCCGTCAGGAGCGGCGGGCGGCGAAGACCCAGAACGACCGCGTCGTCACCGAGCGCACCGCGACGGGTGCCGCGACCCGCATCGACGACGAGACGCAGGGCCTGCGACTCACCAGCGTCGTGACGGGAGCCATCGCGGGGGTCCTCGAGCGTCCGCGCTCCTGCTACGTCTGCAAGACCCGCTATGTCGAGGTCGACGCGTTCTACCACCAGCTGTGCCAAAGCTGCGCGGCGGAGAACCGGGCACGCCGCGACGCACGGGTCGACCTGCGGGGCCGCCGCGCGCTGCTGACCGGCGGGCGCGCGAAGATCGGGATGTACATCGCGCTGCGCCTGCTGCGCGACGGCGCGCACACCACGATCACCACGCGCTTCCCCCAGGACGCGGTCCGCCGCTTCACGGCGATGCCGGACAGCCACGAGTGGCTGCACCGCCTGCACATCGTCGGCATCGACCTGCGCGACCCGTCCCAGGTCATCGCCCTGGCCGACGAGGTGAGCGCCGCCGGCCCGCTGGACATCCTGATCAACAACGCCGCGCAGACGGTGCGCCGCTCAGCCCACGCCTACAAGGAGCTGATCGACGCCGAGGACACGCAGCCGACCGGCCAGCTGCCCAGCGTCACGACCCTCGGGCGCTTCGACCTGAGCCGCCAGCCGATGCTGCCCACGCAGGGCGGCCCCCGCCGCGAGAAGCTCAGCGCGCAGGCGTTGACCGCGCTCGCGCTGACCTCCGGTTCCGCCACCCCCGCACTGATCGAGGCGGGCACCGCGATCGACGCCGGCGGCCTGGTCCCGGACCTGGACGACTCCAACAGCTGGAGCCAGAAGGTACAGGAGGTGGACCCGATCGAACTGCTGGAGGTCCAACTCTGCAACGTGACGGCGCCATTCATCCTGGTCAGCCGACTCCGCGCGGCCATGGCCGCATCGACCTCCCGCCGCAAGTACGTGGTCAACGTCTCCGCGATGGAGGGCCAGTTCGGCCGCGGCTACAAGGGCCCCGGCCACCCCCACACCAACATGGCCAAGGCCGCCCTCAACATGCTGACCCGCACCAGCGCCCGGGAGATGCTGGAACAGGACGGCATCCTGATGACGGCCGTGGACACCGGATGGATCACCGACGAACGCCCCCACCCGGACAAGATGCGGCTGCACGACGCCGGCTTCCACGCCCCGCTCGACCTGGTCGACGGCGCGGCACGCGTCTACGACCCGGTCGTCCGCGGGGAGGCGGGCGAGGATCTCTTCGGGGTCTTCCTCAAGGATTACCGGCCGCATCCGTGGTGAGGGGCCACCGGTCGCCCCCCGCCGTGTTTACCCTGCCGTCCTACCCGGCGATCCTGACGCTCTTGGGCCTCACCGTCCGCTGGTTCGGCGACGCCGCGGTGATGATCCGGGCGGTGGAGGCGGCCGGCGTTGTGCTCGGGTTGTTTCCTGCTGCTGTGGCTGTTCACCGATACCAGCCTCGGAGATCTGAGGTTCGCCGGACTCATCGGGCTCACGCTCGGCGCGCAGAGCTGGGATCAGTGGTTGATGGGTTCGCCGCAACATGGGGAATCACGACGGTCTGGGGCGTAGTACAGCTGCTCCGCGGCGGGTTGAAAAGCCGGATCCCGCTCGGACAGTACCTGACCGCGGGCACCATGGTCACCCTGCTATGGCCGTAAACGTTCCTCGGCACGAGACCAGGACAGGCCTGGACATCCGACCGCCGCCTCATTGTAGAGCCCGAACATCCCGGCCGGGATTTCTCCGGCCGCGTCCCCAATACCCGCACTGGCCCCACCGGAAAACAGGTCATCCAGCGGCGCGGTAATCGTGGACATGACGGCGGACGCGGGTGCTGACAGCAGCACAATCCCCAACAGCAGTGCGCCTGCCGCGCCAGCGGCGATCCGGCTGGTAAGCGCCATCGGATTCTCCTGTTTGTCGGTCGAAAGCCCGGCTGGAAAACCGCAGCGTGACAGGGCTGAGAGCGTGAGACGATCGCGGCGTGAACCACGTCGCGACCACCCTGCCGAGTGCCCGGCTCGAGAGCTTTCGGGGCGATTTCGAGATCCATGTGACGGTGCCCGCCAAGGACGCCGAGCTGGACCGTCTGGCTGCCTGGGCCGCCCGACGCGCGGTGAAGTTCACGCACATCGTGTTGGCGCGCGGCTCGATGCCGTCGCAGCCGATGCTCACGATCCGCGTCTCCGGGATGCTCGACGCAATCTGCTCGCGGGCCGAAAGCATGACCGCCGACCTGCTCAATGAAGGCTTCACCGTCAGCCGGGTCAAGGTCGAGGCCGCGCCGTACGCCACTGGCGTCCCAGCGACCAACGCCGAGGCCGCCGGGTCTTCCGACGGCATGTATTTCGAGCATCACGTCAAGCTGCTGCTGGAGCCGGCATACGACGAGGCCGCACTCGCAGCGTCCGTGATCTCGCACGGAGCGCACCTGTCGCGCAACGCCCGCAGGCTACGCGACGACGGCCGTGCCGAGCGCTTCGTCACCCAGCGCTGCCGAGGTGTCGGCAGAGTCGAGGCGGGCGAGCGATTGGAGGCGCTGACTGGGGTGCTGGTCGATGTCGGGCTGGACGTCGTGTCGGTCGAGCGCGAGTACGTGGTCTACGACAGCGCCCCGGCTGTGGATGCTGGCTGGATCGACGAGGAGTGCGTCAGGTCGTGACAAGTTCAATGAGTGTTGACGGGGAGGAAAGTCCTGTGACATGGGGCGAGCTCGGCAGAGGGTGGTGGCGGCTGGGCAAGACGCCGCAGGTGCCGTCCACTCCGCTGACTGAGGGCATCCGCCGGGGCAACCACTATCCCGCGACGATCACCACCGTCGCGGCCGGGGATGTGACCCAGCACCTGGTATTCGATCCGTCGATGAAGCAGCACGAGGTCGCACTGCGGGCAAGTGAGCCACAGTTCGCCGACCGGACACAAGGTGCACGCTGGTACGCTGCCCGCCGCACCGCGACCGCCGCGGTGCTGTCGGCCGTCGCGGACAGCGAGTTCTCGAACCACCTGGTGTTGCGCGGCAGCATCCTGCTCAAGACGTGGTTCGGCGAAGCGGCGCGAGAGCCAGGCGACCTGGACTTCGTGATCGACTCCGACCACTGGAAACTCACCGACCCGCGCACCGACCGGCTCTTCGACGAGATCGCCCGCGGCGCCGACGACGCCTCCCGGCGCGACGACGTGGTCCGCATCGATGCTTCAGCCGCGCTCAGCGACGAGATCTGGACCTACGACCGGGTCCCGGGCCGGCGGCTCGTCCTGCCTTTCAAAGCCGACGGCTGCCCGGAGGGGAGTATTCAGCTCGACTTCGTCTTCGGGGAACTCCTTCCGGAGCCGCCGCAGCCGATCGAGATAGCAGCCGACGGCGGCGACCCGGTGATTCTCCTGGCTGCCACACCGGAGTTGTCGCTGGCGTGGAAGCTCCTCTGGCTTGCCTCCGACATGTATCCGCAAGCCAAGGACCTTTACGACGCGGTACTGCTCGCTGAATCCACGCCGTTGCGCTACGAGTTGCTGCAAAAGACGTTCGTGGCGGCCGACGGCCACTACTGCGGCCAGCCTGTGACCATGGAAACACTCCGGACCGAGATCGACTCTGTCGATTGGACCGCACTCCGGGCGGACTACCCGCACTGGGAGCTGAGCGAGGATGCCTTGCGGCAGCGACTACTCGCCGCTGTCGGCCCGACCTTCGCTGATACAGACATTCGCGGTACCGACTACCAGCAGCGCGTCCGGTGGCTGACGCCGCTGATCGAACGGTGCCGCAGGATTCGAAGCGAGGCGGGGATCGAGAAGATGCACGCTGCGATGATCAGCAGCGGTGCACGGTTCATCGAAGCCATCGTCATTGCGCGCGAAGTCGATGGGGCGGAGAACATCTCCATCGAGGACGCAGCAGATCGAGTCTTGGCGACGCAAACGTGGCAAGAGTGGGCCAACGGACTGCTGCGGCGTAATCCCAAGTGGGTCGCCGATGCGATTGAGGCCGTACGGGCCGCGGAGACCTCCGTCTCTCCCAGCCCCGACGAGTAGGTGTGCGATAGGTTGCCCGCTATGGCTGAGATCGGACACATCGCCTGGCCGCCTGCTCCGATCATCACCAAGCGGCTCGTGCTTCGCGCTTCTGAGGCTCGGGATCGCACGGCGTTCATCGAGCTGTTCGCCTCGTCAGAGGTACGCGCCTACCTCGGAGGCCCCCGACCGCGTGACGAACTTGAGCACGCGATGCCGGAGGTAACTCGGCGGCACCCCGGCGTCTTTGTGATCGCTCTCGATGGGGCGATGATCGGTACGATCACCGTCGATCGGCGCGACACGGAGCGTCCGGGCGATATCCGTTCGGACGCTGGGGAGATCGAACTCAGCTACATGTTGTTGCCTCGCGCTTGGGGACGCGGGTACGCCGTCGAGGCGTGTGCAGCGGCACTCGACTGGGTTGCCGATGAGGTGCCCGGCGAGCCGGTGGTGCTTTGCACCCAGACTGCGAACGGCAGTTCAATGCGCGTTGCGGCGAAGTTGGGGTTCACGGAAGTGGCGCGGTTTGAAGAGTTCGGCGCCGAGCAGTGGTTCGGCGTATGGTTCTCGGCTGCAGCGTCTGGTTGAGTTCGTGCTCACCTGCGCCGCCGTGCAACCTGTGCTGCGTAGCCGTGTGACTCGGTCGAGGCTGATCCCGAGCATCCGCGTGATGACGGCGGCGGAAAACCGCGATCGAAACGACGTCTCGATGCAACGCCTATTTCGAGAATTCCTCCATGAGAAATTCCGTCTGGCCTGGGCAGGAACGCCCTGAAATGCAAAAATGCCGCCCGACAAAAGTCGGGCGGCATTGTGCTGGTGGAGCCGGCGGGAATTGAACCCGCGTCCATCGGCGACTTGCCAGGGCTTCTCCGGGCGGAGCCTGTGTTCGCTTTTCTCAGCCCCGGCAGTCTCACAGGCACGCTGCTGACAGGCTCAGCCACATTGATGTCCCGTCGGGCCCTGTGGCCGTGCTCGACGGTGGATCCTCCTAGCGATGTCTTACCGGGCCGGAGGCGCTCCCGGGTCGACAGAAGTCATTACCTGATCAGTGGATCAGGCGGCGAGGCCGTAAGCGGCCTGCGACTTCAGCTGCGTCTTGTTGGCAGTTATTTTTTGTGCAGCGTATGGTTAACGAGATCATCGCTGCTTCCTCGGCCCGCTTCCCCTGCCAAAACGTCCGATGTCGAAACCGTTCGGCCCCTTGTCGGACGACTTCTGGTCGGAAACGTTGGTTTCTCTGACGCTTAGTCGTCTCTGTTCAGTTGTCAAACTGTCGGCTCCGGTTTCCCGGGGCCGTGATCCAAGCGTAGCGGGTCCGGCTGGGAGACTCCAGCGGGTTCGCCGTGGGCGGACGGTGGCGCGGGGCTTGTCCCGGGCGTCGCCGTCCTGGTGGTTACAACAGCTCAGCCGCGGCGGTTGTTCCGCTTGAACGCCGCTGCCATGGCGCGTTCGGCTTCGCGCTTGTTCTGGCGTTCCATCAGGGTCTGGCGCTTGTCGTACGTCTTCTTGCCGCGGGCCAGGCCGATCTCGACCTTGACCTTGCCGTCCTTGAAGTACATCTCCAGGGGGATCAGGGTGAGGCCGGTCTCCTTGGTCTTGCCGATGAGTTTGTTGATCTCGGCGCGGTGGAGGAGGAGCTTGCGGTTGCGGCGGGGGGCGTGGTTGGTCCAGGTGCCCTCCGCGTACTCGGCGATGTGGACGCCTTGGAGCCAGACTTCGGCGTCCTTGATGACCGCGTAGCCGTCGACGAGGCTGGCGCGGCCCGCGCGGAGGGACTTGACCTCGGTTCCGGTCAGGGAGATGCCCGCTTCGTAGGTGGCCTCGATCTCGTACTCGTGGCGCGCCTTCTTGTTGCGGGCGATGACCTTCTGGCCTTGTTCCTTCGGCATGGGGTTCATTATCCCCGATGAACGGTTCTAGACCTTCAGGTATTTCCGGAGGGACAGGGCGCTGGCGCCGACCGCCATCACCAGGCCGACCGGGACCAGGATCAGGACGGTCAGGAGGACCTTGTCCCAGCCGATGAAGCTGGTGAAGGTGAAGCTGGGGGCCAGGACGCGGTCGATCAGGAAGAACTTGAAGCTGGCCACGCCCAGCGCCGCCACCGCGACGCCGCCCAGGCCGGCCACCGCGCCCTCCATCAGGAACGGCAGCCGGATGTAGAAGTTCGACGCTCCGACCAGGCGCATGATGCCGGTCTCCCGCCTTCGGCTGAAGGCCGACAGCCGGACCGTGTTCACGATCAGCATCAGGGCCAGTCCGACCATCACGATCGCCACCGTGCTCGCCGAGACGGTGAGGCCGTTGAACAGTTTGAACAGCGGTTTGAGGATCGTCTTCTGGTCCGCCACCGCCTCCACGCCCTGCTGCCCCTGATAGGTGCTGCGGATGGCGTCGATGTGCTCGGTGGTGGGGTCCTTCAGCTTCACCCGGAGCGAGGCCGGGATCTGGTCCGGGCTCACGTAGGCCGTGATCTGCGAGGCCTCGTTGGCCTGGGAGCCGCCGGACTGGTTCTTGTAGCGGGCGTAGGCCTCGGCCTGGGTCTCCGGGAACACGGTCTGCACCAGGGGATCGGCCTTCAGGTCCGCCTGCAGCTCGTCCATGCGGGTCTGCGCGGTCGGTCCGCTGGCGCAGGTGGTCGGGTGCAGCGTCGTGTCGTCCTTGGTGCACAGGAAGACCGACACCTCGACCTTGTCGTACCAGTAGTCCTTCATGTAACTGGTCTGGAACAGCATCAGCAGCGCGACGCCGAGCATTCCGAGGGCCACCGCGGCGGAGACGATGACCGCGATGGTCATGGTCAGGTTGCGGCGCAGGCCGATGAAGATCTCGGAGAAGACGAATTGGGCTCGCATGGTCGGTCGGGGGCTCCTACCTGAGTTCTGCTGAAAGCTTCCGGAGTGCGGGGACGGGTCGGCTAGCGGACGTAGCCGTACACGCCGCGGGACTGGTCGCGCACCAGGTTGCCGCCGTCGAGCTCCAGCACGCGCCGGCGCATCTGGTTCACGATGGCCTGGTCGTGGGTCACCATCACCACGGTGGTGCCGGCCCGGTTGATCCGGTCCAGCAGCTTCATGATGCCGACCGAGGTCTCCGGGTCCAGGTTTCCGGTCGGCTCGTCGGCGATCAGCACCATCGGCCGGTTGACGAACGCCCGCGCGATGGCCACGCGCTGCTGCTCACCGCCGGAGAGCTCGTTGGGGAACCGGCCGCCCTTGCCGCCCAGGCCGACCAGGTCCAGCACCTCCGGCACCGCCTTGCCGATGGTCGGCCGGGACTTGCCGATGACCTCCAGCGCGAAGGCCACGTTCTGCTCGACGGTCTTGTTCGGCAGCAGCCGGAAGTCCTGGAACACCGTGCCGATCTGCCGGCGCAGCTGCGGGATCTTCCAGTTGGACAGCTTGGACAGGTCCTTGCCGGCCACGTACACGCGGCCCGTGGACGGCCGCTCCTCGCGCAGGATCAGTCGCATGAACGTCGACTTGCCGGAGCCGGAGGAGCCGATCACGAAGACGAACTCGCCGCGCTCGATCTCCAGGGAGATGTCCCGGAGAGCGGGCCGGTTCTGGTTCGGGTAGGTCTTGGAGACCTGGTCGAATCTGATCATGCTGGGATCGCCTCCGTCATAAGCACATCGGCCGGGAGGCCTGCGCGGGCACTTATGCGTACGCTCGGTCGTAGTGTCACAGTAGAGATGACAGTACACGCCGGAAGTAGGGGTTCACGGCCCCTTCGGCCGGGAACCACAATCCGCACCGGCTTGGAGCAGGGACGGAACATAGTGCCGAATACAGGAGGTGAGGCGGCATGTGCTGTGAGCACCTGATTTGCGCGAACTGCGCGGGGCCGGTGTCCGAAGGCAGGTGCAGCGTCTGCCGCAGCCACAAGGAGCAGATGCACCGCTCGGGCGCCATGTCGTTCTCGACGATGGCCGCCATCCTGCTGACCATGCTCGTCGCTGTGGCTTTCCTCACTGCGACCCTCCACTGAGGGCATTCTCCAGCAGAGAAGCTTGTAAAAAGCCGCTATATAACGCAGAAAGCGTTATATAGCGGCTTTTGTCCGTTTTCAGCAGCTATCAGGCGTTCTCGCGCTGCTTCCGCCAGCGGATCCCGGCCTCGATGAACTCGTCGATGTCGCCGTCGAGCACCGCGGTGGTGTTGCCGGTCTCGTAGTCCGTCCGCAGGTCCTTGACCAGCTGGTACGGATGCAGCACGTAGCTGCGCATCTGGTTGCCCCAGGAACCGGAGGAGTCGTCCTTCAGCGCGTCCATCTTGGCCTGCTCCTCCTCGCGCCGCCGCTGGAGCAGCTTGGCCTGGAGCACGGCCATCGCCGAGGCCCGGTTCTGGATCTGCGAACGCTCGTTCTGGCAGGACACCACGATCCCGGTCGGCAGGTGCGTGATGCGCACCGCGGAGTCGGTGGTGTTGACGCCCTGGCCGCCGGGGCCGGACGACCGGTAGACGTCGACTCGCAGCTCGTCCTCGGGGATCTCGACGTGGTCGGTCTGCTCGACCACCGGCACCACCTCGACGCCGGCGAACGACGTCTGCCGCCGGCCCTGGTTGTCGAACGGCGAGATGCGCACCAGCCGGTGCGTCCCCTGCTCCACGGACAGCGTGCCGTAGGCGTACGGGGCCTTGACGGTGAACGTCGCCGACTTGATGCCGGCCTCTTCCGCGTACGACGTGTCATAGACCTCGTACGGGTAGCCGTGCCGCTCCGCCCACCGGGTGTACATCCGCAGCAGCATCTCGGCGAAGTCCGCCGCGTCCACGCCGCCGGCCTCGGCCCGCAGCGTCACCAGCGCCTCGCGGGCGTCGTACTCGCCGGAGAGCAGCGTGCGCACCTCCAGGTCGCCGACCGCCTTGGAGACGTCGATCAGTTCGCCCTGCACCTCGGCCAGCGCGTCGGCGTCGCCCTCGGACTGGCCGAGCTCGAAGAGCACCTCGATGTCCTCGAGGCGCCGGTTCAGCGTCGTGAACCGGTTCAGCTCCGCCTGCAGCCCGGACAGCTTGGAGGTCACCGCCTGCGCCTTGGCCTGGTCGTTCCACAGGTCCGGGGCCGAGGCCTGCTCCTCCAGATCCGCGATCTGCACGCGCAGCTTGTCGACGTCGAGCACGGCCTCGATGGACGCCATGGTCGCGCGGAGGTTCTTGAGCTCTTCGGAAGGATCTGTAGCCACGTGACAAGCCTATCCGGAGTAGGCGACCCTCAGCTTCGTCGGTGAGGAGGCTGTGACCACCACGACCCGACCGTCGGGGGTCTGGGTGGCTCCCGGCGGCAACGTGGACTCCAGTCCCCCGGCACCCGCCTGCCCGTTGCCGTTCATCGCCTTGACGGCGCCGCCCGCGGAGCGGACGAACACATAAGGCGTCCCGTCCGCGGAAGTCGCTGCGGTGGGAAGGCCGGACAAGGGGGTCTGCACAGGAGCCCCCCAGAGCTTGTTCGCATAGGGAACCGCGATGATGCCCTGGTCCGAAGCACGCTCCACGTAGGCGCTGTATCCGGACGTCGACGGCGTCGCGGTGAGCGCCACCCCGGAGGAGACGTCCCCGACCCCGGGCACCGCCTGCCACTCGCCCCAGGTATACGCACCTGAGCTTCCTGAGGGAGTGCCGGTGGTAGTCATGAGCGCCTTACCGCTCCCCACCGCGGCGACGACCACGGAGCCGTCACTGTTCGCCAGCGCTCCCGGCGCACCGCGCAGCTTCGCCGACCCCACAGGCAGCCACTTCGGAGACCACCCGCCACCGGCATAGCTGCGCTGGTGGACGACCCCGTCGCTCTCCCGTACAGCGAACAACTCCAGGTGACCCGCACTTGTCGCAACCACCGCAGGCTCCGCATTGGTCTTCAGACCCTTCAGCGGCATCCAGGAGCGGCTGTTCTCCCCCGGCAGGTACCAGACGCTGCCGTCGGCCCCGGAGACGAACACGAACAGCGTGGGGGTCCCCGAGCCGTCCTTGAAGACCGCGGTCCGCGGCGCCCCCTGGACCGCTACCGGGACCTGGGGAAGGTCCTTGGGGGCCAGGAAGCTCAGTCCCACCGCGGTGGACCGGGTGGTGGTCCCTGGAGGCGAGGACACGGCGGAGGACGTCGAGCCCGCTGGCCCCTGCGAGTGTGACTTGTCGTCCTTGTGGGAGTCGTCCCCACCGGACAGGCCCAGAGCGACGGCCGCCGCCGCTCCGCCGACCAGCAGCGCCGCCGCGGTGGCCGCGATCCAGCGCGGACGCTTCGTGCCCGACGCTCCGGCGCCGGAGCCGGCCCCGCGCTCGCCCCGCTCCCCGCCCGGTCCGGACCCGTCCTGCGCCCCGGACCGGCGCCGCACGTCCCCGTGGTCCCGGTCCCGGATCGGCCGCATCAGGTTCAGGTGGGTGTCGGCGTCGTCGTCCTTCAGCTCGCCGTGCGGCACCAGCGGCACGATCCCGCTGTGCCGCATCGGGATCGGGTCGATGGTGGGGTTCCGGCCGCCGTGCAGGCTGGCGTGCGCCGAGGAGCGCACGTCCCAGCCGCCCTCGCGGGGGTCCGGGAGGTCCAGCGGCGGCAGGTCCTCCAGCAGCGGCACCAGCTCGCGCATGCGGACGGCGAACTCCGCGGCGGTCAGCCGCGCGGCCGGCCCCTTGGCCAGGCAGGAGGCGACCAGGGCGGCCAGCGGCCCGGGCACGCCGGGCAGCGGCGGGATCTTGTCGGTGACGTGCCGGCGCAGCACCGCGCCGGGGTGCCCGCCGCCGAACGGCGTCCAGCCGGTGAGCAGCTCGAACAGCACGGTGCCGAGCGCGTACATGTCGACCGCCGGGCCCGGCTGGAGCCCCTCGATGACCTCCGGCGCCAGGTAGTCCGGGGTGCCGATGATCCGGGTGGCCCGGGTCCGGCGCGGGCCGTCGACCAGGCGCGCGATGCCGAAGTCGGCCAGCCGCGGGACCAGGGCGCCGCTGGAGTGGTCCATCAGGATGTTCTCGGGCTTCACGTCCCGGTGGATGATGCCCTGCGCGTGCGCGGCGGCCAGGCCCTCGGCGGTGCCGGCGACCAGGCTGGCGGCCAGCTGCGGCCGCAGCGCACCCTCGTTCTCCAGCAGGTGCCGCAGGTCCGAGCCGCGCACCAGGTCCATCACCAGCGCCAGATCGGTGCCGTCCACCACCAGGTCGCGCACGCCGACCACATTGGGGTGGTGCAGGCTGGTCAGCGCGGTGCGCTCCTGGACGAACCGGGCGATGAGGGTCTGGTCGGCGGCGAGGTCCTCGCGCAGGAGCTTGACGGCGACCGGCCCGTCCGGGCCCTCGCCCTCCCACACGGTTCCGCACGTCCCGCGGCCCAGCACCGTGGTGATGGTGTACCTGCTGCCGATCTTCCGTGCCGCCACGAGGTCTTCCCGCTCCTTACCGATGGCCGTGTCCACCCGGGTGGGGAGAGAAGGGGGACACGAAACTTTCCCGCGCCACACGCGTTTCGGGCAAGCGGGCTCGCCGAAGGGGGTGGGCAGTGGCGGCCGGGGCGCCGCCGGCTCACGGCGTCTTGTTCCCCCCTGGGATGCTCGGGATGCTCGGAAGGTCGGTCGGGACGTTGATGGAAGGCTTCACCTTGTCCGGCAGCTTGTCCTTCTCGAGGTTGATCTTCTGGGCGATCTGGTGCCACTCGTGGGAGACCCAGTTGTTCAGGTCGTGGCTGGCGCCGTTGATCTTGGCCATCGCGTAGTTCACGCCGGTGTAGATGCCGAACCCGACCAGGCCCAGGATGGCCAGCTTGATGAGGCAGCCCAGGGGCATGCCGCGCCGCCGCTTGACGACGGTCTTCTGGACCGGCGGCTGCTTGCGGGGCTGTTCGCGCTCGCGTTCCCGGGGCGGCGGCTGCCGCGGGGGCATGACCGGAGGCTGGTTCGGGGTGTAAGCCACCGGGCGCGGTGGGGCCGCGGCGCTGGCCTGGAACTGGGAGGGCTGGTAGCCGCCCTGGTCCTGGTACTGGTCCTGGTAGCGGCCGCCCTGGTCCTGGTAGCGGCCGCCGGGGGCCTGGTAGGGCTGGCCGGGCGCGGGCTGCTGGTAGCCCTGGGGGCCGGGCTGCTGGTAGCCCTGCGGGGCGAACTGCGGCTGCGGCGGGTATGCGGACAAGCGCTGGTGCGCCTGGCCCTGACGAGGGTCGGGCTGGCGCTCCTGGTGGAGCTGGTCCAGCTGACGCTGCATCTGCGTCGGGAGCGGCTGCGGCTGCGGCGGGCCGGGCTGGCGGCGGGAGACACCCGCCCCTATCGCGTCCGGCTCCGAAGGGGCGTCCCAGCCGGCGATGCGGCCGTCCGCGCGCTGTGGCCGCTGCGGAAGCGGCGCGGGCAGGTTGGCCGGACGGACGACGGGGACCGTGGGCTCGATATCCGCCGCGGCGGCGGAGGCGGCCGCTGCCGCAGCAGCGGCGGCCGCGGGAGACACGGCGGGCATCGCCGTCGTCGGGGCGCCCGCGGAGGCGGGAGCGGCGCCGGGGGAAACCGGCATCGCGGTCGTCGGCGCGCCGGCGGAGGCCGGGGCGCCGTCCCCGGGCGTGGGCATCGACACGTCGCCGGACGGGCCCTCGGCGCCGGCGCCGGCCGCGGCTCCGACGGCCGATCCGGCCCCGCTCCCGGAGCCCGGGTAGCCGGCGGCCGTGATCGGCGGCAGCCGCAGCGTGCCGTAGCGGTGCTCTATCGGCAGGTGGTGCGTGGGCTCGCCGTCCGGGCCGTCCATGACCTTGCCCACCGCGGCGCGCAGCTGCGCGGCCAGCACCGGCGCCGACGGCCGCGCCTCGGGCTCCTTGACCAGCGCTGCGGCGATGACCGGCCACAGCCGCTGCGGGATCTCGGCGGGCCGCTCCGGCACGGTGTTCATGTGCTGGCGGAAGACGCTGACCGCGTCCGGGCCGCGGAAGACCGGGTGGCCGGTGATCAGCTCGTAGAGCATGATGCCGGCCGCGTACACGTCGGCGGCCGGTGTGGCCTTCTTCCCGGCCACCACCTCCGGCGCCAGGTAGTACGGCGTGCCCACGACCTGGTGGGTGCGGGTGACCGAGGGCGCGTCGGCGATCCGCGCGATGCCGAAGTCGGTCAGCAGCGGGCGCAGCCCGCCGTCGGCCTGCTCCAGCAGCACGTTGGCGGGCTTGATGTCGCGGTGCACGATCCCCGCGGAGTGCGCCACCGCCATGCCCTCGGCGACCTCGGCGACCAGCAGCCCGGCCTCGTCCGGCGCCAGCCGGCCGCGCCCGGCCAGGTACTTCTTCAGGTCCGGCCCCTCGACCAGCTGCATCACCAGCGCCAGGATGTCGCCCTCGACCACCAGGTCGCGCAGCCGCACCAGGGAGCGGTGGTTCAAGCCGACCAGTGCCGCGCGCTCGCGCAGGAAGCGCGTCACCACGTCGGCGTCGGCCGCGAACTCCTCGAGGAGCACCTTGATGGCGACGGCCTCGCCGGTGGCGCGCACGCGGCCGCGCCAGACGGCGCCGAACGCGCCGCGGCCGATCTCGTCGTCGAGCTCGTACCTGCTTCCGATCGCCCTGCCCACGCTGCTCCTCATCCCCCCAAGTACTAAGGACCACTGCACTGTACGCGTCGCAGAAGAACCCTCCCTGAGGACGCGCTAGGGCCGCTTACGAAGAACCCTCCAGGGCAAAGACTAGGGCTTGAGAGCCCATCCGTGTCGCCCAGCTGTCCCTCATGCGAGGATGCACCCCATGCAGATCCGGCTCACTGTCACTCGCACACAGGGATCCCGCCAGACATCCGCGGACGTTCTGGTGACCGCCGAGCCGGGCGCCACCCTGTCATCGATAGCGCAGCAGTTGCGCACCGCCGCGGGGGTCTCGGCACCGGGCCGCTTGTTCGCCGGACTGGACCCGCTGGACGACGACGCACCGCTGGGCCGGCCGTTCCTAGTGGACGGCGCGCGCCTGTGGCTGGACGTCCCCGGCACGCCCGCGACGCTGTTCGGGAGTCTGGCCCTCTATGTGGTGTCGGGTCCGGACGCCGGCGGGGTCCACCTTCTCACTCCCGAGGACGATGCCCGCGGCGGAGCCGCTGGCGGATACGGCGGCGCGGAGGTCCCCATCCGGATCGGACGCGGGGCTGACGCCGAGATCCGGGTCGACGACCCGGACATCTCCCGGATCCACGGGGAGCTGCTGGTCAGATATGAGCACGACCACATGCGCGTCTTCGTCAGGGACCTTGGTTCCACGAACGGCATGACGCTGGACGGTGCCCAGGTCGGCGGGGCGCCGGTGGAGATGCGGCCGGGCTCCCTGTTGCGGGTAGGGGAATCCTCTATAGCTCTGTCGGTGGAAGCGGGCGGCGTACCGGAGTTGCCGGTCCATCCGGACGGCGCCGGGCACGTGGCGGTCGGCCGGGTCGGCTGGGGCCGCGGCCAGGTGGACCCGCCGCAGGTGCGGATCGACCTCCCGCCGCGCCCTCCGGAGAAGGGCCGTCCCGCAATGCGCCGGACGGCCATGGAGCAGTACGAGCGTGCCCGCGCGGAGGCGGACCGCCGGATCGCGGGGGCGCTGACGACCGAGGCACGGATCCGCCGCGAGGCGGCTCCGGACCCGGCGACGCTGCTGGTGTCCGCGGTGCGTCCGGACGCGCGGCTGTGGGAGCGGCGCCCCGGGGAGCCGGACTTCCTGCGGCTGCGGCTGGGCACCGCGGCCCTGCCGTCGAACGTCACGGTGGTCGGCGGCAAGGCGGTGCAGCCGCGGGTGCCGACCGTGCCGGTGACCGTGGACCTGGCCTCGTGCGGCGTGGTCGGCCTGGTCGGACCGCGTCCGGAGCTGGCGCGGCTGGCGCGCTTCGCGGTGGCGCAGGTGGCGGGGGCGCACAGCCCCAAGTACGTGGAGATCGTGCTGCTGGCGCCGGAGGTGGTGGCCGACGCGTCGGCCGCGCCGCACGCCGGCGAGGAGCACTGGCGCTGGACCCGCTGGCTGCCGCACCTGATGCCGGAGGACGGCCAGGACTGCACGCGGCTGCTGGGGCTGGGCCAGGACCAGGCGCTGGCGCGGCTGGCCGAGCTGGTGACGCGGATCCGCACCCGGCGCGGGCAGGCGCCGCCGCCGGTGCGGGGCGTGACGCCGCCGCCGGACTCCGGCCGCGCGGTGGTGGTGGTCGTGGACCCGATCGGCCCGCTGGCCGGGTCGCCGGAGCTGGCCGAGGTGCTGGCCGACGGTCCGGCCGCCGGGGTGTTCACCCTGTGCCTGGCCGACCGCGCCTCGGAGCTGCCGACGGAGACCCGCGCGATGGTCACGCTGGGCGGCGAGGTGAACTCCCGGCTGCGGGTGGACACACCGCACGAGGCGCCGATCGAGGGCGCGGTGGCGGACATGGTGTCGATCGCGTGGGCGGACCGCTTCGCGCGGGCGCTGGCGCCGCTGCGGGACAGCCGCGACACGCCGACGTCCCCGGAGGAGCAGACGCGGATCCAGCGGATCTCGCCGGCCTCGGCGCTGCCGGAGCAGGTGCGGCTGCTGGAGCTGCTCGGGTTGGAGCTGCTGACGCCTGCGAAGCTGGCGGCGCGGTGGGAGGCGCAGCCGGCGACGCCGCGGGTGGCGCTGGGACGCGCGGCGGACGGGCCGCTGGCGGTGGAGCCGTCGCACCTGCTGATCGCGGGCGACTCCGGGTCGGGGGTGTCGGAGCTGGTGCGGTCGGTGGTGGCCGGACAGGCGGCGACGAACCATCCGGACACGTTGGACGTGGCGCTGGTGTCGGCGGGGCCGGGCAAGCCGCTGGCGGCGTGCGAGGACCTGCCGCACGTGTTCGAGTACGTGGATGCTTCGGCGGTCGGGGACGAGTCCCTGGAGCGGTTGATAAGGCGCCTGGAGTACGAACTGGACCAGCGGGAGTGGCCGCCGGACGAGGACGCGGGGCCGGTTCCGGGCTCCGGGGCGGAGGCGGTCGGCGGCCCCGCCGGCGCCGGCGGCGTCGGGAGCGCCGTGACGCTGGTCGGCACCGGGGCCCGCAAGGCCCCGCCGCGGCTGCTCCTGGCCGTGGACAACCTGACGGCGCTGGCGGCGGAGCATCCCGCGTTCGTAGAGGCGCTGGTCGCCCTGGCCGAGCGCGGGCGGCGGTTCGGGCTGCGGATAGTGCTGGGTGCCTCGCTGATCGAGAACGCGGGGTACGGCGCGCCGGGGAACGCCACGGGCGACCGGGCGTTCGTCACGGCGCTGAGCACGCCGGTGTGCCTGGCCGCGGATCTGCGCGTGGCGATGCGGACGTCGAACCCGGAGGCCCTGCGCCTGATCCTGGGTGCCGGGGCGGCGCCGACGTCGGCGCCCGGCGGACCGGACCTGCCGGGACGGGCTCAGGCGAAGCTGCCGAGCGGGGCCGTGGTGCCGTTCCAGGCGGCGGGGATCGGCGTGCCGATGGCTTCGTCGGCGACGCCGTCGAGCCGGCCCACGGTGCGGATCCAGGACTGGCACGAGCTCGGAGAGCCGGTGCGGGTCGCCCGGCAGCGCAGGGACGCCGACAGTGGACCGACGGACTTGTCGCTTCTGGTGGGGGCTCTGCGCAAGGCTGCGGATTAAGGGAAGCCGGCCGCGTGCGGGTCAGCGGCCCGATATCGGGGCTTGTAGCGGCACGGCGGGGTGACGACCAGGACGGGACGGGACGATGGAACCGACGCGCGTCGAGGTCGCGTACTGCGAGGGCTGGGATGCCGCGGCGCGGGCCGCGTTCCGGCCGTTGAAGGAGCGGACCGCGCGGGAGCGGCACGACGCTGGGCAGCGGTACGCGGTGCTGCTCAGCGTCGACGCCGAGGCCCGCGCGCTGGTGCAGGTGGACACCGCCGCCGGATACGTCGGGGTGTTCGGGTTCGACCTCGCCGGGCGGCGGGCCCTGAAGTTCTCGTACCGGGACCTGGGCGACCACCTGATGCTGCGGGAGTTGAAGGCGTGGCGGCACGCCGACGACGACGAGCCGGAGTTCGGGGCCGACCTGAGGATCACGTTCCGCTTCTGGCCGGAGGACCCCGTACGGACCGCGCTGGACGATGCGCGGCGCGGGCACTTCACGGCGTACGCCAACCTGCCCGGGCCGTTGCACCGGATCCCGCCGCTGGAGTTCGGCGTGTGGCCGGTGGACGGGTGGCTGTTGGGGGCGTTCGAGCCGCTGGAGTTCGTGACGGCACCGGATCCGGAGGTGGAGGCGACGGGACGGTTCCGGCCGTTGTGGAGCGCCCCGGAGGCGGCGCGGCCGATCGCGCTGGAGGCGTTGTTCATAACGGGGGCGCGGATCCGGAGCGGAAACGGTGAGGTTTTTGAGGTCGGGGCACCTCGCATGGTGGGCCGGCTGCGGCTGACCACGGGGCGGGTGGTCGCCGCCGACCCGGCGACGGTGGAGTTGGAGGGGGAACTGGCGACGGCGCCCTACACGGTCACAGTTCCCCCGGGGATCTATGTGGTGGAGACGGCCGGGGTGCGGTCGGAGGGACGAGGCCGGGAACAGGGCCGGGAGACGGTGGCCGCCGCGCGGTTGAGGATCAGCGAGGCGCCGACCGTGACGTGGGAGCTGGCGCTGCGGCCGGGACAGGATCCGCGGCTGCTGGGGGCGTCGGAGTACTTCGGGTTCACAGTGGACTCAGGGACGGCCGCGTTCCTGGACGCGGGGGCCACGGCGGCGCTGGCGGCGTATCAGGACGCGGACGACGCCGAGCAGGCCGAGGCGACGATCCCCCGGGGTGAGGCCGGCGCGGAGCTGTTGACCTACGCCGGCGGCAAGGGCGACGGTTCGTACCCGATGTGGATCGGCCGTGACGCCGACGGCGCCGTGACGTGTTTCGTAGCGGACATGCGGCTGCTGGGACGCGGCGTCGAGGTGCTGGAGCCGGCCGGAGTGTGCCCCGCGAAGCAGATTCCGGGGGTGCCGGAGCTACCGGAGCGGGAGCCGGTTCGGCCGGGGCCCTTCTCCTCCCAGGAGATCCTGGAGTTCTTCAACGACACCGCCGACGCCCAGGCGGAGTTCTGGGCGCGACGGCTCGGGCACTGAGGCGTCTACCTGATATACCCCGACCACGTCGCCCGCGCGCCGGCGTCGCCCACCCGCACGGTCTGCACCACCGCGGCCACCGCGACGACGGCGGCGATGATCGCGAATATCGTCGTCAGCGGCGGGCGCTCGTACTTCTCGGCGAGGACCAGGAGGATGGCGGCCACCAGCAGGCCGATCATGTACCAGATCAGGGTCAGGCCGAGGTTCTTGTGGTCGACGACGGGACGCAGGGTCTGAAGGCCGGGGGCGTTCTTGAGGAACTCCAGGCCGGTGATGCGGGCGATCCAGGTTCCGACCACCGCCAGGGCATCCACGCCGATGATGACCAGACCGATCTTGCCGGTGCGCCACTGTGGCCGCACGGCCATGGCGACCGTGGCGAGCGCCGCCACCGGAATGCCCACCACGACCAGGTGGATCACCAGGACGTGGCTGGGCAGGTCGAAGATCTTGTAGGTCACCGATGCCTCCGTCTGACGCCTGTGGGTCGCACCTAAACGTACGGCACCGGCCTTTGCGTTCAAACGTAAGGCGATTCATCCCTCGGCCGACTCGATCACCGCCGCCACGTCCGCGGCCCGGGCTGCCTCCTCAGCGGCGAAACGCTTCTCGCGATCGAGGCGTTCGGCCAGGTCCTCGTCGGCCTTCATCAGGTCTTCGACGTCGGCGGCGGCGTGGTCGAGGACGCCCATGTCGGCGTAGGCCTTGCGAACGCGGGGACCCCACAGGCCGATGTCCTTGACGGTGGGGACGATGCGGGTGAAGAGGAGGTTGCGGAACGTCGTGTAGTAGTCGGACTGCTCGTTGAGCTCCAGGCAGCGCTGGACGGGCAGGCCGAGCCGTTCGTAGACCTCGCCGCCGTTGATGCGGTCGCGCATCAGGTAGCAGCCCTCGACCACGAACTCCTCACGTTCGTCGCGTTCGGCCTGGGTGAGCTCCTTGTAGTAGTCGCGGAGCGCCAGACGGCCGAAGGCCACGTGGCGGGCCTCGTCCTGCATCACGTAGGCGAGGATCTGCTTGGGCAGGGGCATGGTGGTGAGGTCGCGCATGACGCCGAAGGCGGCCAGGGCCAGGCCTTCGATCAGGACCTGCATCCCGAGATAGGGCATGTCCCACCGGGAGTCCGAGAGGGTGTCGTCGAGAAGGGCCTTGAGCTGGCCGTTGATCGGGTAGAAGAGACCGACCTTCTCGCGGAGGAAGCGGCTGTAGACCTCGGCGTGGCGGGCCTCGTCCATGGTCTGCGTGGCGGCGTAGAACTTGGCGTCGAGGTCGGGGACCGACTCCACGATGCGGGCCGAGCAGATCATGGCGCCTTGTTCCCCGTGGAGGAAGTTGGAGAACTGCCAGGCGACCTGGTGGCGGCCGAGTTCGTCGTGCTGGTCGGGGGTCATCCTGTCCCAGACCTCGGTGCCGAACAGCGGGGACATCTCGTGCGGGAAGCCCAGGACGTCGTTCGGGTCCACCGGGATGGACCAGTCGATGCGGGTGACCTGGTCCCACTGCTTGTCCTTCCCCTTCTGGTAGAGGTTCAGGAGGCGGTCGCGGCCTTCGTCGTACTCCCAGCTGAAGCGGCTGTAGCCGGTGTTGGCCACGTCCCAGGTCTCGTGCTCGGCCGGCAGGGTGTAGAGGTCGTGGGTGGACACGGGGCACCTTCCGTTCTAGGTCGTCGTCAGGTCCCGCATCAGTCGGCGCACCACCTCGGCGATGTGGCGGGAGGTGGTCTCCACCGGCTCGGTGGCCACGATCAGGTGGCTGATCACCAGGCGGAACGCGGTCTCGCTGATCCAGCCCACCTCCGCGCGGACCTCGGGGTGCTCGGCCGGCTCCGGCCAGCGCTCGGTGAAGATCGCGATGGAGTCCTCGCGGAAGACGTCCATGATCGCCGCCGAGCGCGTGGTCAGGTAGGGCAGCAGGCCGGAGGTGTCGTCGGTGAGGGTGGCCTTGATCAGGGGGTTGTCCAGGGCGGCGGTGAGGGCCGCGGTGACGGCGGCGGCGGTGGCGTCGCCCACGTCGCCGGGGGCCTCGCGGGCGGCCTGGCCGGTCAGCGCCCGGAACCGCTCGGCCTCGCGCAGGACCAGGGCGGCGACGAGCTGGTCGCGGTTGCCGAACTCGTTGTAGAGGGTCTGGCGCGATACGCCGGCACGCGCGGCCAGGTCGGCCATGCGCGCACCCGTCCAGTCGCCCGCGACGATGGCCTCGTAGGCGGCGTCGAGCAGTGCTTCGCGTGCGGAACCCATGCCGTTAGCTTGACACGGCGCGCGGCGCTGTCAAGCTCTGTTGTTCGAGGTTCCCGGGACGGGCTCCGGGACCGCGTCGGGACGACTCCGGGACGACTCCGGGACGGGGTCCCCCGAGGACGGGTCAGGGCGGTCCGCCGCCGTGGGCCAGGACCGCCGCGGCCAGCCGGGTCCGCCACTTCGCCAGGCCGGGGTCGGGGTCGGGACCTTCCGCCGCCCACGCCTCCACCACCGCGTAGGCCTGCGCGTAAGCTTTCTGGCCCTCCAGCAGCTGGGCCGCCCGCCGGTAGTTCCAGGCGGTGGCCAGGCCCCCGCAGATCATGTGGACCGCCTGAGCGAGTTCGGCCTCGATCCCGGCTTCGAAGCACTCTTCGAGGACCGTGCCGGCGTAGCTCCAGCCGTCGATGCCGAAGCGCGGTTCGACGATCGGCTCCAGCAGGTCCGGGGGCAGCCGGTCGGCGGGGACGCCGGCACCGCCGGCGGCGGAGCCGAATCCCAGCCACGCGCGGACGCGCCGCGGCGACGGGACAACCGGGCGTCGCGGCGGCGTGGGGCGGAATGGGGGTGTTCGTCGGAAGATACGGCCAGCCTAGTGAGCGGCGGGGAACCCCCGGCGGCGGAGCGCCGCTGCGAGTCGCGGATTCGCCCTATCGTGTGACCCATGACCGCCTTCGACGACGATCTCCGGCTGGCCCACGTCCTCGCCGACTCCGCCGACGCCATCACCATGGGCCGGTTCAAGGCCCGGGACCTGAGGGTGGAGTCCAAGCCCGACATGACCCCGGTCTCCGACGCCGACAAGGCGGCCGAGGAGGCGATCCGCTCGGCGCTGTCCCGGGCCCGGCCGCGGGACGCGATGCTCGGCGAGGAGTTCGGCGAGACCGCGGCCGGCGCCACCGGCCGCAAGTGGATCATCGACCCGATCGACGGCACCAAGAACTACGTCCGCGGCGTCCCGGTGTGGGCCACGCTCATCGGCCTGATGGACGGCGAGGAGGTGGTGGCCGGGGTGGTGTCGGCGCCGGCGCTGGGGCGGCGGTGGTGGGCGGCCAAGGGCGGCGGCGCGTTCACCGGGCGGTCCCTGGCCTCGGCGCAGCGCTGCCAGGTGTCGAAGGTGGCGACGGTCGCGGACGCCTCGCTGGCCTACTCGTCGGTGGTCTCCTGGGAGGAGTACGGGAAGCTGGAGGCCTTCCTGGACTTGTCGCGGGCCTGCTGGCGGACCCGGGCCTACGGCGACTTCTGGTCGCACATGCTGGTCGCCGAGGGCGCGGTGGACATGGCGGCCGAGCCGGAGCTGTCGCTGTGGGACATGGCGGCGCTGGCGGTGATCGTCACCGAGGCCGGCGGGATGTTCACCTCGGTGGACGGCGCGCCCGGCGTCTTCGGCGGCTCGGCGGCGGTGTCGAACGGCCTGCTGCACGAGGAACTGCTGTTCTACGTCGGCGGACAGCAACTGGACGGCTGACCGGTGCCGTGATCGTTCGCCGCGGCTCCCCGGCGAGACGCTCCAGGCGCCGGGTCGGCGGTCGGCAGTCCGCAGTCGGCAGTCGGCAGTCGGCAGTCGGCAGTCGGCAGTCGGCAGTCGGCAGGAGGTTCCCGCCCCGAGGTACACGACGACGGTCTCCCCCCCTGGTCGGGCGGCCGATCCGGCCTCCTGGGCCGCGGATCCGCCCTGGGCCGCCCCCCTTGCGCATCCTGGCGCTTCCAAAAGATCTCCCGGGTTCGGCTTGCCAACGGGTTCCTCGCATGTGAACTTGTGAAAGAGAGGTCCGGCCAGCCTCTCCCTCCCCTCACCCCCGGCGAAGACATCAGGGAGCTGCCATGTCCGCCACCCCCACGTACCACGTCCACGAGGCCATGTCCACGGAGATCCTGTTGATCGGCCCCCGCCACACCCTCCGCCAGGCGGCGCGGCTGATGACGCAGCGCGGCGTCGGCAGCGCCGTGGTGCACAACCCGGAGACCTTCGGCATCGGCATCATCACCGAGCGGGACATCCTGCACGCCATCGGCGGCGGCCTGGACGCCGACACCGAACCCGTCGAGTCCCACCTGACCCACGACGTCGTGTTCGCCACACCGTCCTGGACCCTCGAGCAGGCCGCGGAGGCGATGACCCGCGGCGGCTTCCGGCACCTGATCGTCCTGGACGCCGACGAGGTCGTCGGGATGATCTCGGTCCGCGACATCGTGCGGGCCTGGACCCGCGTGCCCTCCGCCGCGTGAGCGGCCGTCCCCGGCGGTCATACCAGGGGATGACCTGGATCCCCGACCTTCGGGCGGCTCCTCCGGACGCCGGACCGCCTAAGCTCTTCTCCTATGGGAGGAATTCTTACCTGGATCGCGGACACGCTGCAGAAACTGCCCGGCCCGGCGGCGCTGGCGCTGGTGTTTCTGCTGCCGGCCCTGGAGGCCTCGGTCTTCCTGGGTTTCCTGGTCCCGGGCGAGATCGCCGTGGTGGTCGGCGGCTTCCTGGCCTTCAACGGCAAGGTCAACCTGTTCGTGGCCATGTTCGTGGCGATCGCCGGCGCGATCATCGGCGACAGCGTGGGGTACGAGGTCGGCAAGAAGTGGGGCGACGGCCTGCTGACCAAGCTGCCCGCCCGGTTCGTCAAGCCCGAGCACATCCAGCAGGGCAAGGACCTGATCAACAAGCTCGGCGGCAAGGCGGTGTTCACCGGCCGGTTCGCGGCGGCGCTGCGCGCGCTGGTGCCGGGGCTGTGCGGTGTGTCCCGGGTGCCGTACCGGAAGTTCCTGTTCTGGAACGCGCTCGGCGGCATCGTGTGGGCGGCCGGCTTCACCCTGCTCGGCTACGCCGCCGGGAACGCCTGGCACAAGATCGAGCACTACGCCTCCCTGGTCAGCTGGGTGCTGCTGGGCCTGGCGGTGGTCGGCGGGCTGACCCTGTTCGTCCTCAAGAAGCGCAAGGCGGCGTCAGGTGCGGACACCGACATCGTCGACGACGTCCACCACGCGGTGGCGGTGTTCGAGGAGACGGTCGAGCACGAGGTCGACCGCGTGACGCGTCAGCTGGCCGCCGACGGTCCCGCGGAGACCGCCTCCCCGGCTCCCTGAGCCTCCCCGAACCGGGAGAGCATCACCGCTCCCCCGACCGCGCACAGGAACCCGACCACCGCGACCGGCACGAAGCCGGGCCGGGTGTGGTCGTGGAACATCGTGACCCCGAGCAGCGCCGGCAGGCCGGTCTCGCCCACCACCAGCATCGCGGTGGCCAGCGTCACCGAGCCGCGCTGCAGGGCCGTGGTGAAGAACAGGAACCCGGTGACGGAGGCGGCCAGGCCGGCGTAGAAGGCCGGGTCCGTGATCAGTTCCAGCGGGTCCAGGTCCGGCAGGATCCGGACGCAGATCGCGAAGGCGCCGAACAGCGAGCCGGCGAACCCGCCGAGCACCACCGAGTTGCCGCCGAGCTTCCAGATCACCACCAGCGACGCGGCGATGAGCAGCAGCACCGCCGCCAGCACCCCCCAGTGCAGGCCACGGCTGGTGTGCACCGGCCCCTCCTTGCCGGCCGAGAGCCCGACCAGCACCAGGCCCGCGACCACGGCGCCGACCGCGATCCAGTCGGTGCGGCGCAGGTGCGCGTGCAGCAGCGGCACCGCGAGCAGCGCGGTGACCGCCAGCGAGCAGTTGATGATCGCCTGCACCGCGAACAGCGGCAGCTGCTCCAGCGCCACCAGGTTCGCCCCCAGGCCGATGACGTCCAGCCCGAGCCCGAGCACGAACGGCAGCTGCGACAGCACCCTGAACAGCAGCCGCGGGTCCACGCCGGCACCGGCGGTGTCCTTGGTGCGCCCCGCCCCGATGGCCTGCAGCACCGTCGCCGCCCCGTAGGCCAGCGCGCTGACGAAGGCCGCCGCCAAGCTCCATGCCACGTTCACGCGCGCGCCCTCCGACGACCGGTTGCCCCAAGCGCTGCGCCCGGTGCCTCCGCCCGATTGTTCCGCACCTCGGCGATCCGGCGGAAACTCTGTGCTCCGGCGCCGTCGATCTGTCGCGGGAAGCGCCTCCAGCAGGAGCGGTGGCCGGGCGACGGGTGGGCGCCGGACAGGTGTGGGCACGCGGCTGAGGGGGAAGGTGGTCGGGAACCGCGGCGGCGGCGAGACGATGATCACACGTCCGGGGGTGGCGGCCCGCCGCGCGGTGGGCCAATGTTCCTCCTGGGCGCACCCGCGTCCACGACCAATTCCATATCCGTTCACCACCGATGACTCGTCCCCTCACACCGCCGTCCCTCACGCGCGCCCGCGAAAACCGCGCGTCCGGCGGTGCCCGAGACCACCGATGGAAGGCAAAAGCCGATGATGAGCGAGACGGCCAACCCGCACCTCGTCCACACGGAACTCCTCACCGCCGAGGCCGAGCGCGCGGCGGCGCTGCTGGCCGGGCTCGGCCCCGACGACTGGGACCTGGAGGTCCCCACCTGCCCGGGCTGGACCGTGCGCAAGGTCGCGCGCCACATCGGCACCGCCCACCGCTGGGCCGCCGCCATGGTGCGCTCCGGCCTGCGCGAGGACCCGCGCGCGCTGGACCTGGGCTTCCCGGCGTCCTACGACGGCTACCCGGACTGGATCCGGGCCGGCGCCGCGGACCTGGCCCGCGAGGTCGGCGCGGCCGGCGCCGACAAGCCGGTGTGGTCCTGGGGCCCGGTGCCGACCGCCGGGTCCTGGGCCCGGCGGATGCTGCACGAGACCGCCGTGCACCGCGGCGACATCGAGCTGGCACTGGGCCGCACGCCGCAGTACGACCCGGCGGTGGCCGTGGACGGGATCGACGAGTTCCTGACCGTGCTGCCCTCGGCCGCGGCGTTCGCGCCCCGAGTCAGGGCCCTGACCGGGGACGGCGAGACGCTGCACCTGCACGCCACCGACTCCGGCACCGGCACCGGCCCGCTCCTGGACGGCCCGGGCGCGGAATGGCTGATCACCCTGGAGCCCGGCGGCTTCCGGTGGCGCCGCACCCACGCCAAGGGCGCGGCGGCGGTCCGCGGCCCGGTCGGCGAGCTGTACCTGTTCGTCTGGGGCCGGCGCACGCCGCGGTCCAAGGAGATCGAGGTCCTCGGCGACCACACCCTGCTCGACCACTGGGTCGTGAACGCCTCGTTCTGACCGCCCGGACGGAGCCCCGGCGCGGCCGGGGCTCCGCAACCGCACAGGTCTGGACCGCGGACGAGGGTCGGGCGAGGGTGCGGACAGGGTGATCTTCCACCCGCTCCCCGGCCGGGGAGCGCTAACGTCGGCCCATGACGTCTGCAGACTCCTCCCAGAACCCGGTGGCCGACGCGGTCGCCGAGGCGGTCGCCTGGTACCTGGACGCGAACCCGGTGCCGGCGACCATCATGGGCTCCGAAGACCCGGCCCATACGACGAGCCTCGGCGACCTCACCGCGGAGGGCTACGAACGGCGCGCCGCCCAGGCCGCCGAGCGCCTGGCCGCCCTGGACGCGCTGGCCGACGTCGAGGGCGACTTCGAGGACGGCGTCGACCGCGACCTGGTCCGGGCCCAGCTGCGCCGGGTCGGCGTCATGGCCGAGCGGCAGGTCTGGCGCCGGGACCCCGCGGACTACGTGGGCGCCGCGCTGTACGCGTTCTACCTGCCCTTCCAGCAGCGCACCCGGTCGGAGGAGCGCCTGGTCGAGGAGTCGCTGGCGAAGCTGAAGCTGGTGCCGGACACCCTGGCGGCGTGCCGCGCCAACCTGGACCCGGGCATCGCGCCCCGGCTGCTGGTCGACCGGGCGCTGGGACAGGTCCGCACCGGCCGCGCGTTCTTCACCTCCGCGCTGCCGGGGATGGTCGAGGACGAGACGCTCCGGGCCCGGCTGGCCGACGCGGTGGAGCCGGCCGCCGTCGCGTTCGATGAGCTGACCGTCTTCCTGGAGGACTTCGCCGAGCGCTGCGAAGGCGACTGGCGCCTCGGCGAGCAGACCTACTCGCGGCTGCTGCAGGACGTCGAGATGCTCGGCTACGACACGGCCGAGCTGCACCGTCGCGGCCGGGCCGCGTGGGACGGCCTGGACGCGGAGATGCGGGAGCTGGCCGCGCGCATCCCCGGCGGCTCCACGGACTGGCGCTCCACGATGGAGATGCTGTGCGAGGACGTCCCCCCGACCGAGGAGGCGATGCT
Source organism: Catenulispora subtropica (assembly GCF_039531675.1). NCBI lineage: Bacteria > Bacillati > Actinomycetota > Actinomycetes > Catenulisporales > Catenulisporaceae > Catenulispora > Catenulispora subtropica. The sequence continues at coordinate 79,881 of NZ_BAAAQM010000028.1, forward strand.
CGCCGAGTACATCGCCGAGACCGAGCGGGCCCGCCGGTTCACGCGCGAGGCCGACCTGGTGTCCTTCGCCCCCGGCGAGGAGTGCCTCGTGCAGCCCGGCCCGGAGTTCCTGCGCGCGGTCCTGTCGGTGGCCTCCTACAGCCGCCCGCCGGCGCTGACCCCGTCCCGCGTCGGCGTGTTCAACGTCCCCTTCACCCCGACCGGCTCCTCCCCGGAGGCCGTGCTGGGCCGTCTGAAGACCAACGCCCGCGTCTCGATGCCGACGATCGCGGTCCACGAGGCCTACCCCGGCCATCACTGGCACCTGTCCTGGCTGGCCGAGCAGGGCCGTCTGGTCCGCAGCATGTTCACCACCCCCTACTTCATCGAGGGCTGGGGCCTCTACATCGAGACCGCGATGCGCGAGCAGGGCTACTTCGCCGACCCGCGCCACGAACTCGGCCATCTGGATGCCCGCATCTTCCGCGCCGCGCGCATCGTGGTCGACACCGCGCTGCACACCGGTGAGATGACGGTCGAGGAGGCGGAGGCGTTCATGGCGTCCAAGGCGTCGCTGACCCCCGAAACCGCCAAGGGCGAGGTCAACCGGTACTGCGCGTGGCCCACGCAGGCGCCGTCGTATCTGACGGGCTGCCTGGAGATCGAGGCGATCCGCGCGGAGTACCTGGCTCAGGGCAAGGGCACGCTGAAGCAGTTCCACGACACGATCGCCGGGTCCGGAGGCCTGCCGCTGGGCCTGGCCCGCCGGGTCGCCCTGCAGTAGCGGAGGCCCCGACACGTGACCGGATCCGGTCAGTGTGACGGGAGAACGGCCTGCTTGGTGAACGCGGCCCAGATCGGACCGGCGGCGGGACCGCCGAAGACCATTCCTCCGTTCGGCCCGCCGACCAGCGGCTGCAGGAGTCCGTCGGGGGTGACGTGGGAGAGGGACACCGCCGTGACGAGATCCGGGCTGTAGCCGTCGAACCAGGCCGCATGGTTGAACGAGGAGTTCCCCGGCATTCCCGCCATCCCCCGGGCCCCGAGAGCCCGCACATCAGCGTCGCCCGCCGTCGGGCCCTTGGTCAGAACCTCGTGCAGGACCGTGGTGATCTCATCCGCGGTGTCTTGCGACAACACCCTGTGCCCCGCGGTCTCCGGCTTCCACAGCTCGGTGCCGCTCCCATCGCGCACCACCGAGACCATGACCGGGTCGTGGCGCACGCCGCCGGCGGCGAAGACGCCGTAGACGGTCGTCATGGTCAGCGGGGACGCCATGGGCGTCCCCAGCGTCAGCGCCGGGACGCCCGAGAGATCCGGCGTGTCGCTCGGCATGCCCAGCGCGACCGCCATGTCCCGGACCTTCGCCGGCGTCACGTCCGCGGCCAGCTCCAGCGCCGCGAACGGCGCGTTCGCCTGGTCGACGGCGGCCTGCAGCAGGGTCACCTCCGAGTCGCCCGAGACCCGCCCGGTGTTGTTCTCCGGCGGCCAGTTGTACTTCTTGTGGGTGCGGTCGTCCACATACGTGAGCGGCGTCGCCGAGTTGGCCGGCCAGTAGAGCGGATGCCGGTCCGTGGTCAGCGGCTCCGTCGTCTGCGGCGTGTAGTGACCGGTCTGGAACGCGGCGGCCAGGGTGACGGCCTTGATGGTGTCGTCGACTTCCACCGGCCGGTCCCACGCACCCCGCAGAGCCTTGACATAACCGGTCTTGGGGTCCATCGCGGCCAGGCCGATGTCGTTCGGCGACGTGGCCTTCCCGGCAGCCGTCTGCATGGCCTTGTCGAACGTCGTCACCGCGGTGAGGCCCGACAGGTCTCCCTGGTATCGCGCGTCCAGATACGACTCAGCGGCATCGCGAAGAGGCCCGGCGGGCAGCTCGGTCACCCCATCGTCATAGACGAACAGCGGAGATCCTGACGCCTTGGCAGGGGTCGCACCGGGGCTGCTGGTGGTCGCCCCGGGAGTCACCGGACCGGCGCCCTGGGGCCCGCCCGAGACCATCCCCCACACACCGATCCCGACCGCCGCCACCGCCAGCGCGGCACCCGCGCCCCCGATCCGCTGCCGCCTCCTCCGCCGCGCCGCCAGGATCCGCTGCCGCACCGCGCGGTACGGGGAGGTCGTCACCCGCACGTCCTCCGAGCGCTCAGCGAACATCGCCCGGAACTCATCCTCGAACTCGTTCTTGAACTCGTCCTCACGCACCGCGCACCCCCTCGACCCGCAGTTCGGTTCTGAGCTTCGCCAGCCCTCGCGAGATCTGGCTCTTCACCGATCCCACCGCGCAGCCCATCACCGCGGCGACCTCGGCCTCGGACATGTCCTCGAAGTAGCGCAGGACGAACACCGTCCGCATCCGCGGCGGCATCGCGCGCACGGTGCGCCACAGCTCGTCCCGCAGAGCGTGCGCCTCCTGGTGATCGGGGCCGCCGCCCCGTTCCGGCGGCTCCGCGACGAAGTGTTCCACCACCCGGCGCCGGCGCCAGGCGGTGATGTTGGCGTTGACCATGACCCGCCGCACATAGACCTCCGGCGCGTCGTCCCGCTCGATCCGCCCCCAGTGTTTGTAGGAGCGCATCAGGGCGGTCTGCACCAGGTCCTCCGCCGCACCGTGATCTCCGGTGAGCAGATAGGCAGTCCGCAGCAACCGATGCCACGACGCTTCGACGAACTCCCGGAACGAGTCCTCCTGAACGGCTTTCGGCGCCGATCCCCCGCCCCGCATTCGCAATCGCCTCTGGGCGACTGTCCCTTCCATCCCCGCCCCTCACGGTCGGTGTCCTGTACCACCCCAGACACCGACCGACTGCCGAGCGGGTTACACCAAGGGAGAAACCGCTCAGGAGGGGCTGACGGTCACCGACTTGATCTGCACCGGGATGGTGGGACGCCCGGTACCGTCCGGTCCCGGACTGGCGACGCCGCCCGAGGCGACGTGGATCAGGATCTCGTGCCCGGCGGTGATGGTGCCGAAGGGCGTGTAGGACGGCGGCAGCTGACTGTCGCCGAACACCAGGAAGAACTGCGACCCGTTGGTGTTGGCACCCGCGTTCGCCATCGCGACCGTGCCGTCCGGATACGTGGCCCCGGACAGGTTCTCGTCCTGGAACGTGTAGCCGGGACCGTTGCCGCCGTCCGAACGCTTGGGAGTGGCCCCAGCGGTCGGGTCACCGCACTGGAGCATCTGCAGACTCGGCGTCGTGGACAGCCGGTGGCAGAAGCTCCCGTCATAGAAGTGCTGGCTCGCGAGGAAGTTCATCGAGTTGACCGTGTGCGGCGTCTTCGCCGCGTCCATCGCGATGACGATGTCGCCCTGATCCGTGTGGATCGTCATCGTGTACTTCTTTCCGGTGTCGATGCTCATCGCCGGTTCCTTGGACCAGCTCTTCCCGGAAGCCGAGGTCTTCGACGACCCCGAGGAGGAGCAACCCCCCACCGCCAGCGCCCCGGCCAAGGCCAGCACCGCCCACCGGCCACCCCGCACCGCCACCTGCCCCATGCTCACCGCTCCGTTCAGGTTCGTCCGCTGCTGGTTCGACAGGCGAGGCTATCCCACGGGGGCCGCTAGGCCCCGTAGACCGCGCCCGGAACCGGCGCCCGGTCGATCAGCCCGGCCACCACCACGTCCAGCTCCTCCGCGGCCCATCGGGCGCCCTTGTCGACCGTCGGCCCGTGCTGCCAGCCGTCGGCCACGCCGATCTTCCCGCCCTCCACCTCGAACATCCGCCCCGACACAGCCCGTGAGCGGTCGGACCCGAGCCAGACCACCAGCGGTGACACGTTCTCCGGCGCCATGGCGTCGAAGCCGCCGTCCGGGCGGGCCATCATCTCGCTGAAGGTGCCCTCGGTCATGCGGGTGCGGGCGGCCGGGGCGATCGCGTTGACCGTGACGCCGTACCGTCCCAGCTCCGCCGCCGCCTGGATGGTCAGGGCCGCGATGCCGGCTTTCGCCGCCGCGTAGTTGCCCTGGCCGACCGAGCCGAGCAGTCCCGCGCCGGAGCTGGTGTTGATGACGCGGGCGTCGTTCAGGTTGCCGAGCTTGTACTGGTCGCGCCAGTGCGCGCCGGCGTGGCGGAGGGTCAGGAAGTGGCCTTTCAGGTGGACGCGGATGACGTCGTCCCAGTCCTGCTCGGAGAGGTTGACGAGCATGCGGTCCCGGAGGAAGCCCGCGTTGTTGACCAGGACGTCGAGTTTGCCGAACGCTTCAAGGGCCGTCTGTACCAGCGCGGCGGCGCCGTCCCAGGTGGCGATGTCGTGAAGGTCGGCGACGGCTTCGCCTCCGGCCGCGATGATCTCGGAGACCACCTGCTGCGCGGGTCCGTCGTCGCCGTCGCGGCCGTCCAGGCCCACGCCGAGGTCGTTGACGACGACCTTCGCCCCCTGGCGGGCGAACTCGAGGGCGTGGGCGCGTCCCAGGCCCCGGCCGGCGCCGGTGACCACGGCTACGCGGCCGTCGCAGATCCCTGGCATGGTGGCTCCTCACCCTTAAGGATTCAGGAATGGTCGGCGTTGGCGGCGTCGAGGAACGCCGGTCGCGTCCCGCCGCCGTCCAGCAGTATCGCGGCCCCGTTGACGTACGCGGCGAACGGGGACGCCAACAGGACACACATGTCCCCGACGTCTTCGGGCTCGGCCAACCGCCCGAGGGCGATGGTCCGCGCCACGGCGGCGACGCCTTCTTCGTCTCCATAGTGCAAAGCAGCCTGCTCGGTCCGCACCGGTCCGACCGTGATCGCGTTGACACGCACCTTCGGTGCCCACTCGACCGCGAGCGTGCGCGTGAGGTTCTCAAGGCCCGCCTTCGCGGCGCCGTAGGCGGCGGTGCCGGGGCTGGCGCGCCGGCCGCTCTCGCTGGAGATGTTGATGATGTGGCCGCCGTGCGCTTGCCGCCGCATCACCCGGTTCGCCGCTTGGGCGACGGCCAGGGGTGCGAGCAGGTTCAGGCCGACGATCGCGGCCGAGAACCGTGGGCCGGCCTCGTCGGCCAACGCGTACGGCGAGCCGCCCGCGTTGTTGACGACGAGGTCCAGGCGACCGTGATCGCCGACGATGTCCTCGACCAGGGCGCGCACCTGCTCCGCGTCCCGCACGTCGGCGAGGCGGTGCTCCACTCCCTCGAGCACGGCGCCCGCCTCGCCCCGCCCACAGCTGACGACCCGGGCCCCCGCCACCGCCAGCCGCCGCGCGATGCCGAGCCCCACGCCCCGGCCTCCGCCGGTGACCAGAGCCACGCACCCATCCAGATCCACGGTCAGCGCCACGCCCGCACGCTACCAACCAAACCAAGCAAACGCTAGGTTGACGATCGGGCACACCGTCCACCCTCCGTGCCAGACTGGACCCGTGCCGTTGACCGTCTCCATCCTGGGACCCCTCGAAGTACGCGTCGACGGTGCTCCGGTCTCCCTCGGCGGCGCGCGCCTCCGCACCCTCATCACGCGTCTCGCCCTCGATCCGGGCCGTGCGGTCACCTCCTCGGCTCTCATCGACGCGCTCTGGGCCGACGAGCCGCCCGACGGGGCTGCGAACGCGCTCCAGTCCCTCATCTCCCGCGTGCGCAAGTCGCTCGGCGATCCGGCGCTTCTCGCCTCGACGCCCGGTGGCGGCTACCGGCTCGCCATCGCGCCGGAGTCCGTCGACGCCATCCGCTTCGAGAGCCTCTTCCGCTCCGGGCGCGAGGCCCTGCGGGCGGACGACCCGTCCGCCGCCCGCCAGACCCTGCGGGACGCCCTCGCGCTCTGGCGGGGCCCCGCCCTGGCCGACGTCGCCGACGCGCCCTTCGCCACCGCTCCCGCCGCGCGCCTCGACGAGCTGCGCCTCGCCGCGCTCATCGACCGTCTCGACGCCGAGCTCCGGCTCGGCCACTCCGCGGAGGCCCTCGCCGAGCTCGAAGCCCTCGGGGCCGAGCACCCGCTGCGGGAGAACATCGCCGCGCTGCATGTCAAAGCCCTGTACGCGGTCGGGCGCCAGGCCGAGGCGCTCGCCGTCTACGAGAACGTGCGCCGGGCGCTCGCCGACCAGCTCGGCATCGATCCCTCGAAGGAGCTCGCCGAGGTCCACCTGGCCGTGCTCCGCAGCGACCCGGCCCTCACGCCTCCCACCGCGGACCAGACGCCGCGCACCAACCTCAAGGCCCGCCTCACCAGCTTCGTCGGCCGCGACGAGGAGCTCACGCGCATCGGCAAGCTGCTGGACGCCTCACGCCTGGTCACCCTCGTCGGACCCGGCGGGGCCGGCAAGACGCGGCTCGCCGGCGAGGCGGCGCAGCGGGCGATCGAGCGCTTCCCGGACGGCGCGTGGCTCGTCGAGCTCGCCCCGGTCACCGATCCCGGCGAAGTCCCGCAGGCCGTCCTGTCCGCGCTCGGTCCGCGCGAGACCCGCGTCATCAGCACCAACAGCAGCCCGGCCGCCGCCGCGGCCATGATGCGCGGGGGCGCGGTCGGCCATCTCATCGAGGCCCTCGCCGAGAAGCGCATCCTGGTGATCCTCGACAACTGCGAACACCTCGTGGGGGCCGCGGCGGACCTCGCCGAGACGCTGCTCGGGCACGCGCCCGGGCTCCGCGTCCTCGCCACCAGCCGCGAGCCGCTGGTCATCGACGGCGAGAGCATCTTCCCGGTGCCGCCGCTGGCGCTTCCGGACGCCGACGCGTCCGATCCCTTCCATCAGCGGATCAGCGAGTCCGCCTCCGTGGTCTCGCTGCCGGAGCGCGAGTCGCCCGCGCCGGGCGGCCGCACGAATCAGCGTTCTGACAGTGTGGACGCCCTCCGCGACGACATCCCCGGCGCCCTCCTCGCCTACCCGGCCGTCCGCCTGTTCGCCGACCGCGCCGCCGCCGTCGACCCGGACTTCGCCGTCACCTCCGACACCCTCCCCGACGTCGTCCGCATCTGCCGCAGCCTCGACGGTCTCCCACTCGCCATCGAGCTCGCCGCGGCCCGGCTGCGCACCCTGCCGCTGCACCAGATCGCCGGGCGTCTCGGCGACCGCTTCCGCCTGCTGACCGGCGGCAGCCGCACCGCGATGCCGCGCCACCAGACGCTGCGCGCCGTCGTGGCGTGGAGCTGGGAACTGCTCTCCGACGACGAGCGCGACCTGGCCGAGCGCCTGGCCGTCTTCCCCGGCGGCGTCACCGCCGAGGCGGCCGCCGCGGTCACCCCGGGCCTGGATTCGGACACCGCCTTCGACCTGCTCTCCGCCCTCGTCGACAAGTCGCTGCTGCAGGCCGTGCCGACCGATGCGGGCCAGGAGCCCCGCTTCCGGATGCTGGAGACGCTGCGGGAGTACGGCGCCGACCGGCTGAACGAGGCGGGGCGGCTGGCCGACGTGCGGCGCGCGCACGCCGCCCTCTTCCGCGACCTGGTGGAGGCCGCCGAGCCGAACCTGCGGCGGGCCGGGCAGATGACGTGGCTCAAGCGCCTGAACGCCGAGCGCGACAACATCCTCGCCGCGCTGCGGTTCGCCGCCGCCGACGAGGACGCCGACACCGCCGTGCGCATCGCCGCCTCGATGACCTGGTACTGGACCCTGGGCGACCAGAACCACGAGGGCAAGGTCTGGATGCGGGTGGCGTTGGCGGTGCCCGGACCCTCCCCGGTGGAGCAGCACGCGATCGTGACCGTGCTGGAGATGGTCACCTCGATGTTCGAGGAGAACCGCTGGACCGAGCTGCCGCAGCTGGAGCAGCGGGTCGCCGAGGTCCTCGCGGCGGTGCCGACCCGGGAGCACCCGCTGCTGGCGCTGGCCGCGGCGATCGGGCCGATGATGGCCGACGACCCGGAGCGGCTGGCGGCGGTGGTGGCCGAGAACGCGGGCCACCCGGACCCCTGGGTGGGCGCGATGCTGCACTTGATGCGCGGCATGTCGGCGGAGAACGCCGGGCGCCGGGACGAGGTGCGCGCCGACATGGTGAAGGCCCGGGATGCCTTCGCCGAAGTGGGCGACCGCTGGGGCCTGTCGGCGTGCCTGAACGCCCTGGCCGCGCTGTCCGTCACCGAGGGCGACGACCAGACCGCGCTGGCGCTGCAGGACGAGGCCCTGGAGCTGATCCGGGAGATCAACGCGTTCACCGACGCCGCGCAGATCCAGATCGGCCGGGCCCATCTGCTGCACCGGCTGGGCCGGCACGAGGCCGCGCTGGAGCTGCTGGAGCAGGTGCTGGACGCCGGGCGCCGGACCGGGTCGCTGATGACCGCCTTCGTGGCGCTGGTCGGCCTGCTCGACTACCACCGCCAGCTCGGTGACCGGGAGCAGGCCTGGTACTACCTGCGCCAGGCCGAGTCCGAGTTCGCCGACGACTGGAACGGCCCGCCGCAGCTGCTGGCGATCCGCGAGGGACATCGCGCGATGCTGCACCTGGACGACGGCGAGCCGGACGCGGCCCGCCTGGCCCTGGGGAACGCCCTGCAGTACGCCGCGGTCGCCCGCGACATGCCGATCGCGTCCCGCGTCACGATCGGCGTGGCCCGCTACGCCCTGGTCACCGGGGACGCCGAGCTGGCCGTGCGGTGTCTCGGCATCGCCGAGGAGATGCTCGGCGCGGTCGACCGCAGCGACGTGGACCGGCAGGCCCTCGTCGCCGAGCTCGAAGCCCTTCCCGAATACGAGTCCTGGTACGCGAAGGGCAAGAACGGTGTGCGCGAGGAGAACCAGCTTCTCCTCGCGCACACCGTGGGCCTGGCCGCGGACGACCTCGGCAAGCTGCCGGCTCACACCTTGCGGCCGTAGGCCCGCAGCGCCAGCGGCATGAACACCGCGGTCAGGCCGACGATCCAGCCGCAGGTCCACAGCAGATGGCTGGTCACCGGCCCGCCGAGGAACAGGCTGCGGGACAGCCCGGCGAGGTGCGTGATCGGGTTGACGTTCACGAACCCCTGCATCCAGCCCGGCAGGGTGTCGGTCTGCACGAAGGTGTTGGAGCCGAAGCTCAGCGGCAGCACCAGCAGGATCATGAAGCCCTGCACCGCGCCCGGCGTGCGGGCCAGCATCCCGATGAACACGGACACCCAGCTCAGGGCGAGCGCGAAGGTGGCGGCAACGAGCAGCGCGGCGCCGGCCTGCAGCGGGTCGGTGTGGATGCGGAAGCCCATGGCGTAGCCGACGGTCAGGGTGATGACGGCGACCAGCGCGTAGCGGACGAAGTCCGCCAGGACGGCCCCGACCAGCGGTGCCGACCGGGCGATGGGCAGGGAGCGGAAGCGGTCGAACACGCCCTTGGAGATGTCGGTGTTCATGTTCACGCCGATCGCCGTGGCGCTCATCGCGATGGTCTGCGCCAGGATGCCGGGCAGCAGGTATTGCAGGTAGACGCTCTGCGACCCGGCGATCGCGCCGCCGAAGACGTAGGTGAACAGCAGCAGGAAGATCACCGGCTGGAGCGTGACGTCGATCAGGGCCTCGGGCGTGCGCAGGGTCTTGAGCAGGCTGCGCTTGGCCAGGGCGGCGCTGTGGCGGATCAGCTTGAACGGCTTGGCGGTGCCGGCCTGGCCGGCGGCCGGGTTCACGACGGCGGTCACGGTGGTCATGGTGGGTTCCCCTCTGGAAGGTCTCTGAAGGTCTCTGCCGGGTGGCGGACGGCGGACGAGCCGGGCTCAGGGCTCAGAACTCAGAACTCAGAACTCAGAACTCAGAACTCAGAACTCAGAACTCAGAACTCAGGGCTCGCGGCTCATACGGCGACCGGCGCGGACGGAGCCGCGTCGCGGTCGGCGTCATCGGTGTCACCCGGGCCCTCCGCGTCACGGGCACCGCCGACCGGCGCCGTGTCGTCCCCGGCCCGCCGCCCGACGAGCGTGAAGAACACCTCGTCCAGGCTGGGCAGGTGCAGCGACAGCTCGTGCACGCCGATCCCGGCGGCGTGCAGCCGGGCCACTGTCTCGGTCAGCGCGCTGTCGCTCTTCACCGGCACCGCCACCACGCCCTGGCGCGGCGACTCGACCTTGCTGCCGGACACCTGCTGCAGCAGCGCGGCGGCCTCGGCCAGCCGGGCCGGGTCGGACGGCTGCACGGTCAGCGTCTGCCCGCCGACCACGCGTTTGAGGCCCAGCGGGGTGTCGTGCGCGATCACCCGGCCGCGGTCGATCACGGTGACCTCGTCGGCCAGCGCGTCGGCCTCCTCCAGGTACTGCGTGGTGAGCAGCACGGTCGACCCCTCCCCGACCAGCCGCCGCACCACGCCCCACATGTCCTCGCGCTTGGCCGGGTCCAGGCCGGTCGTGGGCTCGTCCAGGAAGATCACCGAGGGCCGGCCGACCAGCGAGGCGGCCAGGTCCAGGCGCCGGCGCATGCCGCCGGAGTAGGTCTTGGCCGGGCGCTTCGCGGCGTCGGTGAGGTCGAACCACTCCAGCAGCTCGACGGCGCGGGCCCGGGCGTCCCGCTTGGACAGGTCCAGCAGCCGGCCGATCAGCTCCATGTTCTCCATGCCGGTCAGGTCCTCGTCGACCGACGCGTACTGGCCGGTGAGGCCGATGGTGGCGCGCACCTGCTCGGCCTGCTTGACGATGTCGTAGCCGCCGATCCGGGCGGAGCCGGCGTCGGCCCTGATCAGCGTGGCCAGGATCCGGACGCTGGTGGTCTTGCCCGCGCCGTTCGGCCCCAGCACCGCGTGCACGGTGCCGGGCTCGGCGAACAGGTCGACGCCCTGGAGCGCCTTGGTCTCGCCGAAGGACTTCTGCAGGCCCTCGGCCTCGATCGCGTAGGTGGTCATCGACCCGCTTCCCCTCTTCTCGTCGTTCGTTCTGAGACGAGCATCGGGGGCGGCGCTGATAAGGCGCGCACATGGCACTGACAGCCGCTGACAGCCGCTGACAGCGGCTGACAGCGGCTGACAGCCGCTGCCGCGGGGCGGTCAGCGGCTGTCAGAGGCTGTCAGAGGCTGGTCAGAGGCCGGGAAAGCCGCAGCTCAGGTGGTCGCGGCGGCGACCCGTGCCGACAGCGCGTCCAGCTGCGCGTCGGCGTTGCGCACGTCGGCCGCCGCGGTCTGGAGCGCCTCCGGGTCGCCGCTGACGCCCTTGATCGCGTTGGCCGCCGCCTCGGCGTAGAAGGTGGCGGCGGAGGACCACGCCTGCGCCGCGGCCGCGTCCGGCACCCCGGGCACGCTGTCGACCTGGGCGAGAACCGCGCACATGTCGTTGGTCGAGGCCGCGATCTGCGCGGCGTCCTTGGTCGCCAGGGCGACGCCGAACTTGGCCGAGGCGGCCCGGAGGGACTGGACGGTCGGCGTGGCGTGGGCGGACCAGTTGCCGAGCGTGCCGGTGGCGCCGGTCTTGGTGGTGAGCTGGCCGGGGTTGCCGATGACGCCCTGGCAGGCGGCCGTCGCCTTGTTGATGGCGTCGAGGTTCCCCGGGTTGCCCCCGTAGGGGACGGCGGCCGGGAGCACGACCTGCGGAGCCGAGTCGGCGTTCTGCGCGTTGATGCCGCCGACCACGGCGCCGTGCTGCTGGACGGCGGCGGTCCACGGCGCGGGGCCGTTGCCGTTGGACGAGCGGCTGGCCAGCAGGCGCACCCCGGCGAACACGCCGAACGCCAGCACCAGCAGGCCGATCAGGGTGCCGGCCGCCACGCGCCTGCCGGAGTAGCCGGCCTTCGGGTCGGCGACGTAACCGGGATGCGGCGCGGCGCTCCAGGACTGCTCCGAGCCGGCCGGGGGGACCTCTTCGGCCACGTCGCCGTAGCGGGGGGCGCCTTCGCCGATGATGTCGTGGCCGGCCTCCCTGGTCGTGCCGGTCACCCCGGTCGCGCCGGCGTCGCCGGAGCCGGCGCCGACGGTCTCGGCTTGGGTCCTGGTATCGCGGATCCTGGCGGCTTCGCCGGTGGCGCCGGTCTTGCCGGTCTTGCCGGTCTCGCCGCTCTTACCGGCCTCGCCGGCTTCGCCGGTGGCGCCGGCATCACCCTTTTCCTCGCGCGGCGGCTCGTTGCGCTGCTCCTCGGACATCTCGCTGGCTCCGATCGGATCGCGGTCCACCTATACCGCCACTGTCCGCCTCTCCCGTGCGTCCCGCCGCTCTGGTCACCCCTCCGAGCGACCGCTAGGATCCCAAGCAAATGCTAGGTTGCTAGAACCGTGGGAGACCGCCTTGGCCGTCACCAGCACCACCGAGACCCGGCCCGAACACCGCGGCGTGGTCACCGTCACCGTGGACCACCCCCCGGTGAACGCCCTGCCGGTGGCCGGATGGTTCGCCCTCGCCGAGGCGGTCCGCGCCGCGGGACAGGACCCTGACACCCGCGTCGTCATCCTGCGCGCCGAGGGCCGCGGGTTCAACGCGGGGGTGGACATCAAGGAGATGCAGAACACCGCCGGGTTCGACGCGCTGCTCGGCGCCAACGCCGGCTGCGCGGCCGCGTTCGCCGCGGTCTACGAGTGCGCGGTGCCGGTGATCGCCGAGGTCGCGGGGTTCTGCGTCGGCGGCGGGATCGGCCTGGTGGGCAACGCCGACAGCATCGTCGCCAGCGACGACGCCTACTTCGGGCTGCCGGAGGTGGACCGGGGCGCGCTCGGCGCCGCCACGCACCTGAGCCGGCTCGTCCCGCAGCACTATCTGCGGACCATGTACTACACCGCGCGCACGGTCTCCGCGCAGCGGCTGCTGGAGTTCGGTTCGGTCTGGGACGTGGTGCCGCGGGAGAAGCTGCACGAGCGCGCGCTGGAGCTGGCCGCCGAGATCGCCGCCAAGCACCCGGCGGTGATCCGCGCCGCCAAGGCCGCGCTGAACGGCATCGACCCGGTCGACGTCAAGCGGTCCTACCGCTACGAGCAGGGCTACACCTTCGAGATCAACCTGGCCGGGATCGCCGACGAGGAGCGCGACAAGTTCGTCGAGGGGAAGGCGTGAGGATGGCGGGGCACGATGCGCGATAAGCGGATGAGCGTCGACGACGTCGTCGGCGAGCTGCGGGACGGGATGACGGTCGGCATCGGCGGCTGGGGGTCGCGGCGCAAGCCCATGGCCCTGGTGACCGCGATCGCGAAGTCGAGCGTGAAGGACCTGACCGTGGTGTCGTACGGCGGTCCGGACGTCGGCATGCTGTGCGCGACCGGGAAGGTGCGCAAGGCGGTGTACGGGTTCGTGTCCCTGGACTCGATCCCGCTGGATCCGCACTTCCGCAAAGCCCGGCAAGAGGGCGGGATCGAGGTCGCGGAGTTCGACGAAGGCGCTCTGCAGTGGGGCCTCTACGCCGCCGCGCTGCGTCTGCCGTTTTTGCCGACACGCGCCGGATTGGGTTCCGACGTCACCACTTTCAACCCGGAGTTGAGAACGGTGACCTCTCCCTATGAGGACGCGGAGGAACTGCTGGCGATGCCGGCGATCCATCTGGACGCCGCGCTGGTCCACATGAACCGGGCCGACAGGTTCGGGAACACGCAGTATCTGGGCCCTGACATCTACTTCGACGACCTGTACTGCCTCGCGGCGGAGAGGCGGTACGTCTCCTGCGAGCGCGTCGTCGAGACCGCGGAGCTGGCCGCCGGCGGACCGCCGCAGTCCTTGAAGATCAACCGGATGATGGTCGACGGCGTGATCGAGGCGCCCGGCGGCGCGGGCTTCACCAGCTGCGTCCCGGACTACGGCCGCGACGAGGCGGCGCAGAAGGCTTACGCGGGCGGGGATCTCTTCGTGGAGGCGAGCCGATGAGCGGCGGTGTGGCGACCCGGGCCGAGATCTGCGTGGCGGCCTGCGCCGAGGCGTGGCGCGGCGACGGCGAGGTGATCGCCTCGCCGATGGGCATCGTGCCGGCCGTCGCCGCGCGGCTGGCGAAGCTGACGTTCGCTCCGGGGCTGTTGCTGTCCGACGGCGACGCGGACTACCTCACCGATCCGACCGGCGCCGACTCCCACGTGGAGGCGCACATCCCCTACCGGCAGCTGTTCGACCACGTGTGGCACGGATCGCGGCACGTCATGATGGGCGCCAGCCAGCTGGACAAGTTCGGCAACCAGAACATCTCCGCGATCGGCGCGGACCACGCGCGGCCCAAGGCGCAGCTGATCGGCGTGCGCGGCGCGCCGGGCAACACCATCAACCATCCGACCAGCTACTGGATCGCGAACCACTCCCCCAAGGTGTTCGTGGAGAGGGTGGACGTCGTCTCAGGGGTCGGATTCGACCGCGCGAAGGCGGTCGGGAAGGCCGCGCGGTTCCACGGGCTGCGGCGGGTCGTCACGAACCTGGCGGTGTTCGACTTCGCGACGCCGGACCACCGGATGCGGATCCGCTCGGTCCACCCCGGCGTCAGCGTCGACGAGGTCGTGGCGGCCACCGGCTTCGTCCTGGCCGGCACCGACAACCCGGACGTCACGCCGGAGCCGGACGCCGAGGCGCTGTACCTGATCCGCGACGTCCTCGACCCGGGGAACGCCCGCGAGCGCGAGGTCCCCTCCGCCGGAAGGGGCTGAGCGGCGCATGATGGAGCAGCGGATCCGGACCCGCTGGACCGACCTCGTCGGCGTCCGGCACCCGATCGTGCAGACCGGGATGGGCTGGGTCGCGGGCCCGCATCTCGTGACCGCGACCGCGCGGGCCGGGGCGCTCGGCATCCTGGCGTCGGCGACGATGTCCCACGCCGAGTTGGCGACCGCGATCCGCGAGGTGAAGGAGCGCACCGACGCCCCGTTCGGCGTGAATCTGCGGGCGGACGCCGCCGACGCCCCCGAGCGCGTGGATCTGCTGATCAAGGAGGGCGTGCGGGTGGCCTCGTTCGCCCTGGCCCCGAAGCGGGAGCTGATCGCGAAGCTGAAGGACGCCGGGATCGTGGTGGTGCCCTCGATCGGCGCCCGGCGGCATGCCGAGAAGGTGGCGGCCTGGGGGGTGGACGCGGTGCTGGTGCAGGGCGGCGAGGGCGGCGGCCACACCGGCGGCGTGGCGACCAGCCTGCTGCTGCCGCAGATCACCGCGGCGGTGGACATCCCGGTCGTGGCGGCCGGCGGGTTCTTCGACGGCCGCGGCCTGGCCGCCGCGCTGGCCTACGGCGCTTCGGGTATCGCGATGGGCACACGGTTCCTGCTGACGGCGGACTCGCGGGTGCCGGACGCGGTGAAGGCGCTGTATCTGGGCGCCGACGTGAACGGGACGCTCGCGACGCCGAAGATCGACGGCGTGCCGCACCGCGTGCTGCGCACCGGGCTCGTGGAGCAGATCGAGCGGTCCGGAGCGGTCGGCGGCCTGCTGCGGTCGGTCCGCAACGGCCTGGCGTTCAAGAAGATGACGGGGATGTCGCTGCGCGCGATGGTCCGGGACGGCCTGGCGATGCGCGAGCACTACGGACTGCGCCTCGGTCAGGTCGTCATGGCGGCGAACACTCCGATGCTGTTGAAAGCCGGGCTGGTCGAGGGGAATCCGGCCGCCGGAGTGCTGTCGGCGGGACAGGTGGTCGGGCTGATCGAGGACCTGCCGAGCTGCCAGGAGTTGGTGGACCGGATCGTGGCGGAGGCGGTGGAAGCGATCTCCGGAGCGTCCGCGACGGTAGTGGGCTAACTTGGCCGCTATGACTTACGACACCACCGAGAGCTCGGTCCGCCTGCGCCAGTACACCCTCGAAGACTGCACGATCCACGAGGCCAATCCGGACGCTCCGGACGACCGCTTCAACTTCTTCGGGTTCCCGGTGCCGGGACGGCTGCGGCGTCTGGTGGAGTCCGGCGAGGTGTTCCCCAAGCCCGGGGATGTGCACGGCCGACTGGCGATCGAGGCCGACGGGGACTACATCGGAGGCGTGAGCTGGCACCCGGAGCACTACGGCCCGATCCAGGCGCCGGCGATCAACTTCGGGATCACCCTGCTCCCGAAGGCGCGGGGCAAGGGCTACGGCACCGAGGCCCAGCGGCTGCTGGTGGCCTACCTGTTCGCCACCACGACCGTGTTCCGGATCGAGGCCGCCACGGACGTGGAGAACATCGCCGAGCAGCGGGCGCTGGAGAAGGCCGGGCTGCTGCGCGAGGGCGTCCTGCGCGGCTCGCACTACCGCGAGGGCACGTACAACGACATGGTCATCTACGCCATCACGCGCGCGGACTTCGAAGCGGCGCGGAAGGCCGCCTCGGCAGCGAAGGTCACGACCGGGTTCAGCGCTTCCCGCTGACCGTCCCCGATCTGTCAGCACCCCGGCGGATAATCCAGGCATGCGCGCCAGTCGTCTCGTCTCGCTGCTGTTGCTGCTGCAGACCCGGGGCCGGATGACGGCCCGCCAGCTCGCCGACGAGCTGGAGGTCTCGGTCCGCACCATCTACCGCGACGTGGAGTCCCTGCACGAGGCCGGGATCCCGCTGTACGGCGACGCCGGGCCGGCCGGCGGCTACCAGCTGCTGGACGGCTACCGGACCCGGCTGACCGGGCTGTCCGGCGACGAGGCCGAGGCGATGTTCCTGGCCGCGCTGCCGGGCCCGGCGGCCGAGCTGGGCCTGGGTTCGGTGATGGCGGCGGCGCAACTGAAGGTGAAGGCGGCGATGCCGGCGGAGCTGGCCGACCGCAGCGGCCGGATCCAGCAGCGCTTCCTGCTCGACGCGCCGGGCTGGTACGACGACGGCGACACCAGCCCGTTCCTGCCGGCGGTGGCCGACGCGGTGTGGAACCAGCGGCGGATCCGGGTGCGGTACCGGCGCTGGACGGCGCCGACCGAGGTGGAGCGGACGCTCGCGCCGTACGGGATCGTGCTGAAGACCGGGAAGTGGTACACGGTCGCGGAGTCGGCGGGCCGGGTGAACACCTTCCGGGTGAACCAGATCCTTGAGCTGGAGGCGCTCGACGGCGCCGACGGCCGGTTCGAGCGCCCGGCCGACTTCGACCTGCCCGGTTACTGGGCCCGCCAGGTCGCCGAGTTCCGCACCCGGCTGGTCCAGGGCGAGGCGACGATCCGGCTGTCGCCGGACGGGCGCCGGCGGCTGGAGGAGGTGATGGCCTCCGACGTCGTGAACGCGGTGAACACCACCGCCGAGGACGACGGCGAGCGGGCCGGCTGGGTGAAGGCGACGGTGCCGATCGAGTCGCTGACCCACGCCGAGGGCGAGTTCCTGAAGCTGGGCGCCGGGGTCGAGGTGCTGGCCCCGGCCGCGCTGCGCGAACGGATCGCCGAGACCGCCGCCGGGCTGGCCCGGATTTACCGGGACGATACAGCCCCTGCGTGACCCTGGGGGACAGACGGTACGGCGCCGGATTGAACTGCCCGGGCGCCGCAAGCGTGGTGTCGTCGACGACGGCGCCGGCATCCGTCAGTAGTATCGCGTCGAACGCCACTGACACGCGCGTACAGGGAGGGGTCAGACGAATGACGGCGGACACCGGGACCTCGCCGAAGACCGACTTCACCATGCCGCCGGGCTGGATCCACCGGCTCCCCGCCGACGATCTGGACCTGGCCGTCCTGCTGGTGAACTCGATGGATCTGCTGGAGGATCCACCGGACCGCCTGACGAGCGTGCAGTGGTACCGCGACGCGTTGCGAACGGCCGGCCACGCGGACATCGCCGAGGGCCTCCACGAACGGGATCTGGACGGCCTCAAGGAACTGCGGGCCCTGCTGCGGCTGCTGTTCAGCGCGGACACGCTGGAGGAGGCGGTCGAGATCGTCAATCCGATGCTGGTGCGCGGAGCGGCGGTCCCGCAGCTGGTGGTCGACGAGGACGGATGCCCGGGCCTCCAGGTGGCGCCGACGGCGACCGGACTGGAAGCACTCGCCGCGCGCTTGCCGGCCGCCGCCGCGGAGCTGATCGCCGAGTCGGAGTTACGGAGACTCGGCACCTGCGCCGGGACACCGTGCGAGTGCGCCTTCGTGGACCGGTCGCGGTCCGGGAGCCGGCGGTTCTGCAGCGACTGGTGCAACGACCGCGCGGCGGCGGCGGCCTATCGGGCGCGTCGCAAAGCGGGGCTATAGGTCACAATCGCAAGCAATAGCAACGTGACGCGGGACTCGACTCGTCATCCTGATAACCGGGGCCGCGTGCGAGCGGCCCCGGCCCTCAAACCCGCGCGACTCAAGCCCACGCGACTCAAGCCCGCGCGGCGACCGCTTCGGCCTCGTACTTCGCCCGCAGCTTGGGCGTGAGGTTGGCCCGCAGCACGTCGCCGTCGTAGTGGGCCCGCACCCGCGGATCCATGACCCGGCGCCACAGGGGTGGGAACAGCGCGACCACGATCATCGTCGCGTAGCCGCCGGGCAGCTGCGGGGCCTCCTCGAAGGTTCGCAGGACCTGGTACCGGCGGTTCGGGTAGGCGTGGTGGTCGCTGTGACGCTGGAGTTGGTACAGGAAGACGTTGGTGGACAGCCGGTCGCTGTTCCAGCTGTGCACCGGCTCGACCTTCTCGTAGCGGCCGGTCGCCGTGCGTTGGCGCAGCAGACCGTAGTGCTCCAGATAGTTGACGATCTCCAGGAGCGAGAAGCCGAACACCATCTGTGCGAGCAGGAACGGAAGCACACCGACGCCCAGCCATGCGGTCAGTGCGGCGAAGACGACCACGGTCATCAGCCAGGCGTTCAGGATGTCGTTGCGCAGTGACCAGGGCGAACGCTTGCGCAGCCGGTGCTTCTTCGTCTCCAGCTCCCACGCCGACTTCAGCGAGCCCCAGACGGTGCGCGGCCAGAACCTGTAGAAGGACTCGCCCATGCGTGCCGAGGCCGGGTCCTCCGGCGTCGCGACCCGGACGTGGTGGCCGCGGTTGTGCTCGACGTAGAAGTGCCCGTATCCGGAGGGTGCCAGCGCGATCTTCGACAGCCAGCGCTCGACTTCCTCGCGCTTGTGGCCCAGTTCGTGCGCGGTGTTGATGGCGATGCCGGTGACGATGCCGACGCTGATGATCATCCCGATCCGCGAGGCGGCGTTCGTATTCGGCTGGCTCCAGGCCCAGGCGCCGAGCACCAGGGATCCGAACTGGAGCGGCAGGTACAGGAACGTCAGGATGCGGTAGTACCACGCCGACTGGAGCTGCGCCTCGCGGTCGGCCGGCGGGTTGCCGGCGTCCTCGCCGATCAGCCAGTCCCCGAGCGGGACGATCACGTAGACCAGGAACGGCGTCAGGAACCAGGCCAGGGCGTTGTCGAACCGGTGCCAGAGCCCGTAGGCGACGTAGGGCAGGACGGGTACCACCAAGGCCAAGGGCCACAGGTAACGCTTGCCGTCCTGCCAGGCCCGCGCCTCCGCCCGCGAGCCGGCACTGCTGAGGGTCGCCGACATGCCGCCTCCCGCTCCGTTATTAGACCTCTTGCACAACGAGAGTGGCACGCATCACACTGCTCCACAAGGGTTCACGTTGACAGGAGCGCCCTGAATGACAAGTGGAGACAAGCCCTCGCCGCCCTGGTTCGGTGGATTGATCCTGGGATGCCTGGCTCTGGCCACGGCCTGGATCCTCACTTACACCCTCTCGCCGCTGCCCGGCCAGAAAGCGCTCGGCGGCTGGAACTACGTCGTCGTCGGCGTGCTGCTGACCTTCTTCATCGGGCTGTCGATGGAATGGCGCGGCGACCCGCCTCAGCGTGCCGGAACTGAGGACGAGTCGCCGGCGGGTACCGTCAGGTGAGTTCCAGGAGCGGGAACGCACGGTGGCGGCGAGGCGGCACCAGGAAGTTCTGACGCCGGGTGGCGGTGATGAACCGCTCCAACCCGTTGTCCGAGGCCGGTACCGCGTACTTGGCCGCGAGGTCCAGGCTTGCCTGGTTGCGGCGCATGGTGGCGAAGAAGTCGGCGCTGGGCACGAAGACCGTGAACTGGAGCTTCGGCTGCGTGCTGTGGTCCGGGACGTCCATCGCGTCGAATCCGGGGCCGTCCATGCGGATGTGCATCGGCGTGCCGTCGGCGGCGCGCGAGGAGCGCTGGAGCGTCGACAGGTGCCCCATACGGTGCTCGTTGCCCGGCGTGTCGACGCCCTGGGCACTCGCCTCGGCGTCGCCGGTGCCCTGGAAGGTGTTCTCCAGGAACGAGGGGCCGCCGCCGTTGGTGTACTGGTCGTTCGGGTTGCCGAGGGACGGCGGCGGGTCCGAGCGGAACATGTACTGCACGCGTTCGGTGAAGGTGCCGTCCGACCCCGGGTTGCCGTCGGCGTCCAGGTCGAAGAACTGCGCCATGTCGAGGATGTCGTGCGCGAGGTGCTGCACCGAGCCGTTGTCGAAGTAGTCGCCGGCCTGGGCGGTGGTGACGCGCGCCGAGGCGTTGCCCGCGAACGTGCAGATGGCGGCCGGCCCGGCGCCCTTGACCTGCTGGTCGGCGAAGCCCATCCACATCGGCGACTCGGGCTGCAGGAACGGGGCGAACGGCAGCCCGGCCCCGGTGGCGACGAGGCGCGGCAGGCCCATCTGCTGGAACATGAGGCGGCTGGACGTGAAGCGCAGCAGGCCGTGGAACGCCGGCGAGGGCACGTTCGCGCCGTTCAGGCTGCCGCTGCCGGACAGCCACAGGAGGATGTCGGTGAGGACGGTGGGGTCGTCCGAGCGCAGCGTGAACAGCAGGTCGTTGTTCTCGATGCGGACCGGGACATTGAACCGCAGCTTGCTGATACCGGGATTCTGCGGTGAGACGTCCGTCGGGCCGGGCACGGCCTCTTCCAGCGCCAGCCGCCCCGGCGCCGAGAGCAGGTGCGGGATCCGGGCGGTGACGAGCGCGGCGGGCAGCCGGTTGAAGTACGGCAGACCGTAGCTGACGAACGGGAAGACGCCGGAGGGGCTGAAGGCGTAGTTCGCCTCGATGGTGTCCAGCGCCGAGGCCAGGACCGCCTGGTCGGCCTGGACCGGGTTCCGGGTGAGCTGCGCGGTGAGGAACGTGGTGAACACCGGGCCGAACTGCACCCGGATGCCCTCGACGGTCCGGGCCGGCGCGATGAAGCCGCCGATGTCGAACTGGATGTCCGGCAGCGGCAGCCCGGCGGTGTCCAGCGGCAGGCGGACCGGCCGGGGCTTCGCGGGCCCGACGAGTTCCAGGGCGGTCAGGGCGACGGCGAGCGCCCCGGTCTTGAGCACGGTGCGGCGAGCGTGGCTGTGGGTGTCCATGACGGGCCTCGTCCCGGCCGGGGCCCGTTTCGTTCGGGCCCGATCGGCGTCAAGGTAGCGATTGCGGCTGACGTGCGGATATGACGCGATTCCCCTAGGTCCGGTGGGGAGTGTCGGGGGGGCGAGCTCCGGAGTGCCCGGCACGGACGTTTCAGCCCTCGCTGAATCGTTCTCCGCGCCGCGGTCGAGCGGGTTACGTTCGCGGCCGTGATCACCAGCACCCTGAAAGGACGGGGAATGCGCAAGGCGATTCTGAAGTCCGGCATCGCGGCCGTCACGGTCGCGTCCGCCGTGGCACTGGCGACACCGGCCGCACATGCCAGTGGCACCTACTCGAAGTACGTCACCACCTATTGGGGGAGCACCGCCGACTCCCAGTGCAACGCCCAGGGCCAGGCGGACGAGCGCAACCTGGGGACCGCCTTCTACGAGTGCGTCCCCACGGAACGGACGATCCACGGCGGCGTCACGCAGACCGGCGACATGCTGTACGACTACTACTGGATCAGCTGAGCCGGCAAGGGGTCCGAGCGCCGCACCGGAGTGATCCGGTGCGGCGTTCCCTTGCCCGGCTGACTCTCACGCGAAGGCCGCACGGTTCTGAGCGAGGAAGTCCTCCAGGCTCCTGGGTGCGCGTCCGAGAAGGTCTTCTATCGCAGAGTTCGGTGATTCCGGGCGGTTGACGGCCAGCTGCTGGATCTCCACGATGTGCCACGCCAGCCAGTCGGGCATGCCCGCGGTGCGGACAAGGTGGGCGTGGAACTCGGCGGGGTCCAGATCGACGTACGCGATCCGCCGTCCCGTCAGCGAGGACAGCAGAGCTGCCAGTTCGGGGTGGGAGACCGCCCGGCCGCCGGTGAGCTCGTAGACCGTGCCGGCCGCTTGCCGACGCGTCAACGCGACCGCCGCCACGTCAGCGATGTCGCGGGCGTCGATGTAGTTGCACGGCGCCTGGCCCATCGCCCCGACGATGACGTTCCCGGCCGTCACTCCCGGGGCCAGCAGAAGCAGCTTCTGCATGAAGGCATAGGGACGCAGGATCGTGACATGCGGCACGGCGGCGAGAAGGTGCGCCTCGATCGCGGCGTGCCCCCGGGAGACGGCCACCGGCGAGTCCGGTTCGGCAGCCGGAGCGGACAGCTTAACGACGTGCTCGACGCCCGCTGCCGCGGCGGCGTCGATCGCGGCGATCTCCAACTCGACCTGGTTCGGCTGGTTCGCCATGGACAGGAAGAGCTGATCGCATCCCTTCAGAGCCGTGCGCAGTGACCGCGGGTCGGCGGCGTCGGCCGGCACGACCTCGACCGGCGCGGCGACCGCGACGGTCCCGGCCAGCTTGTGCGGCGTACGGGTCAGCGCGCGGCAGGGGACGCCCTGCGCGGTCAGGGTGCGGAGCAGAGCGTTGCCGGTGGTGCCGGTCGCTCCCAGGATGGCGATCACGCGAAGTCCTCACGGTTGGCGGCGGATCCGTGCCATCGCCAGGTGATGATCGTCGCGGCGAGTACGGCGGACAGGGGCAGGTCGATGCTCAGCCGGGACAGCCAGCCCGATGCGGCCAGGCCGGCCGCGGCGCCGATCACGCCGGCGACCAGACCGGCGGTCAGGGATCGCAGCAGGCGGCGCCGGGGCTGTATGCCCGCGCCTCGGCGCATCAGGATGACGCCGGTGATCGTCGCGACGAGGGCGGAGGTGAGGCCGATCGACGTCACGGCGGCGACGGCCAGGGCGGTCTGGTGGGTGGCCAGGCCGCTGATCCCCGCGGTCAGGGCGGGGGCCAGGAAGGCGACGCACACTTCGTCGCGCAGCTTGAAAGGGCGGGGCGGGCGTTTGCGGGCCATGACGGCTCCCTCAGTAATTAGGTGGCTAACTATATGGGCGGGAAGAACGGCCGCACGGGGCGGCCGCGGTCAGTCGGAGGTCAGGGCGCTGATGCCTTCGTCGATCCGGTCGAGCATGGAGAGGAACTGCTCGCGTTCGTCGACGCTGAGCCCGGCGACCAGGCCCTGCAGGCGGTCGAAGTGTTCGGCCGCCATGTCCTTCAGGCGCTGCGCCCCCCGGTCGGTCAGCGACACGACGGCACCGCGGCCGTCCTCCGCGGACGCGCCGCGCACGACGAGCCCCTCCCGCTCCAGACCGTCGAGCAGGCCGGTGACGGTCGCCCGCGTCACCCCGAGGCTCGCCGCGAGCTGCGACGGGGACTTCCCGCCGCCGTGGTCCTCCAGATCGGCCAGCAGGCGGTACCGGCCGGTGGACAGCCCGAAGCGGGAGAAGTGCACCTCGGAGGCCTGTCCGAGCCGGGCGCCGACGGCCATCAGCCGCACCGCGACCAGGACGGACTGCGGATCGGCGTCGAGGCCGTAGCCGCGGATCTGCCGCCGTGCCTGTTCCAGGCTCGGCGCGGAGGGACGGGGTTCCGGGCTCATGAAAGTAGTATGGCGCCTAACTAGATTGCGGGTCAACCGGCGCCGCGTCCGGGCTGCCGCCCCAGCTGTGCACGATGGCCAGCGCCTGGGCCCGGCCGTGGACGCCGAGTTTGCCGTATAGGTGCCGCCAGGTGTTCTCCACGGTCTTGGCCGAGACCAGCAGAACCCGCGCGGTCTGCTTGGTGCTCAGTCCGCGGTCGGCGAGCTCGAGGATCTGGCGTTCGCGCGGCGTCAGCGGCACCGGCTGGGGCAGGATCGCCGGCGGCGGGAGCAGCCCGGCCGACGCGGCCGCGGCGACGGCGTGCGAGACGCACTGCACGCCGAGTTTGGCGTAGATGCGGCGGCGGTGGTTGTCGACGGTGCGCGGGCTCAGCCCGAGCAGCACCGCGATCTCGGCGGTGCGCAGGCCGGTGCCGAGCAGCGACAGGACCTCGGCCTCGCGGGCGGTGAGGCGGTAGTAGGCGGTGCCGGTGACGACGGGGTGGGCCAGGAACGCGTGCAGGGCGGCGGCGAGCGGCGGCAGGCCCCCGGAGCGGTCGATGAGCTGGTTGAAAGCGGACGCGGACACCGACCCGCGCGGACACCGGCTCGACCGCAGGCCGATGACGTAGGGCCGGGGCGGCGGCAGCTGGGCCAGCGCCTCGCAGGCGCCGCCCTCGGCGTCGAGCACCACGAGCACCGGGCGGTGCGTCCGGCACAGGCGCAGCAGCGCCGCCCCGTCCGCGGCCGGGCCGACGGCGACGAACGGCGTCTGCCGCCCGCACCACTCGACCAGGGCGTCGCCGAGCATGCGGTCACGGCACTGCACCACGACTCGGGGCCGGATCGCGGCCGCGGGTCCGGGCAGCGCCGGCGCGGACGATCCGTCCTGTGGCGGCACCGGCGTCGACTCCCGACTGGCAGACGGTTGCGCGACTGAGGCGGACCGCGCCGCATCCCCCGACCGATCACCGTGGAACGCGCCCGCCCGGCCGGGAGCCCACTCCCCGGTGCGAGCCGCGTATCAGGACTCTGACCTGCACGTCGCCGGTGCCGCGGCGGATATGACACGATCCTGATTCCGTGCTAGCCGGAAGTATGGCGCGCAATCGGCCAGAAGGCCAGGTAGCACGAGTTCCGGCGGCTCAGGGTTGCCGTGTCCCGACCGGTCCGCCGCGCTCCGGGCGCCCGGCCCTCGTCAGCTGTTGTCGCACTGCGACTGGCTGATGCTCTTGCCGTCGCCGAACTGCTGCGGCTCCTGGAAGTTGCTGCCGATGGAGGCGGCGACGCCCATCAGCTGGTAGGCGATGCGCCAGTCGCCCGCCTTGCAGGGCTGGGTGATGTTGATGTCCGTGTAGTCCTTGGTGGGCGGGCCGGTGTACTTGCGGGCGTCGCCGATATTCGCCCACTGCGCACCGCTGTCCTTGCGGTACTGCAGCTGCAACATGAAGTCGGTCTCCTTGGGCGTGGTGGCGCACTTGATGCCCACCGTGGCCAGGATCTGGCGGTTCAGCGGCCGCGGGTCGTCCACGATCTTCACGTTGCAGTCGTACTCGGTCGCGGTCACCTTGAAGTGGTGTCCCGAACTCGTCGGCCGCACGATGAGGAACAGGAGGAGTACCACGGCGGCGACGGCGGCACCGGCCTTCATATTCACGTTCATCAGCATTCAGGGTACTGCCGCCGCGTTGCGCGGTCACGGGATTCGCCGGCTGATACGAATCACCCGCCTCAGAGGTTTCCCAGGTTCCGTCACAGGCGCTCGATGATGGTGACGTTCGCCTGCCCGCCGCCCTCGCACATCGTCTGCAGCCCGTACCGGCCGCCGGTGCGCTCGAGCTCGTGCAGCAGGCTCGTCATCAGCCGCGCGCCGGTGGCGCCGAGCGGGTGCCCGAGCGCGATCGCGCCGCCGTTGACGTTCACCTTCGCGAGATCCGCGCCGCTCTCCCGGGCCCACGCCAGGACCACCGGTGCGAACGCCTCGTTGATCTCGACCAGGTCGATGTCGTCCAGGCTCATCCCGGTCTTCCGCAACGCGTGCGCGGTGGCCGGGAGCGGCGCGGTGAGCATGAGGATGGGATCGGCGCCGCGCACCGACAGGTGATGGATCCGGGCCCGCGGCGTCAGCCCGTGCGTGCGCACCGCGTCCTCGGAGGCGATGAGCAGCGCCGCGGCCGCGTCAGAGATCTGCGAAGACACCGCCGCGGTCAGCCGTCCGCCCTCGACCAGGGTCCGCAGCCCCGCCATCGCCTCCTTCGACGTGTCGCGCCGCGGCCCCTCGTCCACCGCGAACCCCTCGTACGGCACGATCTCCCGCTCGAACCGGCCCTCGTCGATCGCCGCCAGCGCGCGCCGGTGCGACTCCAGCGCGAAGTCCTCCATGGCGTCGCGCGTCACGTTCCACTTCTCGGCGATCAGCTCGGCGGCGTGGAACTGCGACACCGGCTGGTCGCCGTACCGCGCGCGCCAGCCCCGCGACCCGGAGAACGGGTCGGTGACGCCGAACTGGGCGGCCACCGTCATGGCGGCCGCGATCGGGATCTGCGACATGTTCTGCACGCCGCCGGCCACCACCAGGTCCGCGGTCCCGGACAGCACCGCCTGCGCCGCGAAGTGCACCGCCTGCTGCGAGGATCCGCACTGCCGGTCCACGGTGACGCCCGGCACCTCCTCGGGCAGCCCGGCGGCCAGCCACGCGGTGCGCGCGATGTCTCCGGCCTGGTGCCCGATGGTGTCGACGCACCCGAACACGACGTCGTCCACCGCCGCCGGATCGACGCCGGCCGCGTCCACCACCGCCCGGATGACGTGGGCGCCCAGATCCGCCGGGTGCGCGGACGCCAGCGCGCCCTTCTTGCGCCCGACGGCCGTCCGCACGGCCCCGACTATGTAGGCCTCGCCCATCGCTGCCTCACTCCCTGCTCTGGAACCCTTCGAGGATCATGGAGAGGTACTGCGCCGAGACGGCCTCGGCGGTGAGCTTCCCGCCCGGCACGTACCAGCGCACGGCGACCCACACGGTGTCGCGCACGAACCGGTAGGCCATCATCGCGTCGAGATCGGCCCGGAACGCCCCGGAGGCGATCCCCTTCTCCAGCGTGCCGAGCCAGATGTCGCGGAACTCCCGGTCGGTCTCGTCCAGGTAGGCGAACCGCGGGGACTGCCGCAGCTGCTTGGCCTCGTTCTGGTACAGCGCGATCGCCGAATGGTTCCGGTCGATGGCCCGGAACGAGGCGTGCACCAGCTGCTCGAAGGCGCGCCGGGGATCGCTCTCACGCTCGACGATGGCGCGGTAGTCGCGGAACAGGTCGTCCAGGAACGTCCGCAGGATCTCGTCCGCCATCGTCTCCTTGGAGTCGAAGTGGTGGTAGAGGCTCCCGGACAGGATCCCGGCGGCGTCCGCGATGTCGCGCACCGTCGTGTTCTTGTAGCCGCGCTCGGCGAACAGCCCCGCGGCCAGGCTCAGCAGCTCGGCGCGGCGGTCCCGATGAGGGGGAGCGGGGGGATTGGTCTTAGGCATGTTGGCTCGAAACGGAGAGGACTTCACCGGTCAGGTAGGAGGCATAGTCGCTTGCCAGGAACACCATGGCATTCGCGACCTCCCACGGCTCGGCGGCGCGCCCGAACGCCTCCCGCGCGGTCAGCTCGGCGAGCAGGTCGTCGGTGGTGACCTTGGCGAGGAACGGGTGCATGGCCAGGGACGGCGCGACGGCGTTCACCCGGACACCGTACGGGGCGGCGTCCAGCGCGGAGCACCGGGTCAGGGCCATGACCCCGGCTTTCGCCGCGGCGTAGTGCGCCTGCCCCTCCTGCGCGCGCCAGCCGATCACCGAGGCGTTGTTGACGATCACGCCGCCGGTGCCCTGGTCGCGCATCCGGCGCAGCGCGGCGCGGGTGCAGCGGAAGGTGCCGTTGAGGGTGACGTCCAGGACGCGCAGCCACTGCTCGTCGGTCATCTCCAGGACCGAGGCGGTGCCGCCGAGGCCGGCGTTGTTGACCAGGACGTCCAGGCGGCCGAGGCGCTCGACCGCGCCGTCGATCAGGGCCTGGACGTGCTCCTCCCGGGTGACGTCGCAGACGATGGCGTGGACGGCGTCCGCGCCGAACTCCCCGGCGAGCGCGGCGCGGGTCTCCTCCAGGCGGCGCTCGTGGTGGTCGCTGACCACGACCCGCGCGCCCTCCTCCAGACAGCGGCGGGCGACGGCGGCGCCGATGCCGGTGCCGGCCGCGGCGGTGACGGCGACGTTCTTGCCGGCGAGGAGGTCGTGGCCCTCCACATAACGGGGCACGGTCACGCGCGGGGCTCCTTGGGCAGGCCGAGGACGCGCTCGGCGATGACGTTCCGCTGGATCTCGTCGGATCCGCCGTAGACGGTGTCGGCGCGGCTGAACAGCCACAGCCGCTGCCATTCGTCGAGGTCGTAGCCGGGACCGGTGACGGTGCCGCCGCCGCCGAGCACCTCCATGGCGAGCTCGCCGAGATCGCGGTGCCAGCGGGCCCAGGCCAGCTTGCCGATCGAGGCCTCCGGGCCCGGCGCGCCGTCGGCCAGGCCGGTCATCGACCGCAGGGCGTTGAGACGCAGCACGTCCAGCCCGATGCTCGCGCGGGTGAGCCGGTCGAGGACGAGCGGGTCGCCGGCGGCGCCGTTCGCCCGGGCGAGCGCGATGATCCCGTCGAGTTCGCGGCGGAAGCCGATCTGCTGGCCGAGGGTGGACACGCCGCGCTCGAAGCCGAGCGTGGCCATGGCGACCCGCCAGCCCGCGTCGACGCCGCCGACGACGTGGCCGGCCGCGGTGCGGGCGTCGGTGAAGTAGACCTCGTTGAACTCCGAGGTCCGCGTGAGCTGCAGGATCGGCCGGACCTCGACGCCGGGCTGGTCCATCGGCACCAGCAGGTAGGACAGGCCGCGGTGCTTGGGCTTGTCCGGTCCGGTGCGGGCGATGACGAAGCACCAGTCGGCGAGGTGGGCCAGCGAGGTCCAGATCTTCTGGCCGTTCAGGATCCACTCGGTGCCGTCCCCGGACAGCACGGCGGTGGTCTTGACGTTGGCCAGGTCCGAGCCGGCGTCGGGTTCGGAGTAGCCCTGGCACCAGAGTTCGGTCACGTCGCGGATCCCCGGCAGGAAGCGCCGCTTCTGCTCCTCGGTGCCGTAGGCGATGAGCGTGGGGCCCAGCAGCTGCTCGCCGATGTGGCTGACCCGGATCGGCGCTTCGGCGCGGGCGTACTCCTCGTGGAAGATGACCTGCTGCGCGACCGTGGCCGCGCGGCCGCCGTACTCCCTCGGCCAGTCCAGGCACGTCCAGCCGTGCGCGGCGAGATGGCGGTCCCACGCCACCCGGACGTCGAAGGCCTCGTGCTCGCGGCCCGGCCCGCCCAGGCCCTTGGCGGCGGCGAACTCCCCCGTCAGGTGGTCCCGCAGCCAGGCACGGACCTCGGCCCGGAAGGCCTCGTCCGCGGCGGTGTAGGTGAGCTCCACGCACCCTACCCTACCAATCGTTTGCTTGGTACGGTAGGCCGCGTGGACCTGAGCTTCAGTGAGCCCGAGCAGACCTTCCGCCGCGAGGTGCGGAGCTGGCTGGCCGCGCACCAGCCGGCCGAGCCGCTGCCGTCGATGGACACCGCCGAGGGCTTCGAGGCGCACCGGCGGTGGGAGCGAGAGCTGTTCGACGAGCGGTACTCGGTGGTGTCCTGGCCCGCGGAGTACGGCGGACGCGGCGCGTCGATCACCGAGTGGCTGATCTTCGAGGAGGAGTACTGGGCCGCGGGCGCCCCGGGGCGGGTGTCGCAGAACGGGATCAACCTGCTGGCGCCGTCGATCCTGGACCACGGGACGGCGGAGCAGAAGGCGCGGTTCCTGCCGGCGATGGCCTCCGGCGAGCAGATCTGGGCGCAGGCGTGGTCCGAGCCGGAGGCCGGGTCGGACCTGGCCGCGCTGCGTTCCACTGCGGTTCGCGCGCCGTCGGGCGACGGATGGCTGCTGTCGGGGCAGAAGACGTGGTCGTCCCGCGCGGCGTTCGCGGACTGGGGCTTCGGCCTGTTCCGCACCGACCCGGCGGCCGAGCGTCATCGAGGGCTGACCTCCTTCCTGTTCCCGCTGACCGCGCCGGGCGTGACGGTGCGCCCGATCCCGCAGTTCGACGGCGAACCCGGCTTCGCCGAGCTGTTCCTGGACGGGGTCCACGTCCCCGACGCGGACGTCCTCGGCGCCGTCGGCGACGGCTGGAAGGTCACGATGGCCACGGCCGGCAAGGAGCGCGGACTGTATCTGCGCTCCCCCGGCCGCTTCCTCGCGACGGCGCGGAGACTGCGGGCCCTGTGGGAGTCCGCGGGCCGTCCGCCCGCGTTCCGCGACCGGGTCGCGGACGCCTGGATCGGCGCGCGGGCCTACCAGCTGGCGACGTTCGAGACCGCGGCCCGGATCGCGGACGGCGGCACCCTCGGCGTGGAGACCAGCGTGAACAAGCTGTTCTGGTCCGAGCTGGACCTGGCCATGCACGAGACGGCGCTGGACCTGCTGGGACCGGAGGCCGAACACCTCGACTCGGCCTGGATGGACGGCTATCTGTTCGCCCTCGCGGGGCCGATCTACGCCGGCACGAACGAGATCCAGCGGAACGTGGTCGCCGAGCGGGTGCTCGGGATGCCGAGGGGGACGCGGTGAGATTCGCTCTGACCACCGAGCAGCGCGGGTTCCGCGACGCGGTCGACGCTCTGCTCCGCGACGCGGACGGGATCGCCGCCGCGCGCGCCTGGGCCGCCGGCGACACCAAGCGGGGGCTGGAGATCTGGCGCGGGCTGGCGTCCATCGGTCTGCACGGGCTCGCGGGCGAGTATCCGGTCGAGCTGTGCGCGGCGCTGGAGCGCGTCGGCTATCACGCGGCACCGGGTCCGTATCCGGAGTCGCTGGCCGTCGCGACGGCGCTCGCCGACGACGGCGACTCCGAGTGGCTGCCGGGGCTGGCCGCCGGAGCCATAGCCACCGCCGCCGTGCCTCCGCAGGCGCCGTACGCACCCAACGCCGAGATCGCAGATCTCTGTCTTCCCGGCGCCGACGGGCCGCCGATCGCCTCCCTCGATCCGACCCGGCCCCTGTCCGCCGTCGCCGGCCGGGCCCCCGCCGCGGTCTTCGACGCCGCCGCCCTCTACACCGCCGCCCAGCTCCTCGGCCTCGGGCGGGCCGCACTCGACATGACGGTCGGGTACGCCCGGCAGCGCGTCCAGTTCGGCCGTCCTATCGGCGAGTACCAGGCGGTCAAGCACCGTCTCGCCGACGCCCACACCGCGCTGGAGTTCGCCCGCCCCCTGGTCTTCGCCGCCGCGCTGTCCTTCGCCCCGGACGAGATCTCCGCCGCGAAGGCCGCCGCGAGCGAGGCCGCCTACCGGGCCGCCCGCACCGCCCTCCAGCTTCACGGCGCCATCGGCTACACCGACGAGTACGACCTGTCCGTCTTCTTCAAGAAGATCCGCGCGCTGTACTCGGCCTGGGGTACTCCGTCCTTCCACCGCGAGCGGTTGATCATGACGGAGTAGCCCGGCGGTAGGGTGGTCGCCGGGCCAAGAGTGGGGGTAACCCCATCGCCCGGTCACCCGCCGCCGAGCCACCATCGAGTCATGACCCAAGACGTCTCTCCGACCCGCCGGCCGATCGGCGCTGTCCGGATCAGCAGCGCCGCCCTCGTCGGGGTGGTCGCGGCGGTGCTCGTGCCGACCGCGGCCGCGGCGACGGCCGTCGCGATCTCCGGGCGGGTGACGGGCGAGCACACCACGGTCGCGATCACGCCGACCGGGCCGATCACCCGGGTGGTGGTGGAGGACTCCGACAGCGACGTCTTCATCACCGGCGACGCGGCGGCCACCGACGCCCGCGGCCAGGCCGAGGTTCAGTGGAAAGGCGTGCACGGACCGCGGCCCGTGCTGCACCAGAGCGTCGCGGACGGCGTCCTCACCCTGTCCAAGGACTGCTCGCCCGGCGCCTGCGGCTCGATCGACATCACGCTGCGCGTGCCGCCGGGGATCTCGGTGCGGGCCGCCACGTCCAGCGGGCGGATCCAGGTCCGGAACGTCGCCGGCGGGGTGGACCTGACCTCGCTCGACGGCGACCTCGAAGCCTTCGGGCTGGGCTCCGGCCCGGCGTCTTTCACGACGACGGACGGCACGGTGCGCGCGGCCTTCACCGGCGCGCCGGACCGGATCGCCGTCAGCAGCGGCGACGGCGACGTCACCATCACCACCGACGGCCGCACCCCGTACTACGACAACGTCACCACCACCGACGGCGGCCAGGAACTGGGCAACGTCGGTGACCGCTACGCCTCGCGCGAGATCGACGTGACCACCACCAACGGCAAGGTGACCATCCAGTGAGCGACACTCTGAAGAGCCCCTCGCCGGCCCGCCGCCCGATCGCCGCGGTCCGGATCAGCACCGTCGCCCTGATCGGCATCGTCGCGGCGGTCGCCGTCCCGGCCGGCGCCGCGGCGCTGGTGATGTCCGGATCGATCGACGGCAAGCACACGACGGTGCAGATCGCCGAGACCCGGAAGGTGTCCAAGGTCGTCATCGAGGACGCGGACGGCTCCGTGCACGTCAGCGGCGACCCGACGATGTCCGGGGTGCGCGGCACGGCCGACCTGACGTGGCACGGCTCCTCCCAGGCGCCGCTGCGGCTGGACCAGAACGTCTCGGACGGCGTGCTGACGCTCAAGAAGGTCTGCCTGCGAGGCGGCTGCGGCGGCGCGGACATCGACATCCGCGTGCCGCCGGAGATCGCCGTCCAGGTGACGACGTCCAACGCCGGCATCGAGGTGTACGACGTCGACGGCGGCGTCGACCTGCGCACCGCGAACGGCGGCATCACCGCCGGGCGGCTCGGCGGCGACGCCGACATGTCCCTGGTGACCTCCAACGCCGGCGTCGAGGCCTCGTTCACCGGGGCTCCGAAGGTGATCACGGTCTCCACCTCCAACGGCGGCGTGGACATCACCACCGACGGCAAGACCCCCTACTACGACTTCGTCAGCACCAGCAACGGAACCCCGAACCTGAAGAACAAGCAGGACCGCTTCGCCCCCAACGAGATCCACGTCGCCACGAGCAACGCCGACGTGACCATCAGGTGAGCGCGACCCGCACCGCCTCGAACACGGCGGCGCGGACCCGGTCGGCGGTGGGGTGCGGCATGGTCAGGAAGCCGTGGAACATGCCCTCGACCCGCAGGTGCTCGACCGGGACGCCGGCCGCGGCGAGTCTGGCCGCGTAGGCGTCGCCCTCGTCGCGCAGCGGGTCGTGTTCAGCAGTGACGACGCAGGCAGCGGGCAGGCGCGCGTGGTCCGCGGCGCGCAGCGGCGAGAGGTAGGGATCCGCACGGTCGGCGCCTTGCAGGTACTGCGCGTCGTACCACACCAGGTGCCGCGTGGTCAGGAAGTACCCCTCGCCGTTCTCGGTCCTCGACGGGAAGTCGTCGGCGGTGTCGGCGAAGTCCACCGGGGGATACACGAGCACCTGGTAGCGGATATCAGGGCTCGCATAGCCGCGCTCGGCACGGTCCCGGGCCATGAGCGACACCACGGCGGCGAAGTTGCCGCCCGCACTGTCCCCGGCGACCGCGAGCCGCCCGGGATCCACCGCCAGTTCGGCGGCGTGCTCGGCGACCCAGGCGGTGACCGCGTAGGCGTCCTCCAGACCGCCCGGATACAGCGTCTCCGGCGCCAGCCGGTACTCCACCGAGACCACCGTCGCACCGGTGGAGCGGGCCAGCTCGCGGCAGAAGCCGTCATAGAGCTCGACGTTGCAGATGGCGAAGCCGCCGCCGTGGAAGAACACCACGACCGGCGTCACAGCGTCCTGATCCGCGACGGGCCGGTAGACGCGCACGGGGATGTCGTGCGCGGCGCCGGAACCGGGGATCACGCGGTCCGTCACGGACGGCAGCTCGACCAGGATCGGCAGCCGCGGCGCCAGCGCCAGGATCGCGCGCGCCTCGGCCGCCTCGGTGACGGTGCCGCCGAGGTCCGGGAACATCGCGGTGAGGGCCTCCACGATCAGGCGGGCCTGCGCGTCCAGCGTCATCGGTCTCCTCCGGGTGGTGTCCTGAACTGCGGAATCACGTGGCTGCCCCACTGCCGGACGGTCTCCATCGCGGCGGCGTCGGCACGGTGCCCATCTGGATCAGGCAGATCACCTCTTCGACTCCGATGGCGGCGAGCTGCTCGACGTATTCCATCGCCCGCGCCGCGGTGCCGTAAGCGTGGTCGACGTTGTAGGTTCCGGTGGAACTCGGCCGGACCGGGATGTCCGCCTCGTGCAGCCGCGCGACCAGAGCCTCGCGCTCCGACCGGAGGACGGCCGCGTTGTCGTCGTCCTCGGTGTCCTCGGCCGGTTCGGGGCCCGGCGCCGAGGTCGAGGCGCCCCGCGGCGGCACGCGGACGGCACGCGGACGGCACGCGACGGCACGCGACGGCACGAGGAGTGAGCGAGTCGAGCCGTTACGCTTACCGTCGTGGCCCCTCCAACACGTGACGAAGCGGCGGACTCCGGCGCCGAGGCCGACGACCCGCGCCTGCCGGCGACGAGCTGGGCGGTGCTCGGCATGCTGTCGTTCGAGCAGGAGCTGTCCGGGTACGACATCAAGAAGTGGGCCGACTGGTCGCTGAAGCTGTTCTACTGGTCGCCGTCGTTCAGCCAGATCTACGGCGAGCTCAAGCGCCTGGAGCGGCACGGTTACGTCACTTCCCGGACCGTGATGCAGGACGAGGTGCGGGGGAAGCGGGTCTACGCCATCACCGACGCCGGACGCGCCGCGGTGCGCACGTGGGCCCGCACCGCGCCGGTCGAGGTGCCGGTCCTCAAACACGGCGTGCTGCTGCGGGTCTGGCTGGGCCACCTGACCGAGCCCGACCGGCTCCGCGAGATCGTGACCGAGCACCGCGACAACTCCGAGCGACGCCGCTCCGAGGCCGCCGAAGACTCCCAGGCCGCGCATGACGAGACGGCGTGGGCGTACCCGGAGATCGCCCTGAAGTGGGCCGAGCGGTATCACGCCGCCGAGCGCGACCTCGCCGACCAGATGCTCCGCGATCTGGACGAACTCCGGTCCTCGGGGCGGGCCACCGCTCCGGTGCCGCTGCCGGCCGGCTCGCCCTCGCTGGCGCCGCGTCCGCATCGGGCCCGGGACGACGAGGGCTGACACCGTACCAGGCGCCCGTATCCTGAGACGACATTGCCCACGATCCGGTCATCGGGCGAGACTCGGATCATGGTGAATGTGCACGAGGTCATCGACGACAAGCTGCGGACGTTCATCGAGGCGCAGCCGCTCTTCTTCGTGGCCACCGCGCCGCTGGCGGCGGAGGGGCACGTCAACGTCTCGCCGAAGGGGACACTCGGCTCGCTGGCCGTCCTCGGACCGGACAAGCTCGCGTACCTGGACCTGACCGGCAGCGGCGCCGAGAGCCTGGCGCACCTGCGGGAGAACGGTCGCATCACCCTGATGTGGGCGGCGTTCGGCGGCCCGCCGAACATCGTGCGCGTCCACGGCCGGGGCGAGGTGGTGTTCAGGGACGACCCGCGGTGGGACGAGTACGTCGGGCTGTTCGCGGCCGCCGCCGATCCGGGCCCCCGCGCCATCGTGCTGGTGACGGCGACGCGCGTCAGCGACTCGTGCGGGTACGCGGTGCCGTTCATGGAGTACAAGGGCGAGCGCCGCCTGCTCGCCGAGTACTTCGGGCGGCGCGACGAGGAGTTCCACATCGACTACGTGGCCCGCAAGAACGCGGTCAGCATCGACGGGCTGCCCGCGGTGCCGGTGGAGACGCTGCGGGACGCGCGGTAGCGCCGGAGAGACCGCTCTGGCCACTTCACGCCGGGCCCGCTACGGTCCGCGGCATGCGCTTCGACCCTGAACAGGAAGAGCTCCGGCGGACGGTGCGGACGCTGCTGGAGCGGACCGCCGGCGGCGACGTGTGGCGGCTGCTCGCCGAACAGGTCGGAGCGCACTCACTCGCGATCCCGGAGGAGTTCGGCGGCGCCGGGTTCTCGGTGGTGGAGACGCACGTGGTAGTGGAGGAGCTCGGTGCGGCCTTGGCGGCGCCCGGTTTCCTGAGCACGGCGTTGGCCGCGCAGGCGATTCTGGCCGCCGACTCGGCGGATGCGAAGACGGCGCTGTTGCCGGGGATCGCTGACGGGCACGTGCGGGCCACGGTCGCGTGGGGCGAGGAGTTCCAGACCGCTGCGGAGAGCTCCGATGACGGGACCTGGTCCGTGGCGGGCTCGCAGGAGCACGTGCTGGACGGTGCCGAGGCGGACCTCTTCGTGGTTCCGGCGCGGGTGGTGGACGGCGGGGGTTCGCGGCTCGGGCTGTTCGCGGTCACGGCGGGCGACGCGGCGGTCCTCCCGGTCGAGACCGTGGATCCGAACCGGCCGCAGGCGGTCGTCAGGTTCCAGCGTTCGCCGGCGAGGCTGCTGAGCGCGGACGCGGCTCCGGTACTGGACCGGATCTTGGACCTGGCGTGCGTCATGATCTCGGCCGAGCAGGTCGGCGGTGCTCAGCGGGCCTTCGACCTGACGCTCGCGTATGCGAAGCAGCGCGTGCAGTTCGGACGGCCGATCGGCTCGTTCCAGGCGGTGAAACACCGGCTGGCCGATCTGTACACGCTGTTGGAGTCGGCGCGTTCGGCCTCCTACGCCGCCGCGTTCGCCGCAGCGTCGGGGCACGAAGTCGGCGTCGCGGCGTCGCGGGCCAAGGCCTACTGCTCCGAAGCCTTCTCGACCATCGCCGGGGAGGCGATCCAACTGCACGGCGGCATCGGCATCACGTGGGAGCACCCGATCCACTGGTACTTCAAGCGTGCGCACGCGACGGCGCAGCTGTTCGGGACGCCGGCATGGCATCGGCGGCGGTACGCGCGGGCGGTCGGTCTCGCGGCGTAGATCCGCGGAGGTCCCGGGAGACCACGGGAAGGCTCCGGGCCGCCAAGCGGCCCGGAGCCTGTTTCTTCGAGCCCCGGCCTACAGCTCGGCCAGCGCCGGCTCGGCCTGGACCAGATCCGGGAGATCCGTGTCACCGTCGTCGGCGGTGTAGTCGTGGGCCTGTGTCTCGTCGACACCCTCGGCGACCTTCAGCGCCCGGAACACCACCGTCAGCACCACGGTCACGATCAGGTTCAGGACCAGCGCGGTGATCGCGATGTACGCGTACAGGTGGGTGCCGGGGACCTTGGCGATCTGGGCGCCGAAGTGGTTCTGGAGCACCTTGCCGTCGGCGGAGAGCTTCTTCTGCTGCCAGGCCACCACGACGCCGTAGACCACGCCGGTCACCAGGCCGGCGATCAGCGCCCAGCGGTGGAACCAGCGCTTGAACAGGCCTATGACGATCGCCGGGAACGTCTGCAGGATCAGCACGCCGCCGAGCAGCTGGAAGTTGATCGCGCTGGTGGCGTCCAGGCCCAGCACGAAGGCCAGGGCACCGAACTTCACCAGCAGCGAGACGAACTTCGACATCTGCGCCTGCTGGTGCGCGGTCGCGTCGGGCTTGATGAAGTCCACGTAGATGTTGCGGGTGAACAGGTTGGCCGCCGCGATCGACATGATCGCCGCGGGCACCAGGGCGCCGATCGCGACCGCCGCGAAGGCGACCCCGGCGAACCAGGACGGGAACACCGCGTCGAACAGCGCCGGCACCGCGTGCTGCGGGTTGCCGTCCAGGTGGCCGGTCGCCGTGCCGTTGAAGCCGGCGGCCAGCGCCATGTAGCCGAGCAGCGCGATCAGGCCCAGCACCAGCGAGTAGACGGACAGTCCGGCCAGGTTCTTGCGCACGGTGTTGCGGGACTTGGTGGACAGCACGCCGATCTGCGCGTGCGGGTACATGAACAGCGCCATCGCCGAGCCCAGCGCGATGGTCGCGTACGGGAAGGCGTTGGCCTTGCCGTTGTGGTCGTTCAGCGACAGGAAGCCGGGCTTGGTCTTGCCGGTGGGCCCGGTCGAGGCGGCGTGGAAGATGCCGTGCCAGCCGCCGGTGAAGCGGGTCGGGATGTAGATGACGGCCACGATGATGACCAGGTAGATCAGGAAGTCCTTGACGAACGCGATCACCGCCGGGGCGCGCAGGCCCGAGGTGTAGGTGAAGGCCGCCAGCACCGCGAAGGCGATGAACAGCGGCAGGTCCTTGGCGAACGTCGAGGAGCCCTTGCCGCCGATGCCGATCACGTCCAGGCAGGCCTGGATGCCGACCAGCTGCAGCGCGATGTAGGGCATGGTGGCCACCACGCCGACGACCGCGATGGCGAGCCCCAGTCCCTTGGAGCCGTACCGGCCGCGTGCGAAGTCGGAGGGCGTGACGTAGCCGTGCTTGCGGGAGACCGACCACAGACGCGGCAGGAACAGGAAGACCAGCGGCCAGACGATGATGGTGTAGGGCACGGCGAAGAACCCGAAGGCGCCGCCGACCAGGGCCGCGGGAACCGCGATGAAGGTGTAGGCGGTGTACAGGTCGCCGCCGAGCAGGAACCAGGTGATCCAGCCGCCGAAGCTGCGTCCGCCCAGGCCCCACTCCTCCAGGTGGTTGGCCTGGCGGGCGCGGCGCCAGCGCGCGGCGAGGAAGCCGAGGACCGAGACCAGGAGGAAGAAGAAGACGACGACGACGAGCTCGGTCTGGTTGATGCCGTGCGAGCCGACGTCGGGGGTGGGGATGTCGCTCGGCGCGGCCGGCGCGGCGGCGGTGAAGATGGTGCTCACTCGGCGTCCCCTTCCTCAGCGTTTTGAGTGTCGGCGTCCGCGACGGCGTCCGGAGCGGTGTCCTGGACCGCATCGGGCACGGCAACGTTTCCGGCCCCCGACGCCGCCTTGCGGGCCAGTTCCTCCCGGCGGACGACGTAGTACGCCAGGCCCATGAGGCCGGCGGTGACCGCCACCCACAACAACTGCCACCAGAAGAAGAACGGGAAACCGCCCAGCTCCGACTCGTCCTTGTCGTATATCGGCACATAAAGCACCGCGACGAAGGGCAGGATGACGCAGATCGCCGCGATGATCCGGGCCGGTGTCAACACCTGACCCCTAGTACTCCGCTCGTACTCTGACATGAGACGAGACACCTCCCGTTTACGTAGGGAAACTGCGGCGAAATCTAGTCGCCGGGAGTGTTTCCGATCACGGGTTTATTGACAACGACTCGGTAACGGATGCTACTTGCGTCATCCGTTGATCTGCGCGAACCGCTCCAGGGCGTGTCGGAAGGCGCTCGGCTGGATGCGCAGGGGCTCGCCGTAGGGGTGGGAGAGGGCCATGACGATGAAGATCCCGAGCCCGACCATCGCGCCCAGCCCGGCCAGCAGCACCACGTTGCGGCCGTTGGCGGTCAGCCCGACGAGCGGCGGATACCCGATCAGCAGGATCGCCGCGATGATGAGCGCGACGTACAGCACCTTGGGCATGTCGTAGTTGACGTCGGCGGCACGGATCAGCCGCTTGGAGTAGATGTCGTCGAGCGCCGCCGCCAGGTCGGCCCGCTTCTTCTCCGCCGCGGCGTCGGCCGGGCGTATCGCCCCGACGTCGGCCCGCAGGCCGTCCAGCGTGGCGTTGGCCTCGTCCGAGGTCTGATGGCCGCCCATCGCGGGCCAGTCCCTGCTGATGACCTGGTTCACGTACGTGGTGAGCTCACCCCGCACCCGGTCCCGGTCCGCGACCGGCAACTTGCCCGCCAGCCAGTACGCGGTGGTCGCCGACCGCGCCTCGTCGTACGTGTGCTGACGATCGGTGTTGTACGTCGACCACGTCCCGGCGATGAGGAACGCGGTCACCAGAATGAACGAGGACAGCAGCGCGCTCCCGATCACCGACAACGCCTGCGGGTTGTACGCCCCCGACGCCGCCCGCTCGGTCCGCCCGAGCAGCACCGACGCCACGACGGCGACGACGACACCCACCACGAGCGAGAAGATCGCCCAGAACACCATCATGACTTGCCTCCTGCTGCCGGTCCGGAAGGTCCACCGCCACCGCCGCCGGCACCACCACCAGCGCTACCGGCACCGGCACTGGCACCGCCCGCGGCGGCGCCGGCCGCGACGGCCGCGGGGACCATCAGGGCGACGAGCGAGACGAGACCCCAGTCGGGCCCGTCGTCCCGCCGATCCGGCGGCGGCGCCGCCTGGGCCGGCGTGATCAGAGTCCTGGGCCGCGGCGGCGCCACCGTGCGCGGCGCGGGCGGCGCAACCTTGGCCGGCTTCGGCTCGGGCACCGGAGGCGGCGTCGGTTTCGGAGGCGGAGGGCAGTGGCAGGGGGTCGGTGGGGGCGGGGGAGGCGTCGGTTCGGGAGGCGTCGGTTCGGGAGGCGGGGGCGGGGTGGGCTTGGGGGGCGGCGGCGGTGTCGGCTTCGGCGTGCCGGGCAACGGCAGATGCTGCTGGTGACCCGGCTCGAAGGGCAGGCCCGGCTCGACGGGGAGCGGATCGGAGGGCAGGCCCGGCTCGACGGGCGACGGCTCGGGATCCGGATCGTCGAGTGGCAGACGGCTCGGCAGCGAGGTAGGCGAGTATCGCATCACCCGCGCGAGTGACGGTTCGGCCGGAGGCAGAGCAGTCGCTGCAGGAGCCACCACCGGTGGCTGCCGGTCTCCACCAGAAGCAAGGTCAAAGCCCGCGCCGAGCACACCGATGTGCACACACAACGCGACCCCGACGCCGAGTCCGAAATCGACCACGGCTCCGCCGCCTCCGTCCCCCCGCTCAGGGTCCTGACAACAAAAGGAAACCCACTAGCGCCCGCAGCGCCTTACCAAGCCCCCGGCGACCCGAACCACCGCGCTCACCGCGCCGCCAGCCCCCGCCGCCCCACCGCTCGGCCCAACCACCGCCGCCTCACCCTCGCCCCATCGCAACCCCCTGTCAGGCGCCCCCGAGCGCCCGGCTCCCCCAGCGGTTCCTGCCTCTCGACGCATCGACGCCTCTCAGCACCTCGACACCTCTCGGCACCTCGACACCTCTCGACGCCGGGGGCCGCGTCCACCTGCGCGGCCCCGGCGCCGTCCCCGCCTGCCTCAGTGATTGCCACGGGAGGCGGTTCGTACCGAAAAGTCCCTCGAACGTGTACCTATGCCGCGTTGACCTCGAGGGCGGTTCTGACCGCGGATTCGAGGGCGCCTTCGATCCAGGCGTGTTTCAGGGAGGTGTGTTCGCCGGCGAAGTGGAGCGGCCCTTCAGGGGTGCCGATGGCCGGGTGGAGCTGGGTGAGCTGGTTGGGGGTCAGGACCGCGGCCTCGCCCAGGGCGTAGCGGTTGCGGAGCCAGCTCTGGGTCTTGCCGCGGCCGGTGAAGAAGGCCTCGATGCGGGTGCCGTAGAGCTGCTGGAGGCCGCGGAGGGCGTGGGGGTAGCGCTCTTCGTCGTCGAGAGAGTCCCAGCGGAGGGCGTCGTCGGCCCAGGAATAGCTGGCCAGGATGACGCCGCCCTGGCTGTCGCCGATGCGGTGGGAGGGGTGGTAGACGAAGCGGTTGGGGATGTCGGTGACGGAGCCGCCGCCGGTCGCGTGGACGGCCGGGACACCGCCGGGTCGGGCCTGGTATCTGTCGTAGAGGCCGGGCTGCCGGGCGTCGAGTTCGCGCTTCCAGTCGTCCTCGGTGAACTCCCACCAGCGGCGGTTGAACTCCAGCAAGACCTTGGTCGCGGCGTCGTAGTGCAGTTCGATCACCGCACGGCGCTTCTTGTAGGACATCAGGGGGCTGATGGTTACGTGGCGCAGCGCGGAGAACGGGATCGTCACGATCGCCACGTCCGCCGTGAACTCGTGGAAGCTGCCCGGCACCTCGGTGCCCGGGACGTCGTCGCTGCCGGTCTCCTGCACCGTGCGCGCCCACACCCGGTTCTTCGCGTCGGTGTGCACCGCCTGGGACGCCCGCTCCGGGTCGAAGTACTCCAGCTCGATCACCCGCCGGTTCATCACCACCGTGTCGGCGACCTGCGGCAGCATCGCGTACGGCAGCGTCGCCGTCCCGCCCTCCAGCTCCCAGTACGTGACGTTCGGGTTGATGTCCGACGCGTCCAGGAAGCTGTGCAGGAATCCCAGCGGCAGCCGCGACGTCAGGTTCTCGATCGTCCCGATCGCCTCCAGCGATCCGTCGCCCAGGCGCGCGTACTCGGTCAGGAACCGCCCCATGGAGAAGCCGTCGAAGTCGTATAGCAGTCGCGCCCAGCCCTCGACCCACTGGTCGAACGGCTTCAGCGTCCGGGTCCCGTCCTTCTCCCGCTTCGAGTAGTAGTCGTAGACCGGCGCCAGGATCCCGTCCAGCGCCGCGTGCGTCGTCGTGTTCAGCATCGACTCCGCCACCCCGAACCCGCGGTTCATCGCCGCCGGGTGGTCGCCGTACTCGGACTTGCGCGCCCGCACGCCGTTGGCCAGGACCCACGTGTTCGAGGCCTGGGTCGGTGCCCGGTACCCGCCGGGCCCGGTGCCGTTGCTCCACGTCTCCCCCGTGAACGCCTTGTACGTGACCGGCGGCGGCGTCCCGTCCGGGTTCCCGGTCCCCGGCACGACGTCCACGTTGTAGAACGGCCGCCGCTTCAGCTTCAGCTTGTCCACCAGGGCCAGGGTCAGCGGGTGCTGGCTCGGGATCCGCATCGCGCCGGCCTCGGCGTACTGCGCGGGGTCGCTGAACGGCGGCTCGGAGGTCTCCGGGCCGACCCGGAAGGTCTTGATCCGGCCGCCGATCCGGTTCGCGTTGGCCTCCAGGACGGTGACGTGGTGCCCGGCCGCCTTCAGCAGCCAGGCCGCCACCAGTCCGGAGATGCCGGCGCCGACCACCAGCACCCGCTTGGGCGCGGTCGTCCGGGGCAGCCCGTGGTCGATCAGGGTTCGCAGATAGGTGAGTTTCAGGTCCTCGTTCTCGTTCCCCACCAGCAACAGCTGTCGCGCCAGACCCAGACAGGTCTGCCAGCGCGCCTCGTCGCGCGCCTCTTCCCGGCTCCCCGGAAGCGGCGCCGCGGGCGGCTTCCCGGTGAGCGCGGTGGCCGCGGCCGCGGCGTTCTCGGCTCCGGTCAACAGCGGTGCGGCGGCGGCCCCGGAAGCCAGTGTGCGGGCCAAGAACGAACGACGTGAACGGGGAATACCGGTTCTCTCAGGCATGTGCCTACA
Source organism: Catenulispora subtropica (assembly GCF_039531675.1). Taxonomy (NCBI): domain Bacteria; kingdom Bacillati; phylum Actinomycetota; class Actinomycetes; order Catenulisporales; family Catenulisporaceae; genus Catenulispora; species Catenulispora subtropica. Next base: position 122,348 of record NZ_BAAAQM010000028.1, read on the forward strand.
CTTTCGGCCTATCGACAGATCATCCGCCAGGCACACCGAGCCGCTTAGCGAGTTCGCCCGATCAGAGCAAAGATGTGAGACATGCCCCGCGAAAACACGTCGCACGACAAGACATGGGACCTGCCCGGAGACGCCGAGGAACCGCCTGAACTATTGCGGGATCTGGACCGCCGGAACGCCTTCCAGCTCATGATCGGCGGCATCCCGCATTCGCACGTCGACCTCGACGACCCCACGCACCTGGAGTACGAGTACGTGCGCCAGATCGCGCACATGGTGGACCTCGCCGCGGCGGAGCGGGCGCCGCTGCGGGTGCTGCACCTGGGCGGCGGCGGCCTGACGCTGCCCCGCTACATCGCCGTCACCCGCCCGGGCTCGGGCCAGCAGGTGGTGGAGATCGACGGCAAGCTGCTCGACTTCGTGCGCCAGGAGCTCCCCCTGCCGCGCAACGCCCGCGTGCGCCTGCGCTGCGGAGACGCCCGCGACCTGCTGGGCCGGGTCCCGGAAGGCGCCTTCGACATGACCGTCACCGACGTCTACGCCGCGGCCCGCGTCCCCGGGCACCTCACGTCCTCCGAGTACGTCGGCCTGTCGAAGCGGGCGCTGCGCCCCGACGGCGTGCACGCCGCGAACCTCGCCGACGGCGACGGCACCGGCCTGTCCTTCACCCGGACCCAGATCGCCAACGCCCGGCACCATTTCGCGCACGTGGCCCTGCTCGCCGACCCCGGCATCCTGCGCGGCCGCAAGTTCGGCAACGTCGTCCTGCTGGCCTCGGACGCCCCGCTGCCGATCCAGGGCCTCGTGCGCCGGGCGGCCTCCGATCCCTTTCCGTGCCGAGTTCTGCACGGAGAGGAACTGACGGCCTTCCAGGGCGGCGCCAAGCCGGTCTCGGACGCCGAGTCGAAGCCGTCGCCCGCGCCGCCCCCCGACGCGTTCTGACGGGAGCCGCGGCACCCGTGGCACATCGCGATACCCACGGGTAGCTTGGCGCCATGCGCCGCACCGTCTACACCGAGGACCACGAAGCCTTCCGCGCCATGCTGCGCGACTTCATCGCTAAGGAAGTGGTGCCGGTCTACCCGGAATGGGAGAAGGCCGGCCATCCGCCCCGCGCGTTCTACCGGCGCCTGGGCGAACTCGGCGTGTTCGGCGTCGGGGTCCCCGAGGAGTACGGCGGCGCCGGCCTGAGCACCTTCAAGTACCAGGCCGTCGTGATCGAGGAGACCACCCGCGCCGGGGTGACCTTCGGCACCACGACCGTGCACGTCGGCCTGATCCTCCCCTACCTGCTCGCCTACGCGACCGAGGAGCAGAAGGCACGCTGGCTGCCGGGCTTCGTCTCCGGCGACCTGATGACCGCGATCGCGATGACCGAGCCCGGCACCGGCTCGGACCTGGCCGGCATCCAGACCACCGCGAAGCTGTCCGATGACGGCCGCCACTACGTCCTCAACGGCGCGAAGACCTTCATCACCGGCGGCGCGCTGGCCGACCTGGTCCTCGTCGTCGCGCGCACCGCACCGCCGACCCCCGGGGACCGGCGCGGCGGCCTGTCGATCCTGTGCGTGGACACCACGTCCCCCGGCTACTCGGTGGGCCGCAAGCTCGACAAGATCGGCCTGAAGACCTCCGACACCGCCGAACTGGCCTTCGACGACGTCCTGGTCCCGGTCGAGAACCTGCTCGGCGAAGCCGGCCAGGGATTCAGTTACCTGACCCACAACCTCCCGCAGGAGCGCCTCGCCATCGCGGTCGGCGGCTACGCCTCGGCGGCGGCGGCTCTGCGGTTCGCCCTGGACTACGTCCGCGAACGCACCGTGTTCGGCACCTCGGTGGCATCGTTCCAGAACACGAAGTTCGTGCTCGCCGAATGCGCCACCGAGGTCGAGGCCGCGCAGTGCATGGTGGACCGCGCCCTGGACCTGCACGACGCCGGCGAGCTGACGGTCGCCGACGCGGCGAAGGTGAAGCTGTTCTGCACCGAGGCCGCCGGCCGGGTCATCGACAAGTGCCTGCAACTGCACGGCGGCTACGGCTACATCACCGAGTTCCCGATCGCGCGGCTGTACGCCGACACCCGCGTGTCGCGGATCTACGGCGGCACCAGCGAGGTGATGAAGACCATCATCGCCAAGTCGCTGGGGTTGTAGCGAGATCAGGCGCGCTGAGAGCTGAGCGAGAGCGAGAGCGAGAGCGAGAGCGAGAGCGAGAGCGAGAGCGAGAGCGAGAGCAAGAGCAAGAGCGAGAGCGAGAGCGAGAGCGAGAGCGAGAGCAAGAGCAAGAGCAACAGCAAGAGCAAGAGCAAGGCCAAGGGCAAGGGCAAGGGCAAGGGCTGTGATGAAGAGCCGGCGCCTCCGGCGGGGGCCTCGATTCCCTCGGGGAACTGGCGCGGCTTCCCGGGGGTGGTCGGGTCGGGCGGGGCGCCTGCGGTTGGTGGGGTGGTGGTTCGTTCCCCTCGCTCACGTCGTCAGCC